>NZ_JAIQDF010000018.1:0-241371 GCF_020037055.1 Myxococcus sp. AS-1-15 | reverse complement strand
GTTGGTTTCACCGAGGAGCTTCCCTCTTTCCCGCTCGTCCCTGCTCGCCGACTACACACTTATAGGGACACGACCCTGGCGAGGGTGCGGCGTCATAGTCCTCCCAGTTCTCGAACCATACGCGCAGCTCCTCCTCGTCGAACCGTGCCACCTTCACGCGGCCGATGACGCGGCTTTTGTGACGCCCGTAAGCCATTCTCTGCACGTAGACCCACTGGTTGCTGCCGTCCAATGCACGCTGGCACTGGGTCAAGATCTTCGGGTTCGTCGTGATGAATAGGAGCTGCTCCATCGTCGAGTTCCAGCGGTTTTCGTACCGCTGATTGTCATCCGGATGTGCCACCAGTACCACCAGTCGATTCGGCATGTCATTTCCTCCATCCGCTCCATTCAGGGCAGTGAGGCCCGGCGCGGCCGGGGGCCATGCCAGAATATAGCATGCACGATCTTGCGCGATTGCTGTGTGCTGGGTGTCGAGGGCAAGGCACCGGCCGCCCAGACAAGTGAGTCTGCGCCGGGTGGAGAGTGCCCTCCGGCTCCATCTGGACGCACTCTAACTGCCGGATGCTGACGGCCGGATGGATGCATTTTTGTTCGAGCAAGAAAGCCGAAGGTATAGATTCAGCACCGATGATCCACGGACGGGTTCCTCAGAACTGGCTATCGGTCTCTGGCGCCTCACGAGGACCACGCGCTTGATGGGGCTATTGTCGCCTGCACAGGAGTTTCGAATGCCGTGCCTAATCTGCAGAGATTCCAAAACTATCAAAGCCCACCTCATCCCCAAGGCCTTCGCGCGTGAGGTCCAGGTCGGGAAGGCGCATGCCGTTGTTCGCGACTCCGGAGAGTATGCGGACACCCAGTCCGGCATCTGGGATAGGGACATCCTATGCCGTGACTGCGACAACACGATCGGAAAGTGGGAAGGAGGCGCAAAGCAATCTCTCGATGCTCTCCGGGCCGACGCCGCTGGAAAGCCGGAGGGTATACATCGGCTTGCTGGCACCCGGGGTGACGACATCATCCGCTTTCTTGCCGCTCTCCTGTGGAAGTACGCATCAACCAAGCCCGCCCTGGGGCGCATCCAGTTGGGGCCGTACAGAGCGATACTGGAGGACATCTCCTTCCGAGGCACGCCGATCCACTCAAGCGTGAACGCAGTCGGATTCCGGCTCCGGCGAGAGCAGGGCGATGATGGGGTCTTTGCGTACCGAGCACCTCAGTTCGATAGGAAAAGCGGGATCAACATGGTGCGATTGATGGTCGGCGGTGTTGTCTTCTTCGTGAAGCTGGATCAGAGAGTTCCAAGTGACGCCATATTTCGAGAAGGCGGAATGGCTGGACAGACCGACCTGCCGTACTGGCTGGCTCCCGCCCCCATGTTCGAGGAATTCACGCGGGGACGCGACCTCGCGAACCGAGGGGAACTCTCTCTTTTTCTAGACCGCCAAGCAGGGCTCGAGCCGTCGAAATAGAGCGCAGACTTCCGTTAGAGACTGTTCATGACTGGCAGCGACTTCGCGAGCAGTTCGAACAGCGGAGCGGCCCTCGCATCATGGGCTGGCGCTTCCGCGCCAACCCAGACGGTTACCTCCGAGCCACCTCGCGAAGGAAGTAGGTGGAGTATGCCCGAGCACGGGGCTGTCCACCCGCAGCAGCATGCATACTCGGCGGGTGGACAGCGCCGCGCTCGTCCCTCGGAAACGCGTCGCACAAGGCCCAGAAAGTGCGGCCTGTCGTAGAGCGGATGCGAGAGCTGGCGCCGGGGTATCCGAGGTACACCTACCATCGCATCCGCATTTTCCTGGGGCTAGATGGCCACCGCATGTGTCCAGACAGAGCACACCCGATCTGGCGCCAGGAGGGCCTCCAGACGCCGAACAACTCGCATTGCCGCAGGCGGCCTGAGGAATCCTCTCATCTGAATCAGACTACCCACGGATTCAACCTGGAGCGCCGCGGCCCATTCACTCCTGACAGGCTTCGACTCGCTGGGGGCGCTACCGGGTGGAACAGGCGCGGGTGACGTTCTCGTCACGCAGCTCGATGGCCGGGGCCGTGGTCTGGATCTGAATCTGCTCGGCGCCCAACGGATGGAGCTGACGCTTCGACTTGTGGAGCTCCTCGCGCATGACGACCTCGTCCCCCTCCACGACACGCCCGTCCTTGAGGTGGAGCTCTGGATGGGAGACGTCGAACTGCCACTCGCGGGCCCCTCCAGGAAGGGTGCGCTGGGCGCCATTATACAAATGCTCGCAATAGGCGCAGGAGAGCCTGAAGCAGGCCTGCATGCAAGCATCGTAGGTCATGCCAAGAGGGCGCACGATGGGCGGCAGCTCGGGGTTCTGGACCGAGTGGACCGTGACCTCTCCACTGCGAATGCCTCCCAAGGAGGCCTGCAGAGCGCCGTCACGATAGATGAACACGGAGTAGGTCAACTGCTGCCCGTCCCGGGAGAAGGCGGCCGAATAACCCACCTTCCCATTCACCTGCTCCAGGGTCGCCGTGCTCGTATTGCCCTCCTTCGACGTGGAGGAGAAGACTGTCTGGGACGTCTGCTCAGCCCCCACGCCCTCGATGAACATTCCCGCCGTCCAGTTCGTGGCCGCTTCCGTCTGGATGACGACGCCCCCCTTCACGGAGGAACCTTGGCCCTCCACCCGGACGCCCTCCTCCGTCCTCTTCACCGAGGCGCCGTTCAGACCGCAGTGCTTCAGCCCGCGGGACTCCACGCAGACCGGCTCCGCTGCCAAGGACTGCGTGGAGGGCAGGACAAGGGCAAACACTGCGGCCAGCAAACGAGAGCTGTGGGTCAGGTTCAGGCGCATGGGGCACTCCGATGTCCGCAGGGAAATCCCGACGGAGAGTGCAACCCGGCTACAAAAACCATACCCAACACTGTGACTCTCTGTGCGTGAGTTGATTTGTGACCCGAACCGTCACACCCCAGACTTGGAGCGTGACGGCCCTGGCTACACCCACGCATCGCGGCTCCCGAATCACCAGACCTGCACGGGGGCCGCCCGGACCAGGGACAGCCCGGAGCCAAGCTGTCCGTAACTACTGCCACCCCAGGACCAGAGGCTCCGGTCCGCGAGGATGGCATGGGAATGGTCCCCACCCGCGGCAACCGACACGGCGGCCCCCAGCGAACTCACCCGCGCGGGCTGGAGCGTCGCCGCGGACGGAGCTCCGTCTCCGAGCTGCCCCCGCTCATCGCGTCCCCAAGCCCAGACCAGCCCCCCCACCGTGATGGCTAGGTTGTGATTCACCCCCGCGGCAATGGACGTCACCCCCGTCAACACCCGCGTCTGGACGGGCACGAGCTTGTTGACCGTCGTCCCATCCCCCACCTCGCCGTAGGCGTTGGCCCCCCACGCCCAGACCGTGCCGTCTGCCTTCAAGGCCAGCCCATGGCCGTTCCCCGCCGCCACGGCGGTGACGCCCGTGAGCCCCGGCACCTGGCCTGGCACCGAGCGCGACACCGTCGAGTTGTTCCCCAATCTGCCGCTCATGTTGCTCCCCCAGGACCACACGGTGCCGTTCGCCCTCAAGGCCAGCGAGAACGAGTTCCCCGCGGAGATGGCAATCACTTGCGTCAGCCCCTGCACCTGGACCGGCGACGAGCGAAGGGTCTGCGTTCCATCCCCGACCTCTCCATGCATGTTCCCGCCCCAGCCCCACACCGTCCCATCCTCCGCCAGCCCCAGGCTGTGAGCCGAGCCCGTGGAGATGGCCTGGAACCGGAGGGCGGACGCGACCTGCACGGGAGTGAAGCGCTGCATCCGCGTCCCGTCTCCCAATACGCCTCCGGAGTTGGCCCCCCAGCCCCACACCGTCCCGTCTGACTTCAGCGCCAACGCATGGTCATACGCCATGGAGACCGCCATCATCCCCGTCAGCCCGGCCACCTCGCCGGGCTCCGGCCGGGTGATGCGGGTTCCGTCTCCCAACTGCCCCCACGTGTTCGCACCCCAGGTCTGGACCTTGCCCTCGGGAGTCACACCCATCGAGACATTCGAGGCCGCGGCCACCCCACGCGCGCGCGTCACCAGGGACGGAACGGGGAACGCCGTCAGGTCCTGCGCCCCATCCCCAATCTGACCGGAGTAGTTGTTCCCCCAGGCCCACAGCGTCCCGTCGTCCTTGACCACCAGGGAGTGCGCCTGCCCCGCGCCCAGGAACCGGACCGTGGAGAGACTCGCGACCTGCGCGGGCAGCGCGCGCGACAGCGAGATTCCTCCGCCGAGCTGCCCCGAGGAGTTCGCGCCCCACGTCCACACCGTCCCGTCCGCCTTCAGCGCGCTGGAGTACAGGCCGTTCGCGGCCACGGCGACCACGCCCGACAGCCCCACCACCTGCGCCGGCGTCATCCGCGACGTGAAGGTGCCGTCTCCCAACTGCCCCGAATCGTTGTTGCCCCAGGCCCAGACCGTTCCGTCCGACTTGAGCGCCAGCGAGTGGCTGTTGCCGCCCGCCACACCCACCACCTCCGAGAGCCCCGCCATCTGCAGCGGAGACACGAGCCCCGGCGGAGGTGGATCATCGGGGTCCAGCTCCATCCAGGACGGGCTGTGGTGTCCCCACGTCCAGACCGTGCCGTCGGCCTTCAAGGCCAACGAATGCGCCTCGCCCGCGGCAATCGAGACGACACCCGACAATCCCGGGACTTGCGTGGGCAAGAGCCGGGTGAGCACCGTCCCGTCTCCCAGTTGTCCGATGGAGTTCCAGCCCCAGGCCCACACCGTCCCATCCGCCTTCAAGGCCAGCGAATGACGGACTCCGGTGGCGACGGCCGTGGCCACCAACGCCCCCTGCACCTGGACCGGCGTTGGCCGCGAGGTCGTCGTCCCATCTCCGATGGAGCCGTAGCCATTGGCGCCCCAGGCCCACACCGTGCCGTCCTCCCGGAGGACCATCGAGTGCACACCTCCGGCGGCGACCGAGCCCGCCAGGGAGGCCCCCGGAAGCGTGACCCGGAGCGGACTCCAGGACGACACCGTCGACCCATTGCCCGACTGCCCGCTCTGGTTGTTGCCCCAGGCCCAGACGGCGCCATCCGCTTTCACGGCCAGGGAGTGCCCCACCCCCGCGGAGGCCTCGGCCCGCTCGAGCCACGCGCGCGTCGCCACGGGCATCGACTTCATCAGGTACGACCCATCTCCCACCTGACCGTCGCTGTTGGAACCCCAGGCCCAGACCTCGCCGCTCGCCTTCACCGCCACCGAGTGTTGTCCGCCGCCCGCCGACACACCCCGCACCTGTGTGAGCCCTGGCACCTGCACGGGAGACAGCCGCGGGAGCATCGTCCCGTCTCCCAGTTGGGAGCGCGCGTTGCTGCCCCACGCCCACACCGTCCCATCCCCCTTCAGCGCCACGGTGTGCTGCCCGCCGCCGACCACCGCCTCGACGCCGCCGTACGCGGGAATCTGCGTGGGGACCAGCGTCACCGCCGTGGAGCCCAGCCCGAGCTGTCCGTCATCGTTCTTGCCCCAGCTCCACACCGTGCCATCCACCCGCAGCGCCACCGTGTGCGAGCCACCGCCCGACACTGACGTCACGCCCGTCAGGCCCGGGAGCACCGCGGGCAGCGAGCGGCCCACGAGGTCTCCGGTCCCCAGTTGCCCATCCGCGTTGCCGCCCCAGGACCACACCCGACCATCCGCCGTCAGCGCCAGCGAGTGGACGTTGCCCGCGGAGATGGCCATGACGCCGGAGAGGCCCTGCACCTGCACCGGGGACACGCGCCGCGTCGTCGTCCCGTCCCCGAGCTGTCCCGCGGCGTTGTTGCCCCAGGCCCACACCGTCCCGTCCGACTTCAGGACCAGCGAGTGGGAGAAGCCCGCGGCGATGGCCACGCCGTTCGTCAACCCAGACACCGGCACGGGGACGGGGCGTGACGTCGTGCTCCCATCTCCGAGCTGTCCATTCAGGTTGTTGCCCCAGGCCCACACCGTCCCGTCCGACTTCAGCGCCAGCGAATGCAGCTCCCCCGCGCCGAGCGAGCGGATGTCGAACAAGCGCCACACCCGACCAGGGTGAGGGCGCGAACGCGTCGTGCCGTTGCCCAGCTGTCCGAAGGTGTTGCCACCCCAGGACCACACCGTCCCATCCGAGCGAAGGGCCAGTGAGTGATTGCGCCCCGCCAGCACCGTCCCCTGACGGGAGAACCCCTCCGCGGCGCGAGAGGTGCCGAGCTCGGGTGTCGCCTCCTCGGGCGCGCTCCCAGAGCAGCCCGCCATCCACAACACGCACAACAACGCGATGCCAGACATCCGTCTCGTGCCACGACTCATGAGTGTGTTCCCCCTCTTCAAACAGGTCGGGAACCAAGCACTCACCAGGGCAAAGAACAAGACCCCGCCGGGTTCGTCATGATGACGCAGCACTCCACGAGCGCGGGCGGCGAGACACCACGAGCTCTCGCCGCACCAGGACGAATCGTCCGTCGACTCGCGACCTCAGGGCGCGGGCGCCGCCGATTGATTCACCCCCACGTCGTGGAAGTACGCATTCACATACGCCAGCGGGCTGGGGCTCCCCCTCGCGCACGTGGGCACGGAATGGCTCACCACCAGCTCCTTGCTGGCGATGCCCGGAGCCTGGGTGTCCGTGACGGTGTAGGCGCCGAACACCTCGGGCTGGCTGTCGCGCTGGAACACGAAGCGGTCATTCGCCGCGTCCCACTGGACGCGCAGCCGGGTCTGCTCTCCCTGGTGCACCTGCCCCAGGTCCGCCGTGAAGAGCGAGCCGCGCGCCGTGCACGAGGCGTCGTGGCACCGCTCGATGTGCGCCTCCACGCGCAGGTCCTGGGAGCCCAGCGGGTCCGTGGACCGGGAGACGACGCGGATGGACGCGGTGACGTCATCCTTCGCGCTGGCGCGGCTGGGCGTCGCCGCATTGAAGAAGTGGCCGGACAGCTCCGCCGCGCCCTGGGAGATGCCGCCCTGCGACAGCTCGCACCCCGTGCTCCGGGCGTTGTTCACCCGGACCTTCGCCTCGATGGCCGTCACCGCCGACGGCTGGATGAAGCGCAGGCCGTAGCGCCCCGTGCCTGTGTTGGCCCGGCTGGCCAGCCGCAGCCGTGTGAAGGCCAGCTCCCGCACCGCCTGCTGCCGGCTCCCCGTCTGCACGTCCACCCAGCGCGCCGGGTCGATGCCTCGCACCTTCGTCGCGCGAGGCGGGTTGGACTCCGAGGGGTTGAAGTTGTCGTAGGGCACCATCGGCTCGACGGCATGGGCCGCCCCACCGAGGAGCCACGCGAGCACCGCGGACGTCCGAATCATTGCGCTCATGGGGTCTCCAGCTCCTTGAGTTGGATGAAGTGCCGCACCCGGGCGTTGTCACCCGAGTCATGGTCCGTCCCCTCCGTCTCCAGGGACATGCCGTTCTCGTAGCCGTTCAGGAAGCTCCCCATCAGTTCCAGTCCCGTGAGCCAGTCATTGGCGCTCGACTCCCCCTTCACCCGGCGCACCAGGCCCGACGACGCGAAGAAGCTGAAGTGGCCGTCCCGGTCATCCACCGCCAGGCTCGAGCCTCCCTCGGGGATGGAGTCGTAGTGGTCATTCGGGCCGACATCCTCCTCCCAGATGGCGGACGTCATGTTCACCACCCCCGTGAAGTTGGCGGGCAGGTCCGGGAACTGCGTGGGATTGCTCGGCCCGGTCTGCACGCGCCAGTTCGGGTAGATGGTCTGGTCCTCGACGATGTCGAGGTATGCGTTCTCCCGGAAGAAGCCATTCGCCGTCATGTGCACGCGGGGCGTGAACCAATCCGCGCAGCAGCCGCTCTCCGTCTCCAGGTCCGTCACCTGCTTCACCGCGTATTCAATCCGGTGCGGCTTGGCGGGGTTGTACTTCACGACGTCCTTCACCTTCGTGAGGGCCACCTCCACGTCCACCATCGCGTGGTCCGACAGGCATTGCTGGAAGAACTGCGGCGAGCCCCCCACCTCCATGGAGATGCCGGAGTCGGGGTCGAAGTGCGGCTCGACGCTTGCCGTGGGCTCCTTGAGCAGCGCGTAGGCGGGGAACTCCAGCGTGTTCGCGGGCGGGAACACCAGCACGTAGTCGAGCCGGTCAAAGCCAGCCAGCTGGTCCGACACCAGATCCGTGCAGGTGCTGGTCAGCCACGTCCCGGTCGCCATCGGGTCCGAGCCGGACGAGGTGCGCGCCAGGTCGCGGGACTCGGAGAAGAAGCTGTTGGCCTCCTCGAACTCGGTGCGCTCGCTGATGTCCAGGTAGTTGGGCCCCACCATGTCCTGATAGGCGGAGAAGTTGGAGTCGGCCTCGGTGGCCTTGGGTCCAATCGTGTTCAGGTCTCCGAGCAGGAAGGCGGGCCGGTCCAGGCCGCCAGGCCAGGTGCCCTGGGGGAAGATGTCGTTGTCGCCGAGCAGGTACGGATAGGTATTGGCATTCAGGGGCCCGCCTTTTCGCACCTGCTGGACGTACGCCATGATGTCGAAGAACTGGTCCTCGCGCGCATCCGTGTCCGGCCCCGGCGTGTTCTCGCCCGCGTTGACGTGGGTGCAGAACACGTCGACGAACTCGCCGTAGTCCGTGGCCGTGGAGAGCTTGGGCAGGCCCGTGTCCTCCATGACGGTGACGGGCACCGTGGCCGCCGGCGTGGCGATGCGCGCCCAGATGACGCCCTTGTCCTGCATGCAGTCGGCGCCGGTGCACATGTTGGACGGGAAGTGGTGGATGCCACCCTCAAGAATCTGCCGTGAGGACAGCAGCACCAGCCCCGTCGTCTCCGTGGGCGGCTGGAAGATGTCGTCGTTCAGCTCCGTGACGGCCTGCATGGGAGGCAGCGACTCGGCGGCGCGCAGCTCGTTGACCTTCTCGACGAGCTCTCCTCGCTCATGGGACATCCAGATCTCGGAGATGCAGACGACCTCCTTCTTGTAGATTTTCGCGGCGACGGTGTCGATCTCCCCCGAGCCGCCGTCGGGCACCCAGAACGTCGCGTCCGGCATCTGCCCCACGTTCCACATCGTGAAGCTCAAGGGGATGGGGATGTGCTCCCGCAGCTCGAGCGTCTCCCAGGTGGCGGGCAGGAGGCCGTTGGGCGGCTGGTTCTTCGCGTTGAAGAAGATGCCGCCGCCCACGCGCTGCGTGGCGCCCGCCGTCATGCCAGGGCTGCTCTGGAGCGCGAGGCCCAGCTTGCGGACCGCTGAGGACAAAGGCTCGCTGCCGACGATGGGCGGCACGCTGCTGCGCAGCTTCACCGAGAACTCGATGTGCACGCGAGAGGGGTCCGCGCTCGGCGTTGTCACCAGGGCGGTGGTGGCCCAGGCCTGGTTGGGGGCCGACAGCCCCGTCCACCCGTTCGCGTTGTTGCCCATCTGCTGCGTCAGCGCGGTGTTCCCGTTGGGGCCGGTGGAGTAGCGGAACCGCAGGTGGCGGTCCTCGGAGCGCGGCCCGCTCGCGCCGGGGACCTGGTTGATGGTGGCGTCGCGCTGGGCATCGAGCCAGACGTCGATGAAGCCAGACGCCTCCAGGAAGTTCCCGTTGGCGTCCTTGGGCCGAGGCAGGCGCAGGCCGATGAACAGCGTCTGGGAGAGGCAGGGGTTGGTCTGGACCGAGGGAATCCCGCCCGCCTCGGGCATCCCGAAGTTGCACTCCTCGGAGGTGTACTCGGCGTTGTCGCTGATGAGCAGGTACAGCTCGCCGTTGGGCCCGCCATTCACATAGTCCTGCAGCGGGAACTTCTTGCCGTCCGCGTACTCCATCGGCGCGACCCAGCCGTCCGTCGTGGGCTGGGTGCACGGCTCGCCGGGACTGCAATGGACCGCCGCGTCCTGGGGCGGAAGCCGGGTGACGTGGGGCGCCGCCACGGCCCAGGTCGGCAGGAGACTGGCCAGGGCCAGCAGGAATGCACCGCGTTGCATGAGACCTCCGGGTGTTGTGCCCCAGAGGTACGAAGGCCTCCGCGGATCTTCCCGCGGCATTTCGACGCGGACCTCTCCTTCCCAGGGGTTGACGCGGGCCGCCCGGTGATTGAAGACGGGGAGATGATTGAACTTCCCCCCGGCGCCTCCATGAAGGACTACCAGCGATACATCCACGAGCTGGAAGCGATGCATGGCTGGCTGAAGCTGGACCTGGTCCACAACTGCTTCCTCATGGGCGAGGAGGTCGGCGAGGTGTTCAAGGCCGTCCGCCGCCACGAGAAGCTCTACGACGAGGGAAAAGGCACGCCGACCGAGGCGGCGCGCGCCCAGGTCGGCGAGGAGCTGGTCGATGTCTTCAACTACCTCGTCGCCATCGCCAACCGCGTCGGCGTGGACCTGGAGGAGGCCTTCCGCCAGAAGAACGAGCGCAACCAGCAGCGCACCTGGACCTGAGGACGCCCGCCCCGCGCGCCTCCAGGTCCGGTGGGACGCTCAGGGCTTGCCCAGGTTCGTCCAGGTGTTCGACACCGGGTCGTACCGCTCGATGGTGTCGTCCAGGTTCTGCGCGAGCAGGTAGCCGTTGGAGCTGAAGATCCTGCTCGCCGCGCCGTGGATGGAGTTCCACGCCGAGCCCGTGAACTTCATGATGAACGAGCCATCCGGACGCAGGCCGTACACGTCATTGCCCACGGCCACGAAGCTGCGGCCCGAGTAGCCGATGCTCGTCCACGTCAAGCCCCCGTCGTAGCGCTGGATGAACGCCTTGTCGTTGGTGAGCCGGTACATCTTCGTCCCACCGCCCACCAGCTCGCTGGCGCCGCCGCCCACCACGCTCCACGAGGAGCCCGCGCCGCTGTAGAGCGCCGTGTAGTCGTCCTGCCACGGCCCCAGGCCGAACACCTGCGTCGTCGTGGTCGCGAAGCGCGAGCCGGGCCCGCCGATGGTCGTCCACGTCCCGGTGGCCGCGTTGTAGCGGGCCACGTTGCCCGTCAGCTTGTCCGTGGCGCACAGCGCCCCCGCGCAGGCGAAGATCTGCCCCGCGGGTCCGCCGATGCCCACCCAGCTCGAGCCCAGGAACTGCACCGGAGAGCCGCCGCCCGGCGTCTGGCCATACAGCGTGTTGCCCACCGCGACGAACGCCTGGCCAGGGCCACCCACCAACGTCCACACGAGCGCGTCGCGCCGGTAGAGGTCACCCGTCGAGCGCTTGCGCGCGTACACCGTGCCGCTGGACGTGCTCAGCACGTTGGTCGGCGCCTCATAGAGCGCCTGCGAGCCCTCCACGTCCCGCTGCGAGATGAAGTTCAGCGTGCGCGACGGATCCAACCACCCCGGCATCGACGGGTAGTGCATGGCGCCCCGGCCGTCGTAGCACGTCAGCGGCCGGTAGCTGCCCGTCATCACCATGCCGCAGCCCGACGCGGTGTCGTGCTCGTGCACGAAGCCCAGCGCGTGGCCGAACTCGTGCGTCAGCACGGCGATGAGCTCCGCATCCGTCCACGTCGACGTGGGCCCCAGCTCCAGGAAGCGCGTGGGCCGCGAGTACGTGGGGAACCCCATGCCCGCCGACAGGCCCGTGAAGGCGAAGTTGCGCTCGACGTTGTACTTCACCAGGTTGTTGTTGCGATTGCAGGTGGACGAGTCCAGCGCCTTCAGGTGCACGAACTTCACGTTGGCCGCGCCCTCCCAGCCGGAGGCGGCGCGGTGCATGAACTCCACCACGCGGTCGTAGTCCGCGCCGAAGTCCGTGGGACGGATGCAGTAGGTGATGGCCTCGCGGTCCGCGCGGCTCCAGGCCGCGTCCGCCCCGCCCACCCGGAAGACAGACAGCGCGTTGGGATTGTTCGTGAAGCTCTCCCAGTACCGGCGGACCTCCGCCAGGTCCAGCATCCGCATGTCCCCCTCGACCAGGAAGTGCCCCTCCTCCGTCGCGACGACGTTCTTCGCGCTCCAGGCCTCGAAGGCCGCCGTGGTCGCCGCCCCCGTGTCCGTGAGCGGCTCCTCCTGGGGCACGGGCGCCTCGGGCCCGCAGGCTCCCACCAACAGGGCCATCGTCGTCACGGCGAGCGTGGTCGTCCGCCAACCACGTTGGCGGGTGTGAGTCATTGTCTGCATATGGATTCCCCTGCGCTCCGGGACCGGCCCCCGGGTGTGTGGTGATGTCGCGGTGTCATCCTTCGCACCGCGAGCACTCAACGAACGCCGCGCGCGTTCTTCCCGCGTTCCTTCAACGAACCACGTCCCCGCAGCCGCGCATTGCCCATGTCAGGGCAAACTCCTACTATTCAAGAATTACATACTTGGAGAGGACAAGCCGTGAAGCCATTCCCTGGCAGTCTCGTCGCGGTGTTCCTGGTGGTGGGCGCCGCGTTGCCGGCGTGGGCCGTGGAGCCTCCGCCCGAGTTCGGCACGGACTGGGACGACCCGCGCACCGCGGCGCCAGCCGTGGCGCGGCCGCCGACGCCGTCCTGCACCGTGCGCATCGTCGATGAGCGGTTCGACGACTTCACGCCCTTCACCGGCACCTTCACGCCGCCCGCGGAGTGCCCGGGCCCCTGGAGCAAGGTGGTGCTGCGCCTGGAGGGCAAGGTGCAGGGCGTCCAGTACGACCGGCTGGGCCACCTGGAGGTGGGCGGCGTGACGATATTCAAGACGTCCACGCCCGAGCCCTCGCGCGAGGGCATCGCCTGGTCGGTGGAGAAGGACGTCACCGCCTATGCGTCGCTCCTCGCGCGGTCCCAGCCGGTGTGGATGCTCATCGGCAACGTGGTGAACGAGACGTACACGGGCGTGCTGGACGTGCAGGTGTACCTGACGTTCTACCCGGCCCAGGGGGGCCACGCGCCCGCCGCGAACCTGGCGAGCGACGTGCTCCCGCTCACCCAGCCGCGCCGCGAGGGCAGCGCGCTCGTCGGCGAGGTGACGGTGCCCCGCAACACCGCGCGCCTGGTCGCGGAGGTCTACGCCACGGGCTCCGGCGGCGGGTGCGAGGAGTTCTGGTACATCACCGCGCCCATCGTCGTGCCCTACTCGTGCCCCGCCGACGACGGCCCCTACCGCGAGGTCGTCATCGAGGTGGACGGCCGGGTGGCCGGCATCGCGATGCCCTTCCCCCACGTCTACACCGGTGGCTGGTCCAATCCCTTCCTCTGGTACGTGCTCCCCGCGCCCCGCGCCTTCAACATCCGCCCCATCCAGTACGACCTCACCCCGTTCGTGGGCCTGCTGACGGACGGTCAGCCGCACCAGCTCACCGTGCGCGTGCTCGGCGTGCCCGAGGGACGGCCGGGGTGGGACCTGCCCACCAACGTGCTCGTGTGGCGGGACACGGGCACCGCGCGCGTCACCGGCGGGCTCGTCCAGCACCAGTTGGGGACGCTGTCGAACGACTCCACGTACGCGCTGGTGGACGGCTGGCACCAGGTGGACACGCAGGGCGGCCACCACCTGAGGGTGTCCGGCTACCTGCGCACCTCGCGCGGCTGGGAGCTGACCACCGTGGAGCAGGACGTCTCCAACACCAGCATGCACCGCTGGGTGGGGGACCTGGAGAACCCGGACGAACTCGTCGCCACGTGGCGGGACACGAGCACCGTCACCGTCGTCGGCCGGGACGTGTTCCCCACGGTGAGCCGCTCCGACAAGCAGTTCGTGCTGGACGGGCACATCGACGTGACGCCGGCCAACCGGCTCACCACCCGCATCACCGTGCGCGACGCGGAGAGGGCGCTCGGCGTCCGGGGGCTCCAGACGTGGGAGCACCGCGAGCTCGACGACGTCTTCACGGGCGAGGCCGCGTACAACCTGGGCGTGCCCCGCGCGCAGCGCAACGCGGTGGGGACCTCCACCCACCACTACCGGCTCGAGGGCCACCCCGGGGTGTGCCACGACCGGCGCATCTCCACCCGGAACGGATACATCACCCAGGACGTCCAGGGCTGCGACTGAAAGCCCGGGGGCCCCCTGGACACCATGCGTGAGCGGAGGGCAGCATCCGGCCTTGCCCTCCAACCCCCGAAGGGGACTTCATGCCGTCGAAGAACGCTGGTGCCTCTCTGAAGGAAATCAACGACAACATCCGGAAGGCCTTTGCGCGGCGCGAGCGCTGGGCGCAGCTGTCCTCCCAGGTCTCCGACGCCCTGAAGGCCGCCGTCCAGAAGGCGAACGGCGAGGCCGGCCCCGCGTCCGACGGCGCCCTGTCCCTGTCCCTGGAGCAGGTGCCGCACTGGGATGACTCGCGCGCGTTCGAGGTGCGCTTCTCCGGCAAGGACATCGGCCTGGTGAAGAGCAACGGCGCGCCCGCGGGCCCCGTGCACGCGCACGGCGCCTCGCTGCGCATCGCCCCCCTGGTCAACGGCCTGGTGGGCGCCAGCTACACCCCCGGCTGGCTGACGCTGGGCGAGGAGCAGTACGGCGAGAAGCCGGAGCTGGCGCTGCTCGGCGTCTTCGAGCCCGAGGAGATCGCCAAGGCGGACCTGCTCGAGGACCTGCTCGCGCAGACCCTCACGCGCGCCGCCACGGACCACTGGGCCAGCGGCGGCTCGGTGCGCGCGTCGGGCAAGTAGCCCCTCCCGGGCGCGCGGGCGCGCGTCGGCCCCTGGCGCCGGCGCCGCCCCGCTCGGTCGCGGGGAGGGGCTCCCACCGCTGGCCACCCTGTAGGCCCGGTGTCGGGTGGAGCCCGCATGCCTGCCCTCCGGGGCGGCAACTTCCCTTTGAAATTCGCCGGGCCTTCTCGTAGTTTGCCCCGGACTTCGAGGAGTGTTGCGAGGCCCCTGGCCCCAGGCTCGAAGGGAATGACCCAACGGCACTCACCTGTACGCGTGGCTTGCGAGGGTGGGTCCGTTTCCAGCGGCTCGGGCAGGACCTCGCCAGCACACGCGACGCAACCTGAACTCAGGAGACACGCCATGACCGCCGCCACGCAGACGCAGAAGCAGGACTACGCCATCGCCGACCTCGGCCTCGCCGGATGGGGCCGCCGGGAGATCAAGATCGCCGAGAGCGAGATGCCCGCGCTGATGGCCATCCGCGAGGAGTACGCCAAGCAGCAGCCGCTCAAGGGCGCTCGCGTCACCGGCTCGTTGCACATGACCATCCAGACGGCCGTGCTGGTGGAGACGCTCCAGGCGCTGGGCGCCGAGGTGCGTTGGGCGTCGTGCAACATCTTCTCCACGCAGGACCACGCCGCCGCCGCGCTGGTGGCCGCGGGCACGCCGGTGTTCGCGCACAAGGGCGAGTCCCTGAAGGAGTACTGGGACTTCACCCACCGCATCTTCGACTTCGGCCCCGCGGGCAGCGACCACGAGGGTCCGAACATGATTCTGGACGACGGGGGTGACGCGACGCTGCTGATGCACCTGGGCAAGCGCGCGGAGAAGGACGCCAGCGTCCTGGCCAACCCCCAGAGCGAGGAGGAGCGGGAGCTGTACGCGTCCATCAAGGCGAAGCTGGCCCAGGACGCGACGTGGTACTCGCGCAAGGCGGCGAAGATCCTCGGCGTCACCGAGGAGACGACCACGGGCGTGCACCGCCTGCAGGAGATGTCCGCCAAGGGCACGCTCCTGTTCCGCGCCATCAACGTCAACGACAGCGTCACCAAGAGCAAGTTCGACAACCTGTACGGCTGCCGCGAGTCGCTGGTGGACGGCATCAAGCGCGCGACGGACGTGATGGTGGCGGGCAAGATCGCCGTCGTCGCGGGCTATGGCGATGTCGGCAAGGGCTCCGCGCAGGCGCTGCGCGCGCTGTCGGCCCAGGTGTGGGTGACGGAGATCGACCCCATCTGCGCGCTGCAGGCGGCGATGGAGGGCTACCGCGTCGTCACCATGGACTACGCGGCGGACAAGGCGGACATCTTCGTCACGGCCACGGGCAACAAGAGCGTCATCACCCACGACCACATGGCGAAGATGAAGGACCAGGCCATCGTGTGCAACATCGGCCACTTCGACAATGAGATCGAGGTCGCCTCCCTGGAGAAGTACCAGTGGGAGGAGATCAAGCCGCAGGTGGACCACATCATCTTCCCGGACGGCAAGCGCATCATCATGCTGGCCAAGGGCCGGTTGGTGAACCTGGGCTGCGGCACGGGTCACCCCAGCTACGTGATGTCCAGCTCGTTCGCGAATCAGACCATCGCGCAGATCGAGCTGTACTCGCACAGCGACAAGTACCAGGTGGGCAAGGTGTACGTGCTGCCCAAGCACCTGGATGAGAAGGTCGCCCGGCTGCAGCTCAAGAAGCTCAACGCGCAGCTCACCGAGCTGACGCCGGACCAGGCCGCGTACATCGGCGTCACGGTGTCCGGGCCGTTCAAGCAGGACACCTACCGCTACTAGTTCCCGGTCAGGTCGATGCCCGCGGGTGGCTGTCGTGGCCCCCGCGGGCGTCTCGACCGGAGGTGCTCAGCGCACCGCTTGATCCACCATCGTCCCGACGGTGAACCCATCCACCAGCGTCCCGTTGGTGGCCTGGGTCCTCAGCCAACACAAGGGCGAGCCGGTGGGCGTCGTCCACGTGTACGACACGGAGCAGGACGTGGGCGCGGGGCTCGCCGCGCAGGTGTCCACGTCGCGCACCACCGTGCCGCACGTCGACTCCAGCGTCGCCGTGCGCGTGCCGTGGCTCGTGCCATAGTCCACGAAGAACTCCACCTGGAAGGTCCGGTTCGGCCCCACGAAGGGGAAGCGCGTCACCGCGTCCTCACGCAGGAAGCGCTGCAGGGGCAGCCCCTGTCCCTGCACGTGAATCGCCGTGATGAGCGGGCGCGGAGTGTAGGTCCCCTCCACGTCCACATCCCCGGTCGTCGGCGTCAATGAATACACGTTCACCGAAAGGCTCTTCGACACCGTCTGTCCCCGCGCGGTGGCCCGCACCTCGAGCGTGCACCGACCCGGCACCGAATTGCCCCACTCCGTGTACGACGCGGTCGGCCGGGTGAACACGCTCGTCGGACAGTCGCTCGTCCACTGGTAGGTGATGGGGTCTCCGTCCAGGTCGACGACGGACACGGCCAGCTCGGTGAAAGTGTTGGTAGGCATGTTCACCGACCCGTGGAAGGCCGACCGGATGAACGGCGCGATGTCCGGCTGCGGCGTGGCCGGCGTCACATCCCGGATGTCCAGGAACACGCCCACCGTGGTGCCCGCGACCACGGTCACCGTCACGGTGCCACTGGCGACCAGCACGGGGGTCCCCGTCCCGTCCTCCACGAACCCCTCGGCCGTCAGCGTCTGCGCCCCCGCGGGCAACACGAGCGTCCCCTCGAAGGTGTCCGACGTCGCCGAATAGGTCAGGGTTTGCGAGACATTGGCGGGCTGCGCGGTGACCACCAGGCTGTCGAGCTCCCCGCGGGCCAGGCCCTGCACCGACAAGCGCATCTCACCCGAAGGGCCCTCGGGCTGCCCCGCTCCTCCTCCGGCACATGCCAGCAATTGCACGACGAGGATGCTCACGACGACACTCCACGGCTTCGACATGGGTTGCTCCTTCGATTGTGAAGACAAACCAAGACAAGCCTATTCGGCCCCAGGACACGCTCCCAGTGATGCGGCGGCGACCCAGGTATGTCTGGGTGAGCGGCATCGTCCGACGCCGGAGCCCGTGAAACGGACGCACGGACGAGGACTTGCGCGAGTCCGCCACCGGCGTGAAGACAGCCACCGGGGTGTCTCGTGTGAGGCCCCGCCATGGCCGACGGGCGCTTCCTCGCCGCCGTGGTCATCCTCGACCCCGCGCGCGGTGAAACGCCGGGCCAGGAGCCTCATCGGGATGGAGCACGACCTGTTCGACCGCCATCGTGCCTTCGCGGTGCCTCACGCGAAGCCCTGCTCCGCGCGGAGGGCCCATGGGCCCCGGACGCGGCGCGCGCCTGGGCTTCCACGCGCCGTGTCCAGGAAGCAACACGTCCCGACACGGAAGCTTGATGCACCCGGGGAGGCCCGGGTCTACGGTCGCCGGATGGGTTCAGCCGTTCCCGGCACGCCGGGCTGTGTTTCATCCAACGACGTCACCGCCGCCCCTCGCCCTTCCCGCTCCACGACGGCGCTCGTCCTCGCCGGGCTGTGCCTGCTCGGCGGCACGCCCGCGAAGGCCCAGCCGATTCCCCTCGATGAGTCGGGGGTCCCCGCCAACGCCGTCTCGCTCACCGTCAGCGGCGGCGTGTCGCTGGGGGTCTACGAAGCGGGCTTCCTGTACTACGCGCTCGCCTCGGCCCAGGGCAGCCAGGAGGTGGACCTGCGGCTGTTGACGGGCGCCTCGGCCGGGAGCCTGAACTCGCTGCTCGCGGTGATGGCGTCCTGTGGCGCCGAGCTGCCGCCCCCGGACCAATCCCTGTTCTGGCGGACGTGGGTGCCCGTCGGCTTCAACCAGCTCTTCATCCCCGCGTCGACCTCCCCGCTCGGCGTCTTCTCGCGGGAGTGGCTGGAGCGCGGCGCCGCCGACATCGAGAAGGCCTGGAACCAGGGGCTGCGCACGTCCTGTGACGTGGTGTTCGGCGTCTCCACCACGCGCGTGGAGCCCCGCGTGCTCATGGCCGCGAACGGCCGCATGCCCCTGCCCCGCATCGAGGAGAAGTTCGCCATCCGCATCCGGGGGCGCGGCCCGGGCAAGCCCCCCTCCGCCACCAACTACACGACGCCCGGCAGCCGGCGCATGGAGCCGCTGCTCGTCACCGACGAGCAGGGCGAAATCGGCTTCCAGGCGCTGCGCGACCTCATCCTCGCGTCGATGTCCTTCCCCGTGGCCTTCCCGCCGCACGAGCTGTCCACCTGCGTGGCCAAGGAGTCCCAATCCCCCGCCGTGTGCCTGCCCAGGGAGGCCCGGACCGAGCGCTACATCGACGGTGGCATCTTCGACAACGCGCCCCTGCGACTCGCGGTGGGGCTCGCCCGCGACGGCCTCCACTCCGTCGACGGCAGGCTGCAGTGGCGCGACGTCCCCACGCCCGGCGTGCGGCAGACGCCCAAGGGCATCGCCTTCGCGTTCGTGGACCCGGACGCCACCGAGTACCCCGTCCTCCCTCCCGCCCAGGCCCGCGCCACCTCCCGCTCCCTGCCCACCGAGCTCAGCGGCATCATCGCGGCGCTCGTGGACACGGCGCGCTCCAAGGAGCTGTCGCTGCTGCTGGAGGAGGAGCCCGACATCGCCCGGCGGCTCGTGCTGCCCCGGCGCCACTTCCCCGCCGCCAGCGCGCCGCTCTTCGCGTTCCTCGGCTTCTTCGAGACGGAGTTCCGCACGTTCGACTTCTACCTGGGCATGTACGACGCCCGGCGGATGCTGCTCGACGTGACGAAGGGCGAGGACCCGTTCGCCCGGCCCCGCGACGAGCCCGCCCAGGACCCCGGGAGCTGGGCCCCCTTCATCTGCATGCGCGCGGTGTACGACGGCGCCGCCGAAGCCCCGCGCGTCTGCGAGGGAGAGGCCCTGTCCGACTTCCGCGCGCTGCTCCAGGTGTCGCTCGACCAGCTCTACGACGCCTGCGCCAGCGCGGGCACCGGCAACATGGAGGCCACCTGGCGCAACCTGCACTGCGAGCGCGCCATGGCCGGAGAGCCGCCCCCGCGCGTGCCCGGTGTCTCACCCGAGCAGTGGCCCGACTGGAAGAAGAGCCCCAAGGAGCCGGAGCTCGACTACTCGATGCGCCTTTTGGGCGCGTATGGGTTCAGCTTCCGGGATCTGGGCGTGCCGCGCGGCCGGGGCGACCTGGCCATCGTCCGCATCCGCCAGTCCCTCGGAGCGGCGGTGAACCGGCTCACCGAGGTCCAGTCGGGCGACGACCGGCAGATGGTCAGCTTCGCGGGCAAGCTCGCCGCGGACACGGTGGCGTTCGCCGCGCCGGGCACGGTGCTGCACGTCACCATGGGGCCGGTGCAGAGCGAGGTGGGCGTGAGCATCTCCGCGTTCGAGGAGCAGCTGCCCACCGGGCTGCGCTTCACGGCGGCCCTTGGCTTTCGCGGGCTCGAGGACGTGCTCTCCTCCGGGACGGAGGAGTCCTTCGCGCTGGCGCCCGTCGGAGGGCTGGAGTTCCGGCCGAGCACCGACCAGTCCTTCCTCGCGCAGAGCCGCTTCAGCCTGCGCGCCGGCTGGATGTTCAGCGCGAATGACCGCTACGGCACCCAGGGCTGCGAGGGCCGAGGCGCCAGCCGGGTGACGGCGTGCTCCCGCGCCGTCGTGCAGGCCCTGGTGGGCGTGGCCATCCTGGAGCGCTTCCGCGTCCAGCTCATCGGTGAGTGGTACCCCGGCTCCCGCTCGCGAGAGACGCTGTGGTCCGTCGCGCCGGGCATCGGCGTGGAGCTGGGGCTCTGAGCGGGCGCGCCGTCACGACGTCGCGAGCCCGTGGCCCCGCAGCTTGTCCGGCGTGGTCCCCGTCATCCTGCGGAACATGGCGATGAAGGCGGACGCGCTGGAGTAGCCCAGCTCCAGCGCGACGACCTCCACGGCGCTCCCCTCCTCCAGCATCGCGAGCGCCTTCACCACCCGGAGGCGCTGACGCCACTCGCTGAAGGACAACCCCAGGTGCTGCTGGCACCGCCGCTCCAGCGTCCGCTCCGTGGTGTGCACCTGGCGCGCCCACTGGGCCAGTGAGCGCCCATCCGCCGGCGCCTTCACCAGTGCCCGCAGCACCTCGCCGAGCAACGCGTCGTCGGACATGGGCAGGTAGCTGCCCTGCGGCGGCGCGAGCGAGAGCTGGTCGATGAGCACCCGCATCAACCGCCGCTCCGAGCTCGTGCGCGGGTACGCCACCTGGTGCTCGCGCAGGTGCTCCAACAGCGACTTCACCAACGGGCTCACCGCCAGCGCGCACGTCGTCCTCGGCAATCCCCGACACAGCGCCTTCGTGAGGTAGAGCGAGCAGTGGCTCGCCTCCGAGCGGTTCATCCCCCGGTGCTCCACGTCCGGAGGCAGCCAGATTCCATACTGCGGGGGCGCCAGGTAGTGGCTGCCCGCCAGCTCCAGCTCCATCACCCCGCTGAAGGCGTAGACGAACTCACCCCACGGATGGTGATGCCGGGGATACGTGGCCGCCGCGGGCAGCCGCGCCGTGCGGAAATACACGGGGTGCGGAAGCTTGGTGGAGAAAGGAACCTGGAGCTGCTGGGCCATGGCGGCTTCTCGGCATGGGTTGTCGGGTTCAAGCTATATGAATCAAGCCCGCCACACGCCATATCAAGGGCATGAGCACGCTTCGCAGACCCGTCGATGGCTTCGCGCTCGCCACGATGCTCCTCCTGTGCGCCCTCTGGGGCATCCAACAGGTGGCCATCAAGCTGGCCGCGTCCGACATCCCACCCCTGGCGCAGATGGCGCTGCGCTCGGGGCTCGCCGCCCTGCTGGTAGGCCTGCTGTGCCTGCTGCGCGGCGAGCGACTGGACCTGCGTGACGGCACCTGGCGCCCCGGCCTGCTGTCGGGCGTGCTCTTCGGCGCCGAGTTCCTCTTCATCGGAGAGGGCCTGCGCCACACGCACGCCTCCCACATCGCCGTCTTCCTCTACACCGCGCCCGTCTTCACCGCGCTGGGCCTGCACTGGCGCATCCCCTCGGAGCGGCTGCGCCGGGTGCAGTGGGTGGGCATCCTGGTCGCCTTCGCGGGCATCATGCTCGCCTTCGGCGGTGGCTGGCTCCAGGGAGGCATCACCCCGCGGATGCTCTGGGGCGACACGCTGGGGCTGCTCGCGGGCCTGTCCTGGAGCGCGACCACCGTGGTGGTGCGCGGCTCGTCGCTCTCCGAGGCGCGCCCCACGCACACCCTGCTCTACCAGCTGCTCGGCGGCTTCGCGCTCCTGCTGCCCATCGCGCTGTTCACCGGACAGACGGGCCACCTCTCCATGACGGGCACCGCCTGGGCGAGCCTGCTCTTCCAGGGCGTCATCGTGTCCTTCGCCAGCTACCTCGTCTGGTTCTGGCTGCTGCGCCGCTACCTCGCCTCGGGCCTGTCCGTGTTCTCGTTCATGACGCCCGTGTTCGGCGTCACCGCGGGCTGGCTGGTGCTGCGAGAGCCCGTGGGGCTGTTCTTCATCCTGGGCGCGGCCCTGGTGCTCGCGGGCATCCTCATCGTCAGCGCGCCGGGACTCCCGCGCACGGCCGCCCCCGCCGCGGGCCTCCGGCCGGGCCGGCTCGTTCCGTAATCCAGGTTCAACAGCACCCTGGATACACCGCCAGCGGATTCACCCGCCGCGTGGCCCGGAGCACCTCCGGAGGCCACGCACGCGGGCTTGCGACATTTCACGCGATTTCCCGTTCATCGGATGTGCGAGCCGGGCCGGCTCCGTTCCGAGCGCAGCGCATGACCCACGAACCGTGAATCGGGACGGTGTCGTCGCGGCCTTCGGCTCCACACAACCGTGATGGGAGAATCCAAGATGAAGTTCGTGAATCGTGGTGGCTGGGGCGCGCTGCTGTTGTCGGGGCTCATCGGCTGTGGCCAGGAGGCCCAGGACCCGGCGCCCGTGACACCGCAGGACGCGGTCCTCACCGCCGAGCAGGAGGCGCGCTTCCTCACGCCGCCCGCGGGCTGTACGGAGGTGACGCTCGGGGAGACGTTCAATGGCATCCAGCTGACGCCGGTGCAGTACGAGCGTCAGCCCACGTTCCGCGGCGACCTGACCAACCTGGGCGGCACCACGCGCGACGAGCTGCGCATCCGCCTGGACATGAACACGGCGCCGGGCCTCTACAACCTGGCCGCGGGCGGCGCGAACACCTTCACCTGCGAGCAGTGTGTCTTCGGCTACCAGGACATCGGCACCACGACGCAGAAGCTGTTCGTCGCGGACTCGGGCGCGCTGCTGCTCGCGCTCCAGCTGTCGCCGCAGCAGACGCTGGGCGCGCTGTCCAACGTGGTGCTGCGCGAGTCGGTGCTCGCCGCGCCCCGCTCCGGCCCCTACACGGGCTCCGCCGTGGTGGAGGGGGGCGAGTGCCGGTGGATCCGCTTCGCGACCTGGAACACCCTGCGCCCTGGCGGGTGTGACCCGCGTCAGGGCTCGCCGACGAGCGCCCTGCCGGACACGGCCTGCGTCGCGGACGACTACGCGGGCACGGACGGAACGCTGGAGCGCGCGCTCGGCACCAAGACGCAGGGCGAGTCGTGCACGCGCACCGCCGCGGCGAGCGAGTACGAGCTGGCCACCACCGACTGCGAGCAGGGCTTCGCGTGCACGGACCTGATCTCCGACGACGCGCAGTGCCTCAAGACGTGTGACTTCATGGCCGCGAACCCCGGCTGCCCCTCGGGCACCGTCTGCGGTGTCTATGGCCTGTGCACCGAGCAGTCCGTGCTGGAGGGCCACGGCTTCGCGTTCGACCCGGCGCTCATCGGCCAGCCGTGCTCCGGAGGCTTCACCGAGTTCTGCGGCGTCGAGGGCGCCCGGGGCAGCTGCTCCGACGTGGATGGCGCCGGTCCCGCGGTCGTGACGTGCCACCCCTACACCCGCGCCCGCTCCGACTGCGGCCCGGGCGAGGAGCTGGGCTACGTCTACTACCCGCTCTCGGGTGGCGGCATCGACCGCACCTACAGCTACTGCTACCCCCTCAGCCCCTGAGTCACCCCGGCGGCGCCTCCCCCGCTCCCCGCGGGTGAGGTGTCGCCCTGGCATCCGCGGCGGCCCACGCGGACGACCGGGCCCGCTCCCTCGATGAGCGGGCGCGTGCCACTGGAACGCGGGCCGCGTCGGCCCCGGACGCAGCCCCCTCGCGCGCCGCGGCTCCCGAGCCGCCCGCACGGCCTCCGCGTCGCACGTGGCTCGCACGGGATGTCGGGCCGACGCGCGCAAGGTCGGGCGACTTCCTGCATCTTCCTGGAAGAAGGAGGCGGTGGGTCCAGGCACACCGGCTGCACAGGGGACTGCGCACCGCCGCCCCCGCGCCCGGCCCGAACGCGAGCCCCCATGTTGATCCAGTGCCGAAGGTGTCACCGCAAGGTCTTCGTCTTCCAGTTCGAGAGCAAGACGCTCTGCAAGAGCTGTCTGACGCACGTCGCGAAGCCCGGCCCCATCCGGAAGAAGCCCTCGTACGTGGACCTGAAGAAGTCCCCCCACGACGCGCGCATCCAGAAGACCTTCAAGTCGATGAAGCAGGCGCGCCGGGAACAGGTCCGGCTTCGGCGGTCGGCGTCGGGCAGCCTGCTGAGCGCCCTGCTGGACCCGGTCCGGGAGTCCTCCCCGCCCCCGTCGCAGATGATGACCCTGGATGACACGGCGAGCATCCCCGAGCCCAGCGTGATGACGCTGCAGTGCATGACGCTGTTCATCCCCTTCGACGCGGGCAAGAAGTTCTACAAGGACAACGCGAAGCAGGGCACGTTCCAGGGGAACCTCGTCCCGACGGGCGGCTTCAACTTCGCGCCCCTGCAGAACGTGGGCGGCTTCCAGCCGCTCGCCGCGTTCAACACCAAGCCGTACCCGCACCACACGCCCTTCGAGAAGAAGTCGGGGTTCCTGGAGGAGGACGACGTGCTCGCCAACTACGACGCCATCGTCCTCAAGCACATCCAGGAGGCCACCAACGTGCTGGAGTGGAAGCGGCTCCACGCCAGGCGCCCCTACGACCTGCACAAGCAGCTCACGCAACGGGTGCCCGAGGTCATCTTCCTGTCGGAGGAGCTCAAGGGCGCGCCCTTCCCGGACGAGCTGCGCCCGTGCCCGGAGCTGACCTATCGGCGCATCGGCAGCATCCGCACGCTGCTCGACCCCGACGTGGACCCCAAGAACGAAATCTCCGCCTACGTCCTGCGCGACGAGATGTTCTCCTCACAGGTCCTGTACGAGGCCCGAGGCCTCATCCGCCAGGGCGTCAACCACCCCGAGAAGTGGCTCTGCGTGCAGAAGATCGTCCCCGAGTACCGCGTGTACTTCGAGGTCGCGGGCGTGCACCTGGACGCGGGCTACACCGGCCACACGAAGGACGACAAGAAGCACAAGGCGCTCGAGGAGGTGGCCCGCTTCGCCCACGACAACAACGTGGACGTGCTGCTGGGGGATTTGAACATGGACTCGTTCGAGCTGGGCGGAGGCTTCTTCCCGAACCGGTTCTCCTTCCAGGAGGGCTCCGACGGGAACATCCACCCCACGTACACCGTCTCCCACTCCAACACGAACGCGAAGAACAACTACATGGGAGGCATCATCGTGAACCAGGAGCAGGTGGACACCGAGTCCATCAACCTCCTGGGTGAGGACACGCGCTCCCTGTCGCGCACGCTGAACGACCACTTCTACTCGGACCACCCCGCCATCATGGCGAACTACGTGAAGTCCTTCCGCTGACGCGTCCGGAGCCTCCCCATGCCTCGCCACATCGCCGCCGTGCTGCTCTTCGCCGGACTGTCCGCGTGCGCCACCACGCCCGTCGACCCGGCGGCCTCCGCGAACGTCGCGTGCCCCACCGAGAAGCTCGCCTTCACCCGTGAGGCGGGCTGTCGCAACGACGGCGCGGTGGAGCTGTGCCTTCCGGCCCGCGACGCGGCGCTGCTCGCCCGCGTCCAGGCGCTCGCCCCCGGCGCGCGCGCCCTGGCCTCGCGAGGCCGCGCCGCGTGCGACACGGCCTCGGAGGTCCTGGTGCTGCTGCCCTTGGAGGCGCAGGACTGCGAGGCCCGACACGGCGCGCTCACGCCCGCCGCGTGGGAGCGGCTCTGCCGCGTCGCCGCGCTGCCCCAGGTGCGCACGCTCGTGCCCACCTGGTACGAGTGACACGCAGGCTACGGCGCCACGTAGACGCAGACGGCCAGCGCGCCGCAGCCAATCTCCACCGCGAGCTTGTTGCAGTCCGGCTTGAAGTCCGAGCGGTACAGGGTGTGGTTCTGCGTCCGCCGGTAGGGGCCGTCCACGCCGACGCCGCTGTAGTTGATGGACACGGTGAGCAGGCCGTTGTCCCCCGTCCCCGCGGGGATGAGCGTGGTGACGCTGCACGTGTCGCGGTTGTGGATGGGCAGGGGCTCGCCGCCCACCGTGACGCTGTTGATCTTGAAGTCCCCGTCGTTGTCGAAGCGGACGTACGCGGAGGAGGAGCGGTCCACCAGCTCCCCGTTCTCCATCGACAAATCACACGCGCCCGGCGTCCAGGTGCCCTTCTGGTACTGGCCCAGGAACGTGTTCGACCCGTTCTGCGGCCGGAAGCGCATCGTCTGCCCCTCGAAGACGACCTCGTAGTCGGGCAGGTTGTGCGTCGCATCCCAGCGAATCATCCGGGGGCTGATGAGCCGCCCCTTGTAGAGCCCCGCCGACGGCGAGCCGGGCAGCTCGCACATGTACACCCGGTCCGACGACTGGCCGGCGATGCCGCCGTAGGCCACGTCCGTCTTGTAGCCGTACTCACTGCCGAAGCGATTCCAGACACCCGTCACGGCGGAGTCGCCGCCCCCGGGGTTGTCGTCCTCCGCGCTGGAGTCACACGCGGACAAGGGGGCCAACAGCAGACATCCAAGGGAGAAACGCGCGAGGAGGAGGTTCACGTGCATCCTGATGAGCCGGCGATACACCGCTCGTTGAGCTGGATTTTTCCAGCGGAACCTAGAATTCCCCCGAGTCCCTCGTAAAGCAGCCCCCCGCTGGAAAATCCCGCGGGGGGCGTGCGGTGCTCGAAGCCACACCCGCGGGGTCGACACAGGGCGTCAGCTGGACTTGGATGCATGAAGACAGCAGTTTTCGCCCGGCGGTGCATCCCCCGGGGGTCCGTGATACCCCATGTATTCACGGGCTTTTGAGACCCCACGGTGGATGACTGATTCATAGACACCGCTGTCCGAAAATCGGGCGCTCCCCTGTGAATACAAAAAGCGCTGGTGAGACGGTGCTTTAACCCAGCCTGCGTCAGGCCTCTTTACACCTCGGACCCCGCAACCTGGAGCGCGGATACTCCAGGTTAATCTAGATTTGAGAGCTTCCCCACTCTTATCGGCCGAGTGGCCCGCCAGTTGCTGAGGGGACGAGCGCGCCGTCCGCGGCTGATGGGAAGGTCAGGCGGCGGCGCGTCCCCCCGAATCATCAGAGGAAAAGCACCATGTTCAAGAGAGCGGCAGTCCTCGTGGTGAGCTGTGGCGTGCTCGCGGCTTGTGGTTCCGAGACCGGCGACACGCAGCTGGAGAATGAGGAGATCAAGGCCAACCTGGTCGAGGCCGGCTTCCCGGCGGACGACATCATGGAGGTCGACGGTCTGGTGTACGTGGGCCGCGACGCCCACGTGACGCTCGAGGCCTCGCGTGAGATGCTGCAGCCCGTGACGCACGTGGAGCAGTACCGGACGACGAACCTGGTCTCCAGCAGCATCACGAAGATCTGCGTCAACCCCACCTCTTCGTTCAACAGCTACTCCCGCCTCAAGGCCGGTCTGACGGCCGCGGTCGCGAACTACAACGCGCTCGGCCTGAGCTTCACGATGGCCGTGGGCCCGACGACGGGCTGCAGCGCGAACATCACCGCGACGACGATGTCCGGCGCGGGTGGCTCGGCGGGCTTCCCCTCCGGCGGCCGTCCGTACGGCACCATCAACATCGGCACGGGCCTGCAGAGCTACAGCGCGGGCGTCAACGAGCACGTCATCACGCACGAGCTCGGCCACGCGGTCGGCTTCCGTCACTCCGACTACTACAACCGCGCCATCAGCTGCGGCTCCGGTGGTAACGAGGGCACGGCGGGCGTCGGCGCCATCCACATCACCGGCACGCCGACGACGGCGACGGTGGGCGGCTCCATCATGAACTCCTGCTTCCGCTCGTCGGAGACGGGCAACTTCACCAGCAGCGACCGCACCGCGCTGACCACGCTGTACTGAGCCCATGACGCGACCCCTCGGTTCCATCCTGAAACCCTGGGGTTCGCGCCTCGCGGGCACCGTGCTCCTGGGCCTCTGGGCCTGCGGGGGCTCGGTGCCCGCACCCTATGAACTGAAGGTCTGCGAGGAGCCGCAGCCGGCTGGTGTCACCGCGTTCACGCAGTGTGGCCCGTCGCTCGACTTCACGCCCATCAATCGCTACCAGGGCGCGCTCGCCAACATCCAGGAGCGAGAGGACGCCGTCGTCTTCATCAACGGCAGCTGCACCGGCACCTTGATTGCCGCGAGCGCGGGGCCGGTGGTGCTCACCGCGGGCCACTGTGTCGGGCTCGGGGACCGCTCCTTCGTGGTGTTCAACTTCGAGGACGAGGCGGACGGAGACCCGTTGATGACGGAGGGCACGGTCATCGAGCAATCGGCCGCGCCGGACTATGCCCTCATCCTGCTCGACACGCTCCCCACCGCCGCGCCCGTCCCGCTGACGACGCTGGCCACCGAGCGGCTGGCCGTCATCCAGCATCCGCGCGGCTCGCCCAAGGTCATCGCCGAGGGGCGCTACGCCGACGCGTGCAACCGGCTCGTCTACTACACGGACCTGGACACCCTGGTGGGCAGCTCCGGGGCCGCGGTGCTCAACGAGCAGGGCTACGTGCTGGGCATCCACACCGACGGCGACTGCGAGGTGTCGGGGCGCGGCGCGAACCGGGGCTGGACCGCGAGCGCCATCGTCGAGGCCTCCGAGTACCTCCAGGCAGCCGACCTCGTCGAGCGCTGAAGCCGTCCCGAGGTTACGCTCGGGCTCGCGCTCGGAACGTGATTGCCCGCATCCCGGGTTTACCGGGTCACATCCCGAGCGGGCTGGCGTGCGGCGGGCGTGCGAACTTTGCTAAGGGGGTGGGCATGTCTACCGCCCTCCAAAACCGTCCCGCCAGCCACCTGGCCCTCGGCCGCTTCGGCCAGTCGTCCTACATGATTCGCCGGCAGTTCTTCAAACTGTTCGGCGGCGCGTTCCACATCTACGACGCCGCGGGCAACCTCGCGTTCTACTCGAAGATGAAGGCCTTCAAGCTGAAGGAGGACCTGCGCATCTACGGCGACGAGCAGATGCGCGAGGAGCTGCTGAGCATCAAGGCGCGCGGCATCCTCGACTTCGGGATGACGTACGACGTGACGGACGCGTCCACGGGCGAGCGCGTGGGCGCGCTGCGCCGCAAGGGCCTGCGCTCCATCCTCCGCGACGAGTGGCTGGTGCTGGACACCAACGACCAGGAGATCGGCAAGATTGAGGAGGACAGCATGATGCTGGCGCTGGTGCGCCGCTTCCTCACCAACCTGCTCCCCCAGTCCTTCACCGGCACCGTGGGCGGCGCGCAGGTCCTCGCCTTCAAGCAGCGCTTCAACCCCTTCATCCAGAAGATCGACCTCGACTTCGGCATGGACCTCCAGAACCGCCTGGACCGCCGGCTCGGCATCGCGGCGGCGGTGCTCATGTGCGCCATCGAGGGCCGTCAGCAGTAGCGCTCCGCATGGGGTCCGGCCCCACTCACCGGACCCCTCGCCGGCGCGGCGAGGCCACGAGCAGCCGGGCGCCCCGAGGCAACGGCGCCTTATCGCCACCATGATTCAACTGTAACTCAGGAACAGGGATTCCCGGGACACGGGGCCGCCCATGGAAGCCTCCCGCCGCTTTGGGGAGTGAGGCGCCTTGCCGGCTGTTATCGACGGGCCCCGAGCGCCCTCCTCCACCACGACAGGGAAGCAGCCAACCGCCGTATCGCTCGGAGGCGCGGCCTTCCCGTTCGAGTGACCGCGATGACAGCACCCGCCACGATGTCCACCGCCCTGCCCTCCGTGGAGCCCCCGGCGGCGAGCCTGGCGACGACGAAGGGCCGGAGGATCCTCGGCATCGACGCCCTGCGGGGACTGGTCATGGCGCTGATGCTGGTGGACCACGTGCGCGAGTACTTCTATCTCCACGCGCAGGTCAGCGACCCGGTGGTGCTGGCGACCACGCCGCCCGGGCTCTTCTTCACCCGGCTGGCCGCGCACCTGTGCGCGCCCGTCTTCGTCATCCTCACGGGCGTGGCGGCCTGGCTCTACGGCCAGCGGCATGGAGGGCGCCGCGCGGCGTCCGGCTTCCTGTTCAAGCGGGGCCTGTTCCTGCTGGTGCTGGAGCTGACCGTGGTCAACTTCGCGTGGACGTTCCAGCTGCTCCCGCCGACGTACTACTTCCAGGTCATCGGGGCCATCGGGCTGTCGATGATGGTGCTGGCCGCCCTGCTCCACCTGCCCCGCCCCGCGCTGCTGGGCTTCGCGCTGCTCGTGCTTCTGGGCCACAACCTGCTGGACCCCGTCCACTTCGCGGCGGGCGAGCCGGGGCACACCTGGTGGGCGCTCCTGCATGACCGGGGCTTCATCGACCTGCCGTGGGGCGCGCGGCTCAAGACGTCCTATCCCGTGCTGCCGTGGTTGGGCGTCATCGCGCTGGGCTACGCGGTGGGGCCGTGGTTCTCGTCCCAGGTCCAGGCGACGACGCGGCGCCGGTGGCTGCTGCTCGCGTCCGCCGGCGCGCTCGCCCTCTTCGGGGTGCTCAGGCTCGTGAACGTCTACGGCGAGCCCCTGCCGTGGTCCGTCGGCGCGACGCCGCTGGAGACGGTCATGTCGTTCCTCAACCTGACCAAGTACCCACCGTCGCTCGACTTCCTGCTGCTGACCCTGGGCGTGGGCGCGGCGCTGCTGGCGCTTTTGGACCTGGCGCCGAAGCCCCTGAGCACGACGCTGGCGGTGTTCGGCGCGGCGCCGCTGTTCTTCTATGTCGTCCACCTCTACCTGCTCCACGCGCTGAACCGGCTCGCGCTCGCGGCCCTCGGCCCCAACCAGGGGACGCTGTTCAGCCTCCCCGGTGTCGGCTCGCTCTGGCTGCTGGCGGCGGTGACCACCGTGCCCATGTGGTTCGCCTGCCGGGCCTTCGCCCGGCTCAAGGCCCGCTCGCGCAGCCCCTGGATGAGCTACCTCTGAGGCCGGATGAACGCGGCGAAGCGCTTGTCGAGCACGGGCGCCGCCTTGTCGACGGCGGCCCACGTGTCGTCGGCCAGCTTCGGTGCGTCGTGGCCGCTCTCGGTCGAGCGCTTGCCGAAGACCTGGATGAGGTCCTTCTTGATCCACAGGTCGTTCATGTTGTGGAACCAGCGCCACAGCAGCGTCTGGAGCGCGGGCTCGTCCCGGAGGTGGCCCGTCCACAGGCCCCGAGGCATCGCCTGCTTCACCAGCTCCGAGCCCTGGGCCTCCCGCCGGGCAATCTTCGCCAGCAGCGCCTGGTGCGCGGGGAAGCGTGACGTGTCCAGCAGCCCCCGCGTCACCGCGTAGCCGACGAAGAGTCCGGTGGTGACATCCGGATACCGCGCGAGGTCCCCCGAGCCCTTCACCGACAGGGTGACGGTGATTCCGTCATCGAACTCGAGCTCGAGCTCCAGGAGCCCCTCGGTGTCGAGCGGGTAGAGCCAGAAGGCGACGTTGAGCTCGTCCTCGTCCGCGAAGCTCGCCTTGCGGCCCGTGGGCGGCCCCAGCACCTTCGTGACCTCCGCCTCCGACTTCGCCTTCCACGGCACGCCCAGCACGTCCTCGCCCACCGCGGACCGCACCCAGGCGGTGGAGATGTAGGGGATGAACGACCTGGCCGTCTTCGGAACCGGAGGGAAGGCGTCGTGGAGGATGTCGTGAGACAGGACCAGCTCGATGCCCTGCTTGGGCGCGGAGACGTTGACCGAGTCCTTGTTCTCGCTCGTGGAGGCCGGCAGCTTCTTGCCCAGGACCTCCGTCACGTAGGTGATGACCTCCGGCGCATCCGCGCGACGCCCGAGCACCGACGCCACCTGCCGCGTCTTGGGGCCGAGCTTCGCCATGACGTCGGTGGGGGTGAACGCGGGCGCGGAGGTGGAAGGCCGCGGGGCCGAGGGCTTCTCGTCACCGTCGAGCCAGGCGGCGAAGTCGAACTCCGCCGTCTTGGGCACCTTCACCTTGTGCTTCTTCAACCAGGCGGCCAGGGCCTCGCGTCCGGCCCCGGCCTCCTCGTCGTCGAGGTCGTGGATGTCCGTCTCGCCCTGGGACCACAGGGCGAGGAACTCCTCCAGGCTGTTGGCGACGGTCTGCGTCTCACCCTCGGAGCCGAGCAGCGCCACGGCGGGCGGCGCCTTCCCACCGGGCTTCACCAACAGCAGCAGCGAGCCGTCCGCGAGGCTCAGGAAGGAGAAGGCGGCGGCGCGAAGACGGTCCGCCTTCTCCGGGCTCCACTCCTTCGGAACCGCCTCGACCACCAGCCCATCGAACCACCCCAGGGTTCCATGGTCTTGCTTGCCGACCCACTCGCCCACCTTCTGGAGCAGTGGGGGGAGCTCATGACCTTCGGGCACTTCGGACAGGTTCACGGTGTACTTCGGCATGGGCGGTCGGCTCAGCCTCCTGCGGAGGAGGATAGGCCGAACGCCCTGGCCATGGAGCGCCAGGACCTCACGGAAGGTTGCCCTCAGCCGGCGAGGCTCGCGGCACGCTCCTGGCGTGGAGCGGACAGCCGGGCGGCCAGCTCTCGGAGGGACGGCCCGCTGACGACCTCCAGGGTGGAGAGTCTCATCCCCAGCTCGCGCTCGACGGCGGTCACCAACTCCAGGGCCATGATGGAGTCCAGCCCCAGCTCCCTCAGGGGTTGGGTGACGTTGAGCGCGGATTCCTGCGTGCGCATGACCCTCGCCACGATTCGCGTCAGACCCTGGAGGAGGTGCCCACGTCGGGTGTCCTCGTCCATGCCCTCGAAGGCCCCGGACGCGGGTGCGCCGTGCTGTCCGAGGCCGGGAGCGCCAGCGGGCGCATCCATCAGCCCGACCAGTCGCCTCGCGCCGCTCCAGGGAACGAGCGCCTCGCCCCATCGTCGCCAGTCGACGTCCGCGATGGCGAGCTGGACGGGCCTCGCCTCCAGGACGTGCCCGAGCCCCTGGAGCGCGGCGCGCGTGGACAGGCCTCGCAGGCCCAGGTGCTCCAGGTGGCGCGCCACGCTCGCGTTACGGGCGACGAGCCCGGCCTCCCCCAGCGCCCCCCATTGAATCGCCGTCGCCGGCAAGCCCTGCTGGCGTCGGTGCACCGCGAGCTGGTCCAGGAACGCGTTCGCCGCGACATAGGCCCCCTGCCCCGCGTTGCCGACGAGCGACGAGAGGGACGAGAAGACCACCCAGTGCTCCAGGGGCAGCCGCCGCGTCAGCTGATGCAGGTTCCACGCGCCCTGGGCCTTGGCGGCCAGGACCCGCTCCAGCGAGCCTCGGTCCAGTTGCTCCAGCGGCTTGTCCTCCAGGAGGGTGGCGCAATGGAAGACGCCTCGGAGCGGCGGTAGCCCCGCGTGGATTCGGGTGAACACCTGCTCCAGCGCCTCACGGCTCGACACGTCCACGGCGAGGGCCTGGACGCTGGCGCCTCGCGCGCGCCACTGCGCGAGGGTGGCGCGCGCCTCCTCGGACCGGGCACCCCTGCGGCTCACGAGCACCAGGTGCCGAGCGCCCTCCTCGACGAGCCACCGCGCCACCTCCAGCCCGAACCCACCGAGGCCACCGGTCACGAGATAGGTGCTCTCCGACGAGAATCGCGGGCCGCGCGCGGGGGGGCGGACTCGGAGCCCCGGGTCCTTGATGGAGATGCACACCTTGCCGATGTGCTGACCTCGCGCCAGGGTCCGGAACGCGTCCTCCGTCTGACTCGCGGGCCAGGAGCGGGAGGGCAAGGGACGGAAGCTGCCGTCCTCGAAGCGGGCCAGCACCTCCTGATACAGCTGGCGCACCTCATCGGGGCGACTCCGCAGGAGCCGGTCGAAGTCCACCGCCGCGTACGTCAGGTTCTCGTTGAACGGGCGCAGCCGCAGCAGCTCGTCCTGCTCGAAGCTGGCCTTGCCCAGCTCGATGAACCGGCCGAAGGGCGCCAGGCACTCCACGCTGCGAGACACGACCTCTCCCGGCGAGAAGCTCAGCACCACGTCCACCCCGCGCCCGTCCGTCCAGGCGCGGACGTCCTCGGCGAAGCGCGTGTCACGGGAGTGGCTCACGTGGGTGAGCCCCTGGTCGCGCAGGTACTGGCGCTTCTCCTCCCTCCCCGCCGTCGCGAGGATGTCCGCGCCGCACCAGCGGGCCACCTCGATGGCCGCGAGCCCGACGCCGCCCGTCGCGCCGTGGATGAGGATGCGCTCGCCCCGCCGCAGCCGGGCCACCCGCATGAGCGCGTGGTACACGGTCAGGAAGACGATGAGGTTGGCGCCCTGTTCGAAGGACAGGTGCTCGGGGAGCTTCACCACGTTCCCCGCGGGCAGCACCACGTGTGACGCGATGAAGCCCGGGGCCACGCCGTAGACACGGTCCCCTACCGCGAAGCCCGTCACCCCCTCGCCCACCGCGCTGATGCGCCCGGCGCCCTCCATGCCGATGGCTTCGCCGATATAGGTGTCCCGCGTCACGCGCGAGGAGAGCAGGCCCAGGGCCTTCATCACGTCCTTGAAGCCGAGCGCCGTGGACTCCACCTCGAGCTCGACCTCGCCGGGGCCGGGGGCGCGTCGCGCCTTCGCCACGAAGCCGAGGGTGTCGAGCTGTCCCTCCTTGCCGAGGACCAGCTGGTACCCCATTCCCTCCGGGACCGGCTCCAGTTGCGGCGCCTCCGTGGGAGGCGTGAGCGTGTCGCGCACGAGCCGAACGGCGTGGAACAGGCCCTCGCGTTCGGCGACCTCCTGCTCCATGCCGAGCCCGCTCAGGCGCAGCAGCAACGCCTCGATGCTCGACGGCTCTGCGTCCAGGTCCACCACGGTGAGTCGGAGGTCCGGCCGCTCCGTCATCGCGGTCCGGGCGAGCCCCAGCAGCGGCGCGAGGCAGAGCGACGGCAGCTCCCGATGTGTCGCGAGTCCGCTCGTGAGGAGCCCGGACGAACCCGTGGCATCGCGTCCGAACACAGGCGCCGCTTCAGCATGGAGCACCGCGCGCTGAGCCTCGACCACCGCGTCCTCGATGCGCTTTTCGTCTGAAGGGTTCTTGAGCGGACCGGTTCGGCGCAGGCCAGACGCACCGGCGGCGTCAGGGAGAAGCTCGACTGACTCGGCGCGGGTGGCGAGGACATCTCCACCCGAGCTGTCCATGGGTCGACCCACGAGACTCCGCCCGGATGTCTGGGCAACGCCCGATGACTGCAACACAGACGCGACACGCGTGGTGCGAACATCCTCAACAGAGAGCTCCCCGAGCTGACCAGGATCGAGCCGCTCAGTCGGGTGGGCAGTGTCGGACAGGGGCTCGACAAACTCGGCGCGCGTGGTGACCAGGTAGTAGCGGTCGATGCGCCCTGGACGCAGGGCTTGAATGCACCGAAGCAGCGCATCGGCCGCGTCCACACCTCGTGCGACCGGCGCTTCGCTCTCGGGCGTGGCGGCAAGCCAGCGCAGGTCCACGAGCCGCACCTTGGCACTCTCGGGCAGAGCCGTGAGCGTCGCATCCAGTGCGGTGGCATCGGAGACAGCGTGCCACTGCGACGTACTCGTCCCAGGTACCGCACCGCCCATCACCACCCACGTCACCTCTTCGCGCGCCACTGGCTCCGAGGGCTCGAACCGCTCCCATCGTCGCGAGTACACCGAGCGCTCCAGGAGCACCGCTTCGTCCGTGCGAACCCTCGGCAACAGTCGGCACGTCAAGCCCGTGACCTCGGCCACGACGACACCGTCCTCGCTCAGCAAGGTGATGTCCCCACGCAACGTCCCCTCCCCTACCGAGCGGAGCCGTCCATGGGACCAGAGCGTCCGTCCCGGCGACATCAGCACCTCGATGCAGTCGACCCCCGTGGGCACGATGTCGTGGTCCGCGTCATCCATCGCGGCCGCGATGAGGCTGTGGAACGCCCCGTCGAGCAGCACGGGATGCAGGTGGTATCCCCGCGTGTCCACTCCGGCCGGCAGGTCGAGTCGCGCGAGCACCTCCCCCGGAGCGCGATGCAGTGCACTCACCACGCGGAACGCAGGTCCATACCGCAGCCCTCCGCGCTCGAGTGACGCGTAGAGCGCCTCCGGCCTCGTCGACTCCGGCAAGCGCGCACAAAGCGCCGCCACCTCCACGAGGCGCGAGCCCCGCCCCGACGACATCAGCCTCCCGCGTGCGCAGACCACGGGCTGCTGCCCTTCCTCCTGACGTTGAACGACGAAGCGGGACGTCTCCGCGGAGAACCCCAGCCGAAGACGCGGGCTCGTCTCAGGGCTGAGCACCACCGCGGAGCTCAGCTCCAGCTCCTCGATACGGCAACGCGCATCCCCCGTGAGCGCATGCCGCGCCGCCAGCGCCAGCTCCACATGCCCCGCGCCCGGGAAGAGCAGACTCCCCGCCGCGTGATGGTCCGCGAGATAGGGCACCGCCGCGAGGCTCAGCTCCGCCGTCCAGGCGCCCGGCTCGGAGTCCACCAGCAGCGGGTGTCCTCCGAAGGCACGGCGTCGACTCTCGGAGCGCACGCTCTCCCCCCAGTAGACCTTGCGCTGCCAGGGCATCCTCGGAGCACCGACGTACGCCCCAGGGCCGAAGTAGCCACGCCAGGCGACGTCCACCCCCAGGACATGGAGCCGCCCGAGCGCGGAGGTCATCGTCTCCTGCTCGGAAGCCTCCCGCACGAGCGACGCGAGCACCTCGCCCTTCACGCCCGCCGTGCTCGACACGTCCCGGATGGACGAGGCCAGCACCGGGTGCGGTCCCACTTCGATGAACGTCCCATGTCCATCCTCCGCGGCGGCACGCAGTGCGTCCGCGAAGCGCACCGAGCCCCTGACATTGTTCCACCAGTACGTCGCGTCATGGCGCTCGGGCTCCATCATGAGCCGCCCGGACACCGTCGAGTAGATGGGCAGGCGCGGCGCGTTGGGGCGCAGCACGGCCAGCGCCTCCAGCAGTTCGCCCTGGAGCGGGTCCATCAAGGGGCTGTGATACGGCACCTCCACCTGGAGGAAGCGATTGAAGCGCTGAGCGGCGGCCAGCTCCGCGGCCACACGCTCCAATGGAGCCCGCGCCCCCGCGAGCGTCACCGAGCGCGCGCTGTTGATGGCGGCGACGGCGATACCCGGGCCATGACGCTGGACCCACTCGAGCGCCTCCTCCGGCCCCAGGCCGACGGCCAGCATGGCCCCCTGCCCCGCCACCCGTTGTTGCAGCCGGCTGCGATGGAAGGCGGTCAGCAGCGCCTCCCGCGTGTCCAATGCCCCCGAGGCCCATGCGGCGCCGACCTCACCGATGCTGTGTCCCACCACCCCGTCAGGCACGACGCCCCACGATGCCCACAGGCGCGTGAGCGCCACCTGCAACACGGCATTGGCCGGCTGCGCCACCTCCGTGCGGGTGATGCGTGACGACGCCGCGTCGCGCTTCAGCTCCTCCGCGATGGACCACCCGGCCAGCTCGCGGAAGAGGCCATCGCACGCCTCAACGGCCTCACGGAAGACGCGCTCGGTGGCCAGGAGCTGTCGCCCCATCGCCCACCACTGCGGCCCCATGCCCGTGTAGACGAAGAGCACCTTGCGCCGCGCCTCGACCGGGTCCGCGACGAAGTCCAGCCCCGGCACATCCCGCTCGCCTCGCGCGATGGCGCGCAGCGACCGGACCAGGGCCTCCCGATTCGCGCCTCGGAGGGCCAGGCGATGGCGTGGATGCGAGCGGTGCACGGCCGCGTCACGGCACAGCTGCTCCGGCGTCGCGCGCCCCTCCTCCAGCCAGACCGCGTACCGCTCCGCCAGCGCGGACAGCGCCTCGTTCGACTTCGCCCCCAGGGCGAGCAGGTGCGGACGCCCCTCGGGACGCTTGGGTGTCAACCCGGCCGCGCGAGGCGGCGGCTCCGCCAGGACGACGTGCGCGTTGGTTCCGCCATACCCGAACGAGTTCACACCGGCGAAGCGCGGCTCGGTGCTTCGTGGCAATGCCTCGGGACGCGTGGGGATGTGCAGCCCCAGGGTCTCGAGCGGAATCTGGGGGTTCACCCGTCCCAGGTGCGGATGAGGCGGGACCAGGCCATGTTCGAGCACCAGGGCTGCCTTGATGACGCCGGCCACGCCCGCCGCGGCCTCCAGGTGTCCCAGGTTCGTCTTCACCGAGCCCATGCGGCAGCGCTCCGGGCCCGTCCGACCCGCGCCCGTCACGGTGCCGATGGCGCGCGCCTCGATGGGGTCACCCACCGGAGTGCCCGTGCCATGGGCCTCCACGTACGCGACGCGCGACGGGTCCACGTCCGCCTTCGCGTAGGCCTCTCGCATCACCGCCACCTGCGCGTCCGCGTTGGGCACGGTGATGCCCGGCGTCCGTCCATCCTGGTTCACCGCCGTGCCCAGGATGAGCGAGTGGATGGGATTGCCGTCCCGCAGCGCCGCGGACAACGGCTTGACGACGAGCATCGCCGCGCCCTCCGCGCGCACGTAGCCGTCGGCCTGGTCGCTGAACGCGTGGCAGCGACCTCGGGGAGACAGGAACCGCCCCTTCGACATCGTGATTTGCGTCTCGGGGAGGAGCAGGACGTTGACGCCTCCGACGAGCGCCGCCTCGCTCTCGCCCGCCCACAGGCTCTGGCAGGCCAGGTGCAACGCGACCAGCGATGAGGAGCACGCCGTGTCCAGCGACACGCTGGGTCCTCGCAAGTCGTAGAAGTACGACAGCCGGTTGGAGAGCATCGTCAGCGTGCTCGCCGTCGCCGAGTGGCTGTCGAGCCGCTCCCGGTTGTCCGGGCTCGCGTGCAGGATGAGGTTGTCCATCATGAAGCCGCCGACGAAGACCCCCGTGCGGCTGCCCGCGAGGGTGCTCGGCGGCAGGCCCGCGTCCTCGAGCGCCTCCCACGACACTTCCAGCATCAAGCGCTGCTGCGGGTCCAGCGTGTTGGCCTCTCGCGGGGTGATGCCGAAGAAGCCCGGCTCGAACTCACGCAGGTCCTGCTGGAGCAACCCCGCGCGCTGCACATAGGTGCGCCCCGGTGCGCGGCCCGAGGCATCGTGGAACTTCTTCGCGTCCCAGCGCCCCTCGGGGATGTCGACGATGCACTCGCGCCCCTCCATCAACACCTTCCAGAACCCGTCCGTGTCCTCGATGCCGCCCGGCAGGCGGCAGCCGATGCCGACGATGGCCAGCGGCTCGCGCGCGGGCTCCACGTCCGCGCGGCCCGGTGAGGCGCGGGTGGGCCCCCGCCGCTCCTTCGACACGACGGGCACGGGGACCTCGTGGCCCGTCACGCTCCGCAGGACCTGGGCGGGCGGGACGGTGCCGCTCGCGTCCCGGAAGACCGCGCGCACGTGGCCGGTGACCACCGGACGCCCGGGCTCCGAGGGACGTCGGAACTCCTGCTGGAAGTAGAGCCACTGCTCGTCCCAGGAGACCAGCCGCGTGCCCAGCTCATAGGACTCGAACAGGCGCAGCGAGTCGCGGAACTGGAGCGACGTCGCTCCGACGGGAACCACCCACCGGTGTCGCAGCACCTGGGGCAACAGGCCCGCGCGCACGAGCAGGTCCATGCGCCCCAGGTCCATCATCGCCAGGTAGCGGCTGTTGTTCATGTGGCCGAAGAGGTCCAGGTCCGAGGGCAGGACGCGCCATCGGGTGACGCTCTCCTCGAGCGGGCCCACGCGGCCTCGCAGGGCACCGTGCAACAGGGTCTGGAACAATCGGAGCGAGGGCTTCATGGGGAATCCTTTCGGAGGAGGTCTCCGAGGACGTTGCGGCGCAGGACGATGGAAGCGGCGAGGACCCCGGACATCAGCGACGCGCCGACGCCCACCGAGACGGCGTCCTGTCCCACCAGGAGCAACCCCTGGATGGGCAGCCGCGAGCGGAGCCACGGCTGTCGGAAGCGCTCCGGGCTGTGCTCCAATCCGTAGATGGAGCCGCGCGGTCGGTGGGCGAAGTGCGCCGTGCTGAGCGGCGTGGACAGCTCCTGGTACTCCACCCGCCCCTTCAGCTGCGGGAACTGCTCCAGGACGACGCAGAGCAGGCGCTCGGAGAGCCGGGCCTTGAGGTCGTCGTACTCGGCCCCTCGACGGCGCCAGCGCGTGCCCTCCCACTTCTCGAACCAGTCATAGGGCGCGGGGCACAGGGCGGTGAGCGTGGAGCGCCCCGGGTGGCGCTGGGCCCACGAAGGGTCTCTCGCCGAGGACGAGCTCAGGTAGACGACGGGCAGCGGCGCGGAGACGGCGCGCGTGAAGGCGCGCAGGTTCGCGTCGTGGTCATACCCGGCATGGACCCAGACATTGGTCGCCGGCAGGGCCACCTCGTCGGGCGCGCCCTTCAGGCCCAGGTACAGGCCGAGGTGACCAATGGACTGCGGAATCCGCTGGAGCCCTCGCGTCACCTCGGGCGGCCTCCAGGGCTCCGGGAGCAGCGAGCCCAGGGTCTGCGCCGCGCCCGCGCCGCTGATGACGTACCGGGCACGCAGCTCCTCGCCGTCGGTCAGGCGCACGCCCAGGGCGCGGCCATCCTTCACGAGGATCTCCTTCACCTCCGCGCGGACGCGAACCTGCCCGCCCGCGCGGGTGATGACCGGCGCGATGTGGTCCAGGATGCCGCCCGCGCCACCGACCGGGTAGCACGCACCCTCCAGGTAGTTCTCCGCCACCAGCGCGTGCATGGCGAAGCTGCTGTGCCCTGGAGGCAGCGCGTAGTTCCCCCACTGCCCCGTGAGCACACCCAGCAGGCGCGGGTCCGACGTGAGCGTGGACAACACATCCCGCGTCGTGCGGTTGGAGTGACGGCGAAAGGGCCAACCGAGCACGGGATGCGTGAGCGGAGTCATCCACCGGGGGAGCACGTGCTGGATGAAGTAGCGCAGCGAGGCCCGCTTCACGCCATGCAGCAGGCGCACGTACGCGGTGATGGCCTTGCGCTCGGAGGGGAAGGTGCCGCACAGCTCGGCCTCGAACGCCTCCGCGCCGGTGACGTAGTCATGACACCTGTCCGCGAAGACGAGCCTGTCGTAGACGCGGTCCATCCGCGCCCAGCCGAGCGCGCCCTCGGTGACGAAGTCGAAGACGCGCCGCAGGGGCTCGTCCGGGTCATGCAGCTTGCCCAGACAGTGCACGCCGACGTCCCACTCGTAGCCCTTGCGCTGGAAGGTGTGCGTCATGCCCCCGGCGACGGAGTGCCGCTCCAGCACCAGCACCTTCAGGCCATGGCGGGACAGGACGGCCGCCGCGCCCAGCGAGCCCATCCCCGAGCCGATGAAGATGACATCGAAGGACGCACCCGTGGCGGACGCGTCGGCGCGTCGAGAAAGCAATCCCATGACGGTGGACTCCTCAGTCCCGAGCGGGCTCGCGGGGCGCGGTGGCCAGCCGCCAGAGCAACACGGGCAGGCCGATGACGGGGCGCAGGAAGAAGTGGCGGCGCTGCTCCGGGGTCAACACGCGACGCAGGAAGAAGTGCAGCCGGAGCTGCTGATACCAGGGCAGCGCGGGCGCCAGGTGGTGTGACAGGTGACAGGGCTGGCCCCACGGCCCGCCTCCGAGCAGCAGCCCCCAGAGCCCCAGCCCCAGCTCCCGCGTCCCGTTCGCCCGGTCCAGGGGCATGAACAGGTGCTCGGTGCTCTCGCGGACCCGGTCCAGCACGAAGCTCAGCCAGCTGCCGACCAGGAACAGCGCCACGCCGGTGAAGAGCCAGCCATGCAGCCACGTCGCCAGCGCCGCGCAGAGCACCAGGTACCCGTTGGTCAGCAGCACGGAGAGTCGTCGGCTCCGCGTGTGCTCCTGGGGCCGCCAGGGAAAATAGTCCGAGTGGCTGAGCATCGGGGCCAGCGGCAGCAGGCTGCCCAGCAGTCGGCGCAGCCGGACGTGGTGCGTGAAGGAGCCGTCCTCCGACGTCCCCAGGCTCCGATGGTGGCTCGCGTGGGCCTGGGCGTAGTGCACCGGGTCCGCCAGGAAGAGCCGACAGGCGTTGTTCGCGAGCACCCTCAACCCGCGCCCCACCCGTCCCCTGCCCACGATGAGGAGGTCATGCGCGGCGCCCTCGTGGACGCTGAGCGTGACGATGCCGCAGACCAGGAAGCCATGCACCGCGCCGGCGACCACCCCCGCGAGCACGATGCCCCCCGCGGTCGACAGGGCCCCCGGCAACACGAAGGGCAGCGCCGTCAACGACAGCAGGTCCGCCGCGAACAGGGCCAGCAGGAGGAGCACGTTGACGGTGTCATGCAGCACGGGGTGCGCGCGGAACCACACCAGCGAGTCACGCGCCCTGCCGCGAATGGCTTCGAGCTGCGCATCGGTGAGGGCGGGGAAGTCCCCGGACGCAAGTCTCGCGTGAGCGGCCGCGAGCCGCAGGTCTTCTGGATGGAGATTCATGGAGTCGGGAGCGGCTGGGAGCAGGCGCTGGAGGTGCCATCAAGATGTCTTTGATTGCGCCGCCGCTCAACTCGCTTGGGTGCTCACATTCGCGGCCCCGAGAGAGAAACGGCCTCGGGGGCGTGCACTTCGGGGCTACTGCTCATATTTGCGTCGGGTCGCCGCGGCCTTCCTCGGCGGATGGCCGAGCGGCGCGGGCGACAGGCTCAGATAGCCGAGCACGAGCACGCACAGCTCATTGGGGAACGCGTCGTTCGTGAGGTAGTCGGGCCGGTCCACGCCAGCGGCATGACAGAGCGCCTCCAGCGTGTGGACGATGATGAAGACCGCCATGTCCAGCTCACGCGGACGGATTTCATCCAACCGCGCCGCCAGGAACACGCGCACCAGCCGGAACAGCTGCTGCTCGAAGGTGTCCACGTGGCCCAGCGGGCGCAGCACCGGCAGGAGCGCGTAGCGCAGCGAGTCCAGCTGGGGATGCAGCCGCTTGAGCGTGAGGATGTGGTGGATGATGGAGGGCACCGCGACGCCCAGCGGGGCCGGCGCGAGCTCCTTGAGTCCCGCGTCGAACTCCGTCAGCCAGCGCGAGCCGTGCTGCTCCAGCACCGCGAGCACCAGCCCCTCCTTGTTCGGATAGTACTGGTAGAGCGAGCCGATGCTGACGCCGGCCTCCTCGGCGATGCGGTTGGTGCTCGTCGCCTCGTAGCCGTCACGGACGAGCAGCCGGGCCGCGGCGGTGAGGATGGCGTCGCACGTCGCCTGGGCGCGCTGCTGACGAGGCTGCTTCCGACGCGAAGGGGAGGAACTGCGCGGCATCACGACTCCTCGAGCTGGAGCCGAACCATTCCAAGGAGTGCCCCCCAGGTCCACCACCCGGAGTGTGGGTGGGCTATCTTCCCCCGCCGTCCGGGTCACCCATCGACCCTGCCTGGGGGCAACGTGGCGCGCATCCGTCGGTCCAGATTGGTCGGCATCATCACGGTCGCATTCCTCCTCGTCACCTTCACGGCGGTGTCCATCGGCTACTTCGGTAGCGGGACGGTGCACCTGCTCACGGTGGGCAACGACGCCGTGGAGCTGGTCGTGGACGACGTCACCCTCGAGCCGAAGAGCCACATCGAGGACCACCTCGTCTTCGACGTCAGCCGGGGCCAGCACAAGGTGAAGCTGACGGACGTCCACTCGGGCACCGTCACGCACTACACCCTGGAGATGCCCCACGGCTTCGCCAAGGTGCTGCTGCCCACGCGCGAGGACCAGTGCTTCCTGCGCTTCGACATGACGAACGCCGCGTACGGGCGCCCTGACGATCTGCTCAAGGACGAGGGGCCCCGGGTGGAGGAGCGCTACGAGACGCACAGCGAGCCCATCAAGCTTCCCACCCAGACGTACCTCACCTTCAAGGAGCTCCCCGAGCGCGTCAAGGCGTCCGACCAGGTGTTCCTCTTGCGTGACACGCCCTGTGACTTCGCGAGCGAGGGCACCAACCCGGTCCTCACCAGACTCATCCTGCACGAGCGCGCCGATGAGCTGTTCAGCGACCCGGACACACTGCTCAATGACCAATTCAGACCCACGGCGGAGGAGTAGCCTCACCCGCCCCCAGGTCTGAGTTCATCAATGACTCACTTGCGGCACGCCAAGCCCGCCCTCTATAGGCAAGATTAGCGGACTTTTCCGCGAAACCCAGACACGAGGCATTGGCGTGCGCAAGCGAAGAATCCCCGGCCCCCCGTCCGCAGCGGGCATGAAGTGGTGTACCAGGCTGTCCCTCGCCGGAGTGCTGGCCCTCGGCGGCTGCGCGGAGACGGCGCCCCAGGCCGCCGCGGAGGGCGAGTCCCTCGGCGAGGCAGTCCTCGCGGCCAACGGGGAGTGCCAGGTCCAGCCGCCCTTCGACCCCAACTTCGAGCCGGAGCTGGAGTGGGCGTGGAGCTCCAGCACCGTCCTGCCGACGCACGTGCAGGTGATGATGTCGCCCATCGTCGTGGAGGTGAACGGCGATGGAATCCCCGACGTCGTCTTCAGCAGCTTCGTGGGCAGCAACTACAACACCAACGGCGTGCTGCGCGCGCTCAACGGGGCCACGGGCGCCGAGCTGTGGACGGTGACGGACCCGACCCTGCGGGTGCGCGGCGCGGGCAGCATCGCGGGCGGCGACATCGACGGTGACGGGCTGGTGGAGATCTGCGCCGTCCCGGAGAGCGGCACGGGCCTGCTGTGCTTCGAGAACACGGGCGCGCTGAAGTTCCGGACGAACGTCTCCCAGAACAGCTGGGGTGGCCCGTCGTTCGCGGACCTGGACGGCGACGGCACGGTGGAGATCCTCAACGGCCACTCCGTGCTCAGCAACACCGGCGCGCTGAAGTGGGCGGGCACGGACACGCTGGGCGGTCCCCAGGGCCCCATCTCCTTCGCGGCGGACATCGACGGGGACGGCCTGCAGGAGGTCGTCAACGGCCGCTCCATCTACCGCCATGACGGCACGCTCAAGTGCCGCAACACCTCCATCGGCAACGGGCTGGCCGGCGTCGCCAACTTCGACGCGGACCCGCATGGCGAGGTCGTCGTGGTCAGCGGCGGCATCGTGTCGCTCATGGACGACAACTGCGCCCTGCTGTGGAGCACGGCGATTCCTGGCGGCGGCAGCGGCGGCGCGCCCAACATCGCGGACTTCGACGCGGACGGCAGCCCGGAGATTGGCGTGGCGGGCGCCAGCCGCTATGCCGTCTTCGAGACCAACGGCACCGTCAAGTGGTCCAGCCCCACCCAGGACAACAGCTCCAACGTGACGGGCTCGTCCACCTTCGACTTCGAGGGTGACGGCCGCGCCGAGGTCGTCTACGGCGACGAGCGCCGCCTGCGCATCTACGACGGTGAGACGGGCGCCATCCGCTTCGACGTGGAGCACGCCTCCGGCACCACGTACGAGAACCCGCTCATCGTCGACGTGGACGCGGACGACAACGCCGAAATCGTCGTCGCGTCGAACAACTATGCCTTCTCCGGCCCCACCGGCATCCGCGTGTTCCGCGACGGCAAGGACGGCTGGGTGAACACGCGCCGCATCTGGAACCAGCACGCGTACTCCGTCACCAACGTCAACGACGACGGCACCATCCCCGCGCACCCCGTGGAGAACTGGCGCGTGCCCGGCCTCAACACGTTCCGCGCCAACAGCCAGGGCACCGGCACCACCAGCCCCTACGCCGCGGCGGACCTCGTCGCCGGCGAGGTGACGTCCTCGTGCGACCGGACCACCGGCACCCTGAGCCTGCACGCGCGCGTCACCAACCAGGGAGACGCGGCCGCCTCCGCGGGCATGCGCGTCGCCTTCTACGACGGCAACCCCACCTCCGGCGGCGCCCTGCTGGGCGTGGCCACCCTCCCCACCGTGCTCGCCGCGGGCAGCAGCGCGGTGGTGAGCGTGGCGCTCGCCTCGGCTCCCGGTGGCACCACCACGGTCTGGGTCCGCGCGGATGACGACGGCACCGGCGTGGGCCGCGAGACGGAGTGCATCGAGACCAACAACGCGGGCAGCGGGCCGGTGAGCCTCGCGTGCTCCACCAACGTGCCCCCCGTGGCGCTGTGCCGCGACGTGTCCGTCGACGCCAGCCCCACCACCTGCCAGGCCCCGGCCAGCGTGGACAACGGCAGCCATGACCCGGACCAGCAGCCCGGTCCCTTCTCCGTGTCCCAGTCGCCCACGGGGCCGTTCGGCCCGGGCTCGCACGCCGTCACGCTGACGGTCTCCGACGGCCAGTCCACCGACACGTGCACCGCCACCGTCACCGTGGTGGACGTCACGCCGCCGGTCATCACCTGCCCGGGCGAGCGTGTCTACCTGGCGACGAGCCCCGCCGGGGCCCACGTCACGCCCGTCCCGGCCACCGCCGCCGACGCGTGCGGCGCCCAGGTCAGCGGCCCCGCTGCGGGCATCTATCCGCGCGGCACGACGCCCGTGACGTACACGGCCACGGACGCGGCCGGCAACAGCGCCTCCTGCACCACCGCCATCCACGTGGTGGACTCCGAGGCCACCCCGCCCGACCTCGTCATGTGCGACGTGCCGCGCTACACCTCGGCCGCGCAGGTGAAGGCGTGCGGCTGGGCCACCACGAGCGCGGGCGGCGCGCCCATCAGCGTGGTGCTGCTCTCCATCAACGGGGGCGCCCCCATCCGCCTCACCCCCGACGCGGGCGGCGGCCACGTCGTCGAATGGCTCAGCCTGGCCGAGGGCCACTACACCCTCACGCTCACCGTCATCGCCACCGACGGCGCCTTCGCCACCGAGAGCCGCGAGGTGACGGTGGACCGCACCGCCCCGCTGCTGCGCGTCGTCGCCCCTGACGTCACCCAGCCGCAGCCGCTCACCGTGGACGTCGTCACCGAGGTGACGGACCTCTCCCCGGTCCGCGTCACGGCCAACTGGGTCAGCTCCACCGACGTCGGCGCGGGCACGAACCTGGCCACCACGCCGGTGACGTTCTCCGGCCCCGGCGCGCACGTCGTCCTGCTGCGCGCCACCGACGCCGCGGGCAACACGTCCGAGCAGGTCCTCACGGTGCTCGCCCAGTAGCGCCTCCGAGGCACCTCCCGCGGGCCAGCACGCGCCGCGGGAGGTGTCCCGTCATCACTGCTGCGTCGGCCGGACCAGCGCCTCCCGTCCCCCTGGGGCGGGGTGGGCCTCGAGCGCCGTGTAGACCTCGAACCAGGCCTGGTACGCGCGCCAGGTCGGGTCCTTCTGCTCCAGCAGCGTGCGCCGTGCTCCCGCCATCCGCTGGGACACGTCGAAGGGCAGCTTCGTGCGCCCATCCGCCTGCAGCTGGGCCGCGAACCAGAGCACGTCCAGCTGCCCGGCATCGACCGGCGCATGCGTGCGGGCCACCAGCGTGTCCGCGTGCTCCAGCGCCATGCCCAACCAGCGCGCCGCGTGGGCCGGGTCCTGGCGGTCCACCGCGTTCTCGGCCAGCCGCAGCTCCGCGAGCGTCACCGAGCGGAGGTCCTCGTCGCGGTCCAGCTCGTCGAACTGCTCCAGGAACAGCGCGCGGCGCGTCTCCAGCGCCTGGGCCGCGGCCTCCAACTGTCCCAGACGCGTGTGGGCATTCGCGCGCAGCCCCGCGGCGATGAGGCGATAGGAGCGGTGGACGTGCTCGGGCGAGGAGTGCGCCCACTTCAGCGCGGAGCGCACGGCCGGGTGGGCCAGGTCCTTCTCCACGCGCGCCAGGTCCTCGAGCGTCCGCTCGGGCTTGCCCGCGCCCAGCGCGGCGGCGCAGCGGGCCAGCCGCATCACCAGGCGGTTGCGCAGCCCCTCCTCGTCGGAGGGCAGGGCCTCGACCAGCGGGAGGCCCTGGTCATAGAGCTCCAGCGCGCGCTCGAAGTGGCCCGCGGCCAGGTGGTAGAGCGCGGCGCGGTCCACCGCGAGCGGCAGGAACCGGGCCTGCTTCTCGGTGGCCCGCACCATCGCCAGCGCCGCGTCCGCCGCCTTCGCCGCGTCCTCCTCGCGCCCCACGTGCAACAGCGCCCGCGCGCGCGCCAGCGACACGGCCAGCCCCGCCCAGTTGTCCACGTAGGGCAGCTTGTCGCGCTGCTCCAGGTAGCCCAGCGCGATGTGGTGGTTGCCCACCTGGGTGTGCAGCATGCCCAGCGCGCCGAGAATCATCGCCTTGTAGCGCACGTTGTTGCGCACCAGGTCCAGCGCCACCAGGTAGTGCCGGTTGGCGCGCTCGGCGGCGGCGGGGTTCTTGCCGCGCAGGAAGTCCTCGTGCTGGATGGCGCCGTACAGGGCCTGCACCGCGCGCTGGTTCTTGAGCTCCGGCCACGCCGCGCGCAGCTGGGCCACCGCGTCCTTCACCGCCTGCGCGTGCGCCTTGTCGTCCAGCTTGGGCAGCTTGCGCGCCAGCAGGTACGCCTTCACGAAGCGCCGGAGCGGCTCCACCCTCTTCTCCGACGTGGTGGTCATCTCCTTCTCCACCACGTCGTGGCTCACGCCGGCGCGCAGGCGCAGGTTCATGGACTCGACGGCGCTCTCCAGCGAGCCCGTGCGCTTCGTCACCAGGTCGAAGTCCGCGCGGGCCTCGTCCTGGCGCTGCCGCGCCAGCCGGCGATACGCGCGGCCCATCAGCGCGCGACGGAACAGCCGCTCCGCCCGACGCCGGTCCTCGGTGCCCACGGGCGCATCGTCCACGTAGACGGTGGCCAGGGCCTCCAGCACGCCGTCCGCGCCGAGGCTGGCCGCGCGCTCCACGGCCTCCTGGACCAGGACCCGGCGACGCAGCGGGTCCGTCTGTCGGCGGTAGAACGCGAGCAGGGCCTCGCGGACGGCGCGCGGCGTGCGCTCCTGCCTCAAGGCGATGATGTGCTGCCCCAGCTCCAGGGCGAAGGCGTGCGCGGAGCCCTCGGGCGCCCGGGCGAGCGCCTCGGCGAGGAGGGTCTCCGCCTCCGCGTAGGGCCGGCCCCGGTACAGGGCGCGGACCGAGGCGATCGCGAAGTCGAGCTGGTCGTCCGCCTTGAAGATCTTGTGCACGGAGAGCCGCCGGCCGACGTCCACCAGCGCCATCCGGTCATCGAGCTTGCGGTACAGCGCGTCCGCCCGCTCGTAGTATGCCTCCAGCACCGCGCGCGGCGTGGTGTCCGTCACCTGCGCCGACTCCAGCTCCTGCCGCGCCAGCGTGAAGTCCCCCGCCGCGTCCGCCAGCTCGCTGCGCACCACGTGCTGGAAGACGGCCGTGGCGGGGCTGGGCGCGTTGGCGGGCTCCAGCGCGGCCATGCGCTGCTGCTCCGCCACGCTCAGCTCCTCCACCATGCGGCCCCGCTCGCGCTCCTTCATCGCGCGCCGGTGGTCGATGAGGACACGCAGCGGCCCCTCCAGCCCCAGCGTGGCCGGGTCGCTCACCGCGCCCATGTGCTCGGCGTAGAACTCCGCCGCGCCGAAGTCCTCGAACGCCAGGTGCAGCATGGACAGCCGCATCATCAACAAGCGGCGGGGCCGGGGGCGCTCCTCGAGCAGCAGCCGGTGGCGGTAGAGCAGCAGCTGGTCCGCGCGCCGCCCCACCATCTTCAGCTCCTCGTTGAGCCGGGGGACATCCCAGGCCGAGGGCACCTGTCCATCCAGGGGCAGCTGGTACACGTCCAGCGACTGCGAGCGAGAGCACGTCGCCAGCAACGACTCCGCCGCCGGCGCCGGGTACTGGCAGTTCCACGACGCGCCGGTGAGCTGGTCCGGGCTGGAGGCGGCGGCCAGCGCGGGCGCGTCGTCGCGCTCCGGGGAGAACGGCGCGCGGAACAGCACGCCGCTGTCGCTCGCGTCGATGGTGCCGTCCGCGTTGGAGTCGGTGAAGAACTGCACCACGTACAAGAAGCGCCCGTCGCGTGAGAACACGGGCTGGCCGCTCTGCCCCGGCAGGTCCAGCGCCAGCTTCACGGGCCTCGCGTCGGGGACATCCAGTCGGAGCGCCTCCAGGTGCGGCGCGGCGCGCGCGGCGAAGCCCGGGCCCACCTGCTTCACGGAGCGCTCGACGGGCACGTACACCAGCCAGCGCCCGTCCGGGGAGAGCGTGGGGCTGGTGAGGTTGCGCTCCAGGAGCGGGCTCGCGCTCCACGCGGCGCCGGGCCGGACGCGCGACAGCTTGAGGTCGCCCTGGATGGTGGCCCGGCTCACCAGCGCGATGCTCGCGGAGTCGATCCACTCCGCCTGCAGCGCGTTGGCCTCCTCGGTGAGGCAGCGGCGCTCCTCACCCGAGGGCAGGTCCCGGATGCAGAGCTGACCGCCGGCCTGGTCCCGGAAGGAGATGTAGAGCAGGCGCTTGCCGTCGGGGCTGATGCGCGGCCACGTCACGTCCGCGCCCTCGTCGAAGAGGCGGCGCTCGCGGCCCTTCTCCAGGTCCTGCACGTAGATTTCGGTCGCGATGTTGCGGTTGGACGCGAAGACGAGCGTGTTCCCGTCCGGCGACAGCTGCCCCAGGAACTGGTCCCCCACGCCCACGGTGAGCCGCGAGGGCGTGCGCAGCCCTCCGTCGTTCTCGTCGTCCTGGGCCCAGGCGCCTCGCGCGAGCAGCGCGGCCAGGAGCAGGACCTTGGTGTCCCGGGACGTCAGCACTTCTTCTCTCCCCAGGTGCCGTCCGCGGCCTCCACCTGGCCGCCGCAGACCACGCCCTCCGCGTGCACCTTGTGCCAGCTCTGGCGCAGCACCTCCTCCGAGGCGTCGGGGCGCTGGGTGCGCATCCACTTCCACAGCTGCAGCCGCGAGCGGTTCACCCGCTCCACCAGCGCCACGTCATCGGCCGTCAGGCGCCCGGCCCGGCAGCGACGGCGGCTCTCCACCAGCAGCCCGTCCTTGCCCTCGCCCACGCAGTGGCGCCGGAGCAGCTCGTCCACGCGGTCCGCCTGCGTCTTGCCCAGGTCCTCCACCAGGGGCGCGGGCTGGACGCCCAGCTCCTCCAGCTGGTTGGGCGTGAGCGGCACCGGCGTCGGGTTCATGCCCGCGCGCGCCAGCCGCTGCTCCACGTCCTTGAACGAGCCCGAGGCCTGCTCCTCGAGCGCCGTGGCGCGGTCGACCATGACGATCTCCGGCGCGCTGATGCACCCGGGAGCGACGAGGGCGGCCCACAGCAACAACGCGCGGGTCTTCATGGCGAGGCCTCCGTCAGCGTCATCGACTTGATGAGCTTGTCGACGATGGGGCCCATGGGGATGCCCCGGATTTCGTTGATGCTGATGAGCTTCGCCAGCCCGCCCATGGTGATGCGCAGGCTGCCGAAGCCGTGGTTGAAGCTCACCCGCACGTGGTCCGGATACCCCAGCGTCAGCGCATAGCGGACACGGTTGGTCGCCGGGTCGACGTGGCGAGGGTCCTCCAGGTCGAGCAGGTCCAACAGGTGCCGGTTGCCGATGCGGAGAATCTCCGCGCGACCGTTGATGCTGCGGTCCTTCGCGGAGATGACCACGGCGGCGTTGCCGTCGAAGGGCTCACCCCGGGACGACTGCACGCCGGTGGCGCGCACGCGGGCCTCCAGCCTGGAGTCCCTGCCCTGCCAGTCGAGCAGCCACTGGCCGGTGATGCGCCCGCCGCGAACGCCCATCTCCAGCTGCGTCATCGAGACCACGTGCTGGTCGATGGACAGGTTGCCCGCCAGGGGCGCGATGGTGGCGAACGGCGTGGTGATGCTGTTCGCGGACACATAGCCGCTGCGCGACAGCAGCGGGTGCTGGTCGGCGAAGCGGAGCATCGGGTACGGATTGACGTCGATGTCGCTCGACAGCCGCACCTGCCCGTCGGTGTAGAGCACGTCCTCGGAGAGCGGCACGTTGCCATCGAGCGCCTCGACGGCGAAGTCCGCCTCGGGCATCCGCGCGTTCACGTTCTGCAGGAGCAGGTTCGCGCGCGTCCTGAAGAGGGTGAGGTCGGGCGAGGCCACGCGGAAGTCGACCTTGACGTGGCCGCTGCTCTCGAGGACGCCGGGCCGCGCGAGCTTGGACAGGTCCTGGGACAGCTCCCCGCGAAGCCCCAGCCTCCGCCGCTCCTCCCCCAGGTCGAGCCGTCCCTTGATGCTCAGCTCGGTGCTCGTCCCGCCGTTGGTCACCTTCAGCTCCGGGACATGGATGACGCCCGTGGGCTTGCGGCGCGCGGTGAAGGCCCACGCCAGGTCCTGCACCGGATAGGGCAGCGCCGGTTTCTGTTCGACGGAGCGGACCGTCAGCTGCTGCGTCACCTCGATGTCCTCCGCCTCCAGCTTGTCGGTGAAGGTGGCGGTGGTGTCACTGGAGAGGTCCGCGAGGGACAGGCGGCTGTCGGCCATCCCGACGGTGAGCTTCTCCACCGTCATGTCGCTGTGAATCGTGCGCCGGGGGCCGTCCACGCGCGAGTCGACCGCCCAGCGCAGTCCGGGGAGGTTCACCGTCAGCGCGTCCTGGCGCCACCGGAAGCCCTGCACGTCCACCACCGCCTTGCCCGCGAAGCTGCCCGTCCGCAGCGGCTCCGGTGAGAACCTGGGCAGTCCGTCCGGGGTGAGCCCGGTGACGACGCCGAGCAACGTGCCATTCACGTCCAGCTTCACGCCCAGCCGCGACGCGTTCAGCTCCCTGGGCACCTGGGCCAGGGCCAACAGCGGTGCCAGCGTGCCGAGCGGCGGGAGGTCCGCCTTCACTTCTCCCTGGAGCGCGCGCGTCTTGCGCTCGTACGCCAGCGCGATATCGACGGTGGCCTTCACGCCCTCCTGGCTGGTGACGCCCACCTTGACCGTCGGCTTGCGCCGGTCCAGGTCCACCGTGAAGGTGTGACGCTGCGGCCCACCGTCGGTCTCCCCCACGCGCAGCCCGTCCACGCGCAGCTCCACCTCGCCCTTGTGCCGCCAGGCATCGCCCCGCGAGCGCGCGACGACGGTGACGTTGCCCGCCGAGATGTCATCCCAGCCCGGCTTCCGCACGCGCACCTCGGTGCGATGGTCCACGCGGGGCGCGGCGGAGAAGAGCGCCGTCGCCTTGCCCTGGGACGACACGCCCACCCCCAGCTGCTTCCAGGGGATGCGCGCGGCGACGTCGTTGGGGATGAAGGGCCGGGCCGCGACCAGGTCCGGGGTCTCGAAGGCGAGCGTGTACGCCACGTCATCCGCGCCCTTGGTGGCGTCCAGCGTCGCGTGCATCGCGCCGACGTCCAGCACCAGCCGGCCGCGGGCTCGGGTCAGGCGCGGCTCGTCCACGTGGGGGACCACCTGCGACGCATCGAGCTTCACGTGCACGGGGCCCTTGAGCACCTCCAGCCCCTCCGCCGTGACGACCTCGAGCGCGCCCACGGGGAGGTCCGCGCGCAGCGAGAAGGGCGGCCTGCCCGCGAGCGGCGCCTGGAGCTGGAAGCCCAACCGCTGGGCCTTCGCGCGCAAGCCCGGGACGTTCACGTCCACGGCCGCCACCAGACCGGACAGCGCCACGTCCCCGGCCACCTGGAGCGGCGAGGACGGCTCGGGCCGCAACTGCTGTCCCTTCAGCTCCCCCTGCGCCTTCGGCACGCGCACCGTGGCGGGCCCGTCGACCTCCAGCTTCTGGAGCGCGAACGTCAGCAGCGCGGACACCCCCTGCCGCGCATCCGGCGTGGCCGCCAGCGACACACGTCCATCACCGAGCGCCACCGTGAGCCCGTCCTGGGCCAGCCGCAGCGACGCGAGCTCGACGTCCAGCCCGAGCTTGCCCTCGGCCCCCAGCAGCGGAATCGCGCCCAGGGTGACGGCTCGCGCGTCGAGGCGCACCTCGCCGCGCTCGAGCGTGAACGGGCGCCAGTCCCCCGGCAGCACCCGCAGCAGCTTCGCGAGGTCCACGTCCGCCAGGGCGCGCGTCACGACAGGCGCCACGCTCGAGTCATCCGGCAACACCAGCTCGGCCTGGAGCTCGGCGCTGTCCGTCAGTCCCGTGCGCTCCAGCTCCAGGAGCGTGCGGCGCGCCCCCACGTCGAACCGCGCGGACACCGCGCCATGCAGCAACGAGCGCACCGAGAACCGAGGGTCGAAGGTCTGTCGCGCGACGTCCAGGTCCACCCGCGCACGAGCGGCCGTGGCCCCCGCCTCCACCGCGAGCGCCAGCGCCAGCTCCGCGCGCGCCGGAGGAGCCAGGGTGCCTTCGCGACTCAGCTCCAGCGGCAACGGGGCGCCCGTCTGGCCCAGGTTCGCGAAGAGCTTCCAGGCGCCGTCCTGCTCTTTCACCTCGGCGCCCAGTCCGAGCCCGCGCACGGACCAACGGTCGACCACCACGCCATCCTGGACGCGGAGCCAGGCCAGCGACACGCCCGACACGTCCACGCGCGCGACGGGGGGCGCGGACGCGAGCAGCGAGGCGAGTTGTTGGGAGAGCCCGAGCGAGGGCTCCTCGGGGACGGGCTCGGGCGCGGGAGGTCCCGTCAGCTCCGAGAGGGACGTGGGCCCCGCGTCGTCGGCCACCAGGGCCACCGTCACCTCGCGCGCCGCCACGTGTTCGATGAGCGTGCCGCCGCTCATGAGCGAGCCGGGCGACCACTTCGCCTCCAACGTCCCCACGCGCAGCAGCTCGGGCGCGACGCGCTGGAAGGCAGCGGGCGTGCGCACCACCAGGCCCTCCAACCGCAGGCCCGACAGCAGCGACACCTGGGTGGTCTGGTAGTCCACCTGGATGCCCGTGGCCGACTCCACCTGCGAGACGACGTGCGACTTCAGCCAGGGACGGTCGAGGTTGTGCACGACGACCAGCGCCACGATGAGCACCAGCGCGACGGGCGCGACGAGACTCAGCAGGACGCCCGCGAGGACTCGAGCCCACCGCCGGCGCGGTCGTTCAGCTCTTGGGGTTTCCATGTGGCTCGGTTGACGCGCGCGGCCATCATCGTCGGGAGGGTGGGTGAAGTCGAGGACCGGATGCGGGCAGGCGGGCGGGCGCCGGGAGGGCCGCGAACGGGCTTCACCAGACGCGCTCGCGCGGGGGCTTCACCCCGTGGACAGCGTTCACCGTAAAGCGGGAGAACGCCGACGACGCCAGCCCTCGGCCAACGCCAGCCCCACGAGCGTCACGCCCCACAGCAGCAACCCCGGCAGGACTCCGGGGGCCCGATAGCGCAGCACCACCTGGTGACGCCCCGAGGGCACCGCGACGGCCCGCACGGCCCCGTTCGCGGGGAGCACCCGAGTGGGCACACCGTCCACGCTCGCCGTCCATCCGGCCTGGAACGCATCGTTGACGATGAGCACCGCGTCCTCGGATGACTCGACCGACACCACGAGGTGCTCGGGGGTGTCGCGCTCGATGAGGACCCGCCCTGTCAGCGGCGCCTCGCTCGAAGCGGGGAGCGGCTCCACGCCACACTCCACCGCGGCCCAGGTACCTTGACGGAAGGCCTCCGTGCCCAGGAGCCCGAGCGCGGCCTTCTCGTCCGACACACATCGAGGCCTCGCGACGAAGAGTCGCGGGAGGGCGTCGGCATGCTCGACGAGGACCAGCTCGAACACCTCGTCGCGTGCGAACACCCTTCCCGGCTTGGGCTCCAGCCCCGCGTAGGACGCGGACGTATACACACTGAACCGCACGCCATAGAGCGGCTCCAGCTGGGTGAAGCGCGCGGGAGCGTCGAGCTGCAGCCCCTTCACGCGAGCGCTCACCGCGGGCAGATACGCCCCCGCCGCGCCGATGTTCCACAGCGCGGGGGTGTCCGGCATCAACGAAGCGCGCGACATCAACGCCACGCTGTCCTGGAACTCGAAGCCCTCGAATTGGGGCAGCTGGAAGCGCTGGAGGCGAGAGGAGACGCGGGGCGCGGAGTCTCCCGTCCGCGCGGCGTGCTCGCGCACGGCCTCGACGAGCGTGGGGGGACTGTCCAGCAGCTCCTCCGAGCCGAGGATGTAGAGCGGCTCGTTCAGCGTGAAGGCCGCGCCCAGCTGCAGCGCCATCAACACCCCGGCCCGAGGCCACGAGCCCGCGAGCCCGGGCAACACGAGCGCGCAACCCAGCGCGAGGCCCGCCGCGATGAAGCCGGCGTCGCTGAACGCATGCGACAACGTCTCCAATGTCTCCGCGGGCACCTGGGGCCAACGGGCGACGACGAAAGCGGAAGACCACACCGCGCCCCAGCGCTCGGCGAGGGCCACGGCGAGCAACCCCACGGACAGGCCACCCGCCACCCAGGCCGCGCGGCGCGCCCGTGGCTCGGAGGACACCAACGCCTTCCACCCGAAGCCCGCGAGCAGCGAGAGCCCCAACGTCAGGTGCGCGACGAGCTTCTCCGGATAGCGGAACGGCCGCCACAGCGGCAGCACGTCATGCAGCCACCCATAGACGGGCAACGCGGCCCCGAGCGCGAGCAGCAGCACCAGCCCCCACACCGCGGCGAACGGCGCCCAGCGCCTCCAGGGGATGAACATCAACCCCGTCACCGCGAGCACCAGCACCGGCGCCCCGACGAGCGCCGAGTCCGTCCACAGCGTGGAGAAGCCACCCGTGCTCAAGAGCGGCTTCACGACCTCCTCGGGGACGGCGCGCTCCACTGCGGGGTTGGCGAGGTAGGGCCCCAGGACGAGCTCCGGCAGTCGCCACGGGTCCAGCGACCAGCGCTGTGCGTCCTCGAGCGAGCTGGCGCCAGGGGCCCCGTGCGCGAACACCGCCATGCCCGCGAACAGCTGCGGCGCGGCCAGCCCCGCGCCCATCGCCACGAGCCCCAGCGCGCGGAGCACGCGAGTCCGCAAGGCGCCCCGGCCCGTCACCGCGAGCAGCAACACGAAGGCGTTCGCGAAGGCATAGCTCCACGTGTCACCGGCCAGCAGCACGCTGGCGACACCAAAGGCGGCCACGGCGGCGCGAGCGGGGGTGGCGGCGCGCAGGAAACGCTCGGCGGCCCAGAGCGCCGCGGGCAGGGAGGCCGCCGCCAGGAGGTACGCCAGGTTGTTGGTGAGCGACACCAGGTGTCCGCTGAAGGCGAAGGCGAGCCCCCCGAAGAACGCTCCGCCCCGTGGCACGTCGTACAGCCGCAGCAGCGCGTAGGTGCCCAGCAGGGCCAGCGGCGGACACGCCAGCACCGTGAGCTTCATCGCCACGCCGGTGGAGAACAGCAGCCCCAGCAGCTGTGACGGATGGAAGGGCGCGGACAGCATGATGCCCGCGAACGACTGCCCCAGCCCGTCGAAGGGATACCAGCCGGGGAAGTCTCCTCCGAGGACCCGCTGCGCCCAGTAGCGCCGCAAGGGCGCGTAGACCAGGAGCATGTCCCGCGCGATGAAGACCTGCGCGCTGAACACGGCCCGGTAGAAGAAGAGACAGGTGAGGGCCAGGGCACCGCCGACGACGGCCCACGCCGGGCGCGGAATCGGGACTCGGACTCCGGCGGCGGGCTCGGGCGAAGCAGGGGGAGGCATCCAGCGCGGGATTGTTCACCCTCCCCCCGCCCGCGTCCAGGGGCGACAACGCCTCACGGACGCGGTGCTACCCCTTCGCGCTCAGTTCTCGCGCTCGGCGTCCACGCCGATGATGCAGGTGCACGTGCGGGTGACGGCGTTGCAGCGTCCGGACAGCGTGCCACCACACTGGGCGTTGGACGTGCAGGAGCGGCCCGGCGTGCAGGTGCCACAGTCCGGGTCCAGCGCGCACAGCTCCGAGCAGCAGTTGTCCCGCGCGCAGCCGCACGGCGCCGGCACGAAGCGACAGCCATAGGGGCTGCCATTGCACCACACCTGCTCGAGCCCGGCCGGGTCGAGCCAACACTGGCGATTGTTTCCGGAGCACGAGGCCGTCACGCCATTGGCGCACTGCAGGCTCACCGTACAGTCACCGGCGCCGAGCGCCGACTCCTGCTGTCCGACGGTCTCCGACGCGGGGGCCTCGTGGAGCTGAGCATCATTCTGCGCGGGCTCACATCCGGTCAGCAGCATCGCGGCGACGACAAGGAATCCAGCCAGACTCTTCATGGGAGGCCTCTCTCGGTTGATGGATGGGATGACGCGCTCGGGGGAGCGCGGCGCGCGAAATATGTCAGACGCCACCGCAAGTGAAGACAGTTCTCACCGTCACGAATCCGCGGCGTGCCTCAATCCCAACCACACTCAGGTGCGGGCCGCCCCATTGAGTCAGGGACGACCGCGCGCCTGGTGTTGCATGGCTGGATTATTCGACGAACGTCGCGAGGTTCTCGAGCGTGGATGACATCCCGACGACGTGGTCCTCCTGCCGGATGCCCTCGGGCACGTCCACACAGCGGATGGAGACCTCGGTGCCGGCGCCGACGGGCGTCAGCGTCCAGGTCATCGTCATCGTCCCCGCGAAGGCGGGGTCCTCCGACTCGAACTCGAACCGCTGGACGACGCGCTGGTCCGGGACGAGCTCCACGAACTGCCCCTCGACGGCGTCCTCGTGAGCCGAGCTCTTGCCTGGAACGGAGTGATGCGCCTCGTCATACGTGAGCGTCAGTCGATAGGCGCCACCGGCGCGTGGCTCGAAGGCCCGCAGGCGCGCCGTCATCCCCTTGGGGGGAAGCCACTTCGTGACGGCCTCCGGGTCCAGCAGCGCTTGATACAGCCTGGCCGGCGGCGCCGCGATGACCCTCGAGGCCGAGTCGACCCTCTTTCCCTGTGTGTTCGTCATCAGTGCCGCAGCTTGGAGCCCTCGCCTGGCCCGGGCAACCCGGCGCGCGCCCGGGCTCGGGGCAGGCGACGTCAGCCGTGCACCTTCCGACTGTCGCCCGGAGCCTCCTCGCGCCGCGACAGGCCGTAGTCGCGCAGGACGCTGGCGACCCGCAGCCGATAGTCCAGGAAGACCCCGTCGCGCCCCTGCGCCTGAGCCGCGCGATGGGCCTCGAGTCGACGCCAGGCCTCGACCGCCGCCTCGTCCCTCCAGAACGAGAGCGACAGCAGGCGACTGGAATCCGAGAGGCTCTGGAAGCGCTCGAGGGAGATGAAGCCATCGATTTGGGAGAGCAGCGGCCGCAGCCCCGCGGCCAGGTCCAGGTAGGTCTGCCTCCCCGCTTCGCGAAGCTGGACCTCGAAGATGACGGCGATCATCCAACCTCCTCGGGCGCGAGCCGGAGCGCGGGCAGCAGGGGTACTCGGGCATTGAGCAGCGGCAGGAAGGGGACGTCCTCGAAGGCGTCGCGATGCCGGGCGAGGTCCGTGGCGAGCAGGACTTCCAGGGCCCCCGCCGCCAGGGACTTCGCGAGGCGCTCACCAGGACAGACATGCGCGCCCCAGCCGAAGGAGAGCCGCGCGGAAGGCTCGCGATGGATGTCGAAGCGGTGGGGCTCGCGGTGCACCCGCGCGTCGCGATTCGCGGCGGCGAGCACGACCAGGACACCCTCCCCCGCCGCGAGCGCGTGGCCTTCGAGGACGGTGTCCTCCGCGAGGTAGCGGCGCGTGTTCTGCACCGGCGGGTCGTATCGCAGCACCTCATCGAGCACCTGGGGCAGCAGCGCCGGTCGGCCGGCCACCTCGGCGAGCAGCGAGGGCTCCCGCATCAGGGCTCGCAGGGTGTTGCCAATCAAGCCGGCCGTCGCGTCATGGGTCTGCACCAGCAGCCCGATGGCGTTGGCGACCACCACGTCGACCAGGCGCTCCGGGTCCACGCTCGCGGCGGCGTCCGCCGAAGCGCCGACCTCCCTCCGCAAGAACGCCAGCGGCCCTCCTTCGCCCCCTCGCGCCGTCTGGGCCTCCAGGGCCGAGCGGACCTCCGCGCGCAGCTGCTCCGCCGCGAGCCCGCCTCGCAGGACCACGGCGTCCCCTGCGCCAGGGACGAGCCCCTTCACCAGCTCCCCCGTCCATTCCGCCACCCCGGACAACGTCCCAGGCGCCAGCCCCAACAGCGCCCCGACGGAATGGACCGGCCACCCGAACACCCACTCCTGGAGCGAGCCCCCGCGCAGCAGTCGTCGCGCGCTGGCACGCACGTCCACGCCGGGCGCGGCCCTCCACCGCTCGATGAGCGCCCCGAGCCCCCGGCGCACCACCCCGTGGAACGGCCCGTCGTTCATCCGGGCCCATTGCCCGAACAGCGCCCCGGAGGCCAGCGCGCCGAACGTCCGTGGCACCGGCTCCGCGCGGGGCCGGACAAGGCAGGCAGGGGACGTCAGCACCGCCCGAACGCTTCGAGCGCTGGAGGCCACCCAGAGTCCGAGGGCCGCGTCCCGATAGAAGGGACGCGTCGCGACGAGCTCGGCATAGAACGGATACGGGTCGGGGTGTGTGGCGGCGGCGACAGGATGCAGCGGCGTCATGGACGTGCTTCTACGCGCCGCCGCGGGGGCCATGTTTCGGCGCACACCGAAACGTCGTCGGGCTGAGGCCCTCGCTTCCCTCCAACGAGGTCCGGTTCCCCACGGAAGGGAACCCACCGGGCCTCCATGTCACGGCGCGGGGACCTCGCGCCGCACCCGATGAGAAGACCTCTTCCCTTCTGCTGGGCAAAAGCCCACGGCCCTCGGGGAACAGGCTTGCCCAGCAATCCGCCCGGCGGCGCGAGGTTGCTCCCACCGTGGGGAGGTGACCTCGGTCACCCCACACCAGCACAAGAGCAGGAAGTCCTGGCTCATCCGGTGAAAACAGCCCCCGCTCGCGAGGGCCTTGCTGGTCCCCATTCAAAGCAAGACGAGGCGGGCGATGAAGGCATGGAGCAAGGCGTGGCCGCCCCGCAGGTGGCGCGCCAGCCCCACATCGGCCGGCCGCCACCGTCGTCCCTCTCACGCCGCCAGCGGCACCAGCTTGTGCACCTGCTCCAGCAGGTGGCTGAGCGAGAAGGGCTTCTTGAGGAAGCCCGCCCAGTCGTACTCGGCCGGACGCACCGACGGGTCGATGGCGCTCATGATGAGCACCGGCAGCCCCGCGAACTCCTCGCGCTGCCGGATGGCCCGCAGCGCCTCGAACCCGTTCATCACCGGCATCATCACGTCGATGATGATGAGGTCCGGCCGCACCTCCTCCAGACAGTCCAGCGCCTCACGCCCATTGGCGCACGTCACCACGCGGTAGCCCTCGTCCTCGAGGATGGACTTCACCGCGTCCGCGATGTCCATCTCGTCGTCGACGACCAGCACCGTCTTCATGAGCGCCTCCGAGGCGCGGGCTTGCGCCGGACCTTCGGCTGGGGCCGCTTGCGCGGTTTCGCCTCCTCACCCATGGGCGCCTTGCGCCGCCCGCCCTGCCCGCCCCCCGTCATGATGGCGTGCCCCGTCAGCACCGCCTCCGCGCTCTCGAAGGTGTCCGCCACGGTGATGCCCTTGTCCGTGATGGAGAACTCCCGGATGCCGCTGTCGTACTGGCTCTCCCGCATCTTCATGATGGAGATCAACCGGTACAGCTGCGAGCGCAGCTCCACGTAGCGCAGCAGGATGACGTTCTCCACGTACGCGGTGGCGTCCGGCTGGGGCGCCTCGACGCCCGGGGAGAACAGGGCCGTCTCGTCCGAGTAGAGCGTGGTGACGTCCAGCATCCGCAGTTGGTGGGACAGCGCGGAGAAGAAGCGGCTCATCCGCTCCGGATAGACGGCCGCCGAGCGGAAGCCCGCGACGCTGTCCACGAAGAGCCGCAGGCGCTTCACGTTCCGCTCGTGGATGCGCTCCAGGAGCCGCTCCGCGAGCGCGTCCATGTTGTGCTCCAGGGGCGGCTGCCACTGGATTTCGATGAGGCCCGCGTCCACGTACTTGCGCAAGTCCCCCATGCCCACGCCCTCGGCCTTCTCGATGAGCCGCTGGGACGTCTCATAGAAGCCGAAGTACACCCCGGGCTGCCCCTGGCGCGCGCCCTCCAGCAGGAAGCGCAACCCCAACAGCGTCTTGCCCGTGCCCGGCGCCCCCAACAGCAACGTGGTGGAGCCCGACAGGAGCCCCCCGTGGAGCGACTCGTCCAGCCGCGGCACGCCGAAGCCCATCCGGACGCGCTCCTCCTCCACCTTCTCCACCGGGTCGGCGAACTGCACCTCCGTGCGCGGGTGCACGATGACGCCCCGGTCGGAGATCTCCAGCTCGTGCTTGCCCAGGAGCGAGTCGCTGCCCCGGAACTTCAGCGTCACCAGCTCCCGCACGGCCCGGGGCCCCGACAGCCAGAGCGACAGCGCGAAGATGCCGTCCACCGCCGTGGTCTCCGGCAGCAGCTCCGTGGGGCCATGCGGCGACAGCAGCAGCGTGGTGCAGCCCAGGATGCCGATGAAGGTCTGCAGCTCCTGCAGGAAGCGCTTGTACGTCAAATCGCCGCGCGCCAGGTCCTTCGCCACGTCCATGCCGTCCAGGATGAGCAGCGTCGCCTGGTGCTGACGCGCCGCGCGCCGCACCAGCTCCAACAGCCCCTTGAGCCCCTCGGACTCCAGCTGCCGGTAGCCGCTGATGTAGTGCAGCTTCTCCGGGATGACGCTCGCGTCGAAGAAGGACATCCCCTCCAGGTTCGCGAGCATGCGGGCATGGGACTCCGTGAGCAGCGTCACGTAGAGCGCCTTGCCGCCGTGCTTGACGTGCCAGAAGGCAATCTGGTGCGCCAGCACCGTCTTGCCCGAGCCCGGGGGGCCCAGCACCGCGTACGAGGCGCCCTTGATGAGCCCACCCTTGGTGATGAAGTCGAGCCGGGGCACCCCCGTCTCCAGCCGAGGATGAAGCGTCTTCTTCGCGCCGGCACCACCTTCAGAGGACACGACACGCCTTCCTTTCAATCCATCAGTAGGCCGCCGTCCGATGACGGGGCAGTGTCACATGGAACGTCGCCCCCTGGCCCGGCTCGCTCTCGACGGTGAGCGTGCCCCCATGGGCGACGACGATCTCCCTCGCGATGAACAGGCCCAGGCCCAGGCCGTCCGCGCGGCCCGTGCTCGACGCGCGCTCGAAGCGGTTGAAGATGCGCGACTGGTCCTGCTTCGCGATGCCGATGCCCTGGTCCGTCACGCTCAGCCACAGCGCGTCCGGGTGCTCCTCCACCGTGAGCCAGATGGGCTTGCCATCCCCATAACGGAAGGCATTCGCGAGCAGGTTGCTGATGACCTGCTCCAGCCGGAGCCGGTCTCCCATGAGCAGCGCGGGCCCCAGGGGGAGCGCCAGGGACAGCTCGGTGCCCGCCGCGCGGGCCGACATCGCCAGCCGCCCGGCCACCTCGCGCGCGGCCTCGGCCAGGTCGAACACCTCGATGTCCAGCCGCAGCTTGCGGCTGCCCACCCGCGACACGTCCAGCAGCGTGTCCAACAGCTGCTGCAGTCGCACCAGCTGCCGCAGCGCGGGCGTGGTGCTCGCCTCCACGGTGCGCCGCGCCACCGCGTCACCGGGAACCCGGGTGAGGTGGTGGACCAGCCGCTCCAGGTTGAGCCGGAGCGCCGTCAGCGGCGTGCGCAGCTCGTGCGCCGCGATGGACAGGAACTCGTCGCGCGCGTGCACCGCCGCCTGGGCGCGGGACTGCAGGCGCAGGAGCGCCTCCACGTTCGCGAGCAGCTCGTCATCCCCCAGGGGGGTGGTCCAGTAGGCATCCGCTCCCTGAGCCAGCCCGCGCAGCCGGTCCTCGCGGCTGACGGAGACGGCGGACAGGTGTGCAATCAGCAGGTCGCGCGTCTCCTCGCGCGCCCGCAGGCGCCGGCAGACCTCGTACCCGTCGACGTCCGGCAGGTGGACATCCAGCAACACCATGTCCGGACGGCCGCCCGCCAGCCGCAGCGCCTCCGTTCCGCTGGTCGCCTCCACCACGTGGTAGCCGGCCACCGTGAGGATGCGGCTGGTGAGGTAGAGGACCGCGGGCGTGTCATTGACGTTGAGGATGGTGGCGCGCGCGCGGTCCTCCTCCTTCGCTCGTCCTGGGGATTCGGCCCGGGGCTCCATTCCTGGAAGATGGTGTCCGCACCACCCGAACGAAAAGCCCCGACGCACGCCGTGAGTCCAGGAAGACTGTGCGCTGGCTGACATTGGAGCCGCGCCCCAGAAGCCTGATTGATGGGGGCGGCGAGGCGGCCACAGCCGGGCCTCCACCTTGACGATGGGCGCCGTCGCCACGTCCAGGGTGTTGTCCCCCCGCGCCTGGAGTCCCCAGGACACGCGCGCTGGTGTGGAGCGTCAGTCCCGACATGGGTGTGACGGTTCCAGTCGATGAGGTTGAAGGACACGCTCGGGACACGCCCGCTTCGACGACCGTCCCGAGGCCTCTCGCCATTTCAGCGCAGCGCGGACGGTGTCCGCGAAGGACTGGGGGCTCAGGCCGTGCGGGCCCTGGTACTTCTGCGGCGTGGCGTCCGGAGCGAACTCACCGGGGACCGTCGGAGACCTCGAGCGAGACCAGTCGCTTCGCGTCGCCCACGGGGCCCGCCGCGCCGACAGCGGGGATGAGCACGGCCAGCCGCATCAAGGTGAGCCCGCGCGACATGGGTTCCTCCGGCAATGCCTCCCACCGCGGGAGGGGTCGGGAACACTCTACTCCTCGCGGGGTATGTGAATGAGAACAAGGCTTCGGTAGAGCCTGGCAGATGCACTCCTTCCTTCTCGCCTCCCTGCTGTTCCTGGCCGTCTTCCTCTCGGGCTGTGGGTTGTTGGACGCGGACTGTGGCGATACGAAATGCAACGCCGGGTCAGACCCGGAGTGCCGCGCGGGCATCGTTGACGCGCTGTGCGCGGAGGGCGGCGGGGCTCATTGCGCGTCGGACGCCACGTGCTCATGCTCCGGCAAAACCAAGGAGGCCTGTGAAGAGGCATCCACCTGCTGCATGTGGTCCGTGGCGCAGGGGTGTTTCTGCCGACCGACCCTTTGACGGCAGCTTCGTCGCGAGGTACTCGCGCCCGGACTATGCTCGGGGGGCATGAGCGCTCCTGCCGCGAATGAGGCCAAGGCGTCGTCGGGTGGAAGCTATTCGCGGCGGGTGGGGCTGTTCTCGGGGGTGATGCTCGTCATCGGCGGCATCATCGGCTCGGGCATCTTCCTCAACCCCGCCATCGTCGCCCAGCGCGTACATACCCCAGGGCTCACCTTGGGGGCGTGGCTGCTCGGCGGCGGCGTGGCGCTCATCGGGGCGTTCATCTACGGCGAGCTGGGGCAGCGCATCCCCAAGGCCGGGGGCAGCTACGTGTACCTGCGCGACGCCTTCGGCGAGCTGCCCGCGTTCCTCAACGCGTGGGGCCTGCTGTTGATGATTGCCACGGGCGCCATCGCCGCGGTGGCGGTGACGTTCGCCAACTACACGCTGGCGTGGACGGGGTGGCCGGCGGACTACCGGCTCCCGCTGGCCATCGGCGCCATCGTCCTGTTGTCGGGCATCAACTCCTTCGGGGTGCGGCCGGGGGCGCTCACGCAGAACGTCTTCACGGTGCTCAAGCTGGTGGCGCTCGCGGTGCTCGTGGGCGCGGGGCTCCTGCTGTCGGGGGCGGCGCCAGTGCAGACGGTGGCGCCCGAGCCGCCGGACTCCATCGTGCTGGCGCTGGGCGCGGCGCTGGTGCCGGTGCTCTTCAGCTATGGCGGCTGGCAGCAGACCAACTTCGTGGCGGAGGAGCTGGTGGACCCGGAGCGCAACCTGCCTCGCGCGCTGCTGCTGGGGGTCATCGGCGTGGTGGGGGTGTACCTGCTCGCGAACCTCACCTACCTGCGCACGCTGGGCGCAGCGGGACTGGCGGCGAGCTCCGCACCCGCGGCGGACGCGCTGGGGCAACTGCTGGGCCCGGCGGGCCGCACGTTCATCACGGCGGGCGTGGCGCTCTCCACCTTCGGCTTCCTCAACCTGGTCATCCTGGTGTCGCCGCGCGTGTACCAGGCGATGGCGGCGGACGGGTTGTTCTTCCCGTGGATGGCCAGGTTGCATCCGCGCCACCACACGCCGGCGGCGGCCATCATCTTCCAGGCCGCGTGGGCCATCCTGCTGACGGGCACGGGGACCTACGGCGAGTTGCTCGACTACGTGGTGTTCGCGGACTGGCTCGTCTTCGGCGCCACGGCGGCCACGCTCTTCGTCTACCGCGCCCGGGAGAAGCGGGGACAGGCGCCCCGCGTGTCCTACCGGGTGCCCGGCTATCCCCTCACGCCGCTGCTCTTCATCGCGGCGGCGCTCTACGTCGTGGTGGGCTCCACCGCGTCCAATCCCCTCAACGCGCTCAAGGGCACCCTCCTGCTCGGCGCGGGTGTCCCTGTCTTCCTGTACTGGCGCCGACGCAGGGAAGGACAAGCGAAGGCGCCAGCCTCCCAGGCCAGCGTGGTGGGCGGGCCCTGAGCCCACGGGCCGCCGTGCTACTGCGGCGGCATCTGCCCCGGCTCCATGAAGGCCAGCTCCCAGTGGTGGCCGTCCGGGTCGTAGAAGCTACCGCCGTACATGAAGCCCAAATCCATGGCGTCCGCGGCCTTCGAGCCTCCGGACGACAAGGCAATCTTCACCATCTCGTCGACCTCGGCGCGGCTGTTGGCGGACAGCGCATACGTCCCCGCCGTGCTCTGCGTCGCGTCGTGCAGCGGCTTCTTGATGAACTCCTTGAAGCGCGCATCCGTCAGCAACATCACGTACGCGTCCTCGCCCACCACCATGCAGGTGGCGCTGTCGTCGGTGAAGTCCTTGTTGAACTCGAAGCCCAGCTTCGTGAAGAAATCGACCGAGCGCTTCAGGTCCGCGACGGGCAGGTTGAGGAACAGCTTGCGGGGACGGCTGGGCTTCATGGGTGTCTCCAGGGGTGGGATGAGGTTTCTACCCCTCTGACTGCCGACCCGGCCGGAAATCATCGGTCTATTTTCCCGGAGGATTTCGCCCCGTCAGCCACTCAAAGAGCCGTGTGCGCTGCCGGCCCCTCAGGCTCGTCATCACCGCGCGCTGCTCGAAGTGCCACTCCGTCCTCAACCGCTCCGCGGCCCGGGCCATCCACTCGGGGATGCGCGTGGGCTCGCAGGCCCCCAGCCCCAGCGTGTCGTTCTGGAGCCCCGTGCCATCCAGGTCGTAGACCGGGACATTCCCCCCCGGCTCCCCGTCCGAGTCCCAGGAGGACATGGAGAAGCTGAGCCAGTCCGGAGCCCGGCTGTCGACCGACAGGTGACAGTGGTGACGATAGGTCATCGAGCGCTCGTCCCCCTCCTCCCCGCCCGTCGCGTACAGCTTGAACCAGAAGACGCCCGGCTCGCCGAAGCCCAGCGCCCGCGCCAGCTCCAGCGCCGGCGAGCGCGCGCGGCGCGCCTGGAGCACCGCCTCCATCCGCTCGAACAGGGCCTCCAACGCCGGCGTGGAGCGCGCGTGCGTCCGCAGGTCCTCCAGCCGGTCCAGCTCCCACCCCTGGCGCTGCACCGCCCGCTCGACATGGGGGATGAGCGCGTCGAGCGAGGCCTCGGACGCGTCGATGGTCAACACCGCCAGCATGTCCCGGGACACCTCCTCGCTGGCCACGACCACCGTCTGGAGGGACTGGAGCAACACCGGGTTCGCCGCCAGCCCCTGGAGCTTCGCCTTGCGCTGCCTCGAACCCCAGCCATACGTCACGTCCAAATCCAACAACCCCTGGAGCGCCATCCGCCACGACTCGCGCAGGGCTTCATCCGAGCCCTCCAGGTCCACGCTCTCGCGCAGGAAGAACACCCCCGGACGCAGGTCGTCCGCGAGCCGCTCCAGCACCGCGCGGATGACCGGCGCGGGCAATTGCTGACAGTGACGCCCGAAGGCCCAGAGGGACGAGCGGTCCTCTGGGAGCAGGTGCAGCGCCGCCCCCGCGGCGAGCGCCGGGTCCACGTCCTCCGGAAGCTTCTTGAGCGCCTGGGTGAGGCGCTCCCAGTCCGGTTTCGGCTCTCCCAACAACGCGGAGAGGTCCTCCGGGGCACGTCGTCGACTCATGCCCCCCGTCTACCAGACCGCCCCCCGGAAGCACATGCACACCCCGGACGGGTTCCGACGCGCGAAGCACACACGAGGTTCCAGCCGCCACCGCATTTCCTGTTCCGCCATTGCATCTGTATCCGGATAGACCCTTCCGCAATGACAGCCGTTGAAGGAGCCCGACACGACGACCGTGTCGGACTGGCGGGATGCCCTCGCCAGCCCATTCAGCCAGGAGCGACGCATTGAAGCAGCGCAACAACATCATGAAGAGGCTGCTCGTGGCGGGAGCGGTGAGCCTGTTCACCGCCTGCGCCGGTGAGCCGGGCGACGCGCCCACGCAGGTCATCCCCTCACGCACGGACAACACGCTGGCGCTGCTCATCGAGCGGGAAGGCGGACAGGGAGGCTTCGTCGAGGGCGCGGCCGAGCGCTTCAAGGTCTCCGCCTCCGGAGAGGTCTTCAGGTCGGTGAGCTGGAGCGCCACCTCCGGCGTCCTCGAGCCGGACTCGGAGCGGGTGACCTGGAAGCTGCCGCCCAAGGGCGTCGCCACCCTGTCCGTCTCGGTGGAGACGCAGTCGGGGAAGAAGGCCCAGGGCGAGTTCCACTTCAACGTGGAGTCCACCACGGACACGCTCCTCAACACCGTCATCGACCCGAGCCCGGACGTGACGGGCGGCTTCTGCGAGCTGACGTTCGACACCGCCGGCCGGGGCCACATCGTCTACTTCAACGACACCCACCGCTCGCTCTGGTATGGCCTCTGGGACGGCACGTCGTGGACGACGGAGCAGATCGACGGCGCGGGCTTCAACAACGAGGGGAAGTTCACCTTCAAGCCCGTCATCGCCGTCGAGCCCGCCACCGGCACGCCGCACATCGCCTACCTCAAGGGCAACGGGGAGCAGGGACGAGGGGAGCTCATGCGCGTCGCGTATGCCACCCGCTTCGGCGGCACCTGGGTGCGCGAGGTGGTGGACGTGGCGGAGCGCACCAACGCCGTCAACCTGTCCGTCACGCTCAACCCCACCCAGGGCCACCAGCCCGTCATCGCCTACGGCGACAGCTCGTCGGGCGCGCGCATCACCGCCCGCACCGGCACCAACACGTGGAGCACGCCCCTGTTCCTCCAGGGCGCCATGACGAGCGAGGCCCTCTTCGACGCGGCGGGCACGCTCTACTTCACCAACCGGAACCTGCTGACCGCCGTCAAGGGCACCGTCGTGGAGACCTTCTCCCTGAACGGGCTCTCCTCCATCACCAGCTGGTCTTCCCTGGCGCTGACGCCGGACCAGCACCTGCTGGTGCTCGCCAACGGGACACCCACCGGCGCCTGGGGCAGCCTCTTCGACGTGACGCTCGGCACGCCCCTGTCCACCAGCACCGCGCGCACGTCCCAGGGGGACTACAACGCCGGCTCCAATGACCTGGCGTACAGCGCGGGCAAGCCCGTCATCGCCCAGCGCCATGGGACGACGCTGGAGCTCATCACCCCGGACGCCCGCGGCTTCTGGACATACACCCAGCTGGGCACCATCCAGGACGGCACGCGGCCCAGCATCGCCATCCGCCCCACGGATGGAACGCCGCATGTCTGTTTTCAGCGCAATGGCAAGGTGACCTTCCTGTAGCACCGGGTCTCGCGGACTCCAGTCCTCTCATCGGATTGGAGTCCGCGAATGCATCATCAAACTTGCAAGGGCATGGGCCGTCCGGGCGAGACTGCCGCGCGACACCAACGGAGACATCCATGGGACTCGCGGAGCGCAAGGCGGCGAAGTCGTTCGAGGAGACGCAGTTTCCCCAGCTCGAGAAGCAGCTGGCCGAGGTCGCCGGCTTCAAGGTGCCGGTGAAGGTCGACTGGGCCAGCCTCTGCGCCGACGGCTACGCGGACATCTACGAGGAGGCGTGGACGAAGGTGTACTTCACGCCGCTCTTCCAGGCGCTCGAATCGCTGACGGAGGACGAGCTGGGCCGCGAGTTCGTCCAGGGCTCGCTCAAGCGCCTGGTCATCCAGAACGTCGCGGGCAACGTCTCCGGCTCCAGCTTCGCCTCGTTCGTCGACGGCGTGCTCACCCTGGACCACGAGCCCTGCACCAACCTGGACGACATCCATGACCGCCGAGAGGGCATCCAGCGCGCCCTGCAGTCCGAGCCGGAGCTGTCGCGCCCGGACGACCCGCTGGCGGCCTTCCTGGACATGAAGCCCCGGGGACTGGAGACGACGCTCCAGGCGCTCCTGCGCATCGCCAGCCGTCGACAGGCGGGCATCCCCCTGCTCCCCCCGCGCGTGACGGTGTCGCTGCACAGCGGCACGTACTTCACGGGCACCGTCCGGGACATCCTCGAGGACTCGCGCGAGGGCCGCTCCCTGCTCTTGCAGGAGGAGCGGGACCGCGAAGCCAACGCGGTCATCGTCAACGTGAACCACATCGAGTGCGTCAGCGTGCTGGACGCGGGCTACCTGGGCTTCATCCGCGTCGACGACGCCCCCATCCCCTCCCCGCTCCAGCTGCGCCGCCAGCTGCTCAAGGACAGCGAGAAGCTGGGCGCCCTCCTGGAGCGCCCCGTCCCCCTCGCGCTCACCCCGGGCTCGAGCGCCACCAGCGCCGAGGCCCTGCGCGCGCTCGCGTTCCTGGCCACCCGGGTCCTCGATGCGCTGGGCACGCTCGCCCGCGACGGAGAGGCCCGCCGCGCGCTGCACGAGAAGGTCCAGCGCATCCACCTGCGCGCGGACACCACCGCCGGCGTGTCGCTCTCCAACGGCACCCTGGAGTTCGTCACCCCCCTGAAGCCCGCGGGCTGGCGCACCAGCGCCGAGCTCCAGCAGGAGCTGCCGCCCATCCTCTGAGCGAAGCAGCCCCCCCGAGCGCGCGCCTCCTCCCAGCGAGGGCGCGTGCCGGGGCCTCAGTCCGGACGCGAGGTCCGCCTCCCCCACGGCTCGTCCCCGCCGATGGGCACCTCCGTGTCATCCACGCTCAGCACCGTGGTGCGCGGCGCGCCGCACAAGCGCAGCTGCTGCTTCAGGAAGCCGAGCGCCTCCGGGACGCGCTCCTTCGGCACCGACACGTCGACGATGGCCACGCCGCCCCCGGCGCTCGCGCCCGTCACCGTCCCCAACCCCACCGCCGCCAGCGCCTCCCGCAAGCGCGCCGCGATGCCCTCATGGCCTCCCAGCGGCACCTTCGCCAGGTCCTGGGAGTTGAGCATCACCTCGATGACCTGCAGTTCCATGGCGGCAACGGACGTGGAAGGTCCTACGGAAGCAGGGAAGCTCCCGCGCCCATGGTAGCCACGATAGGGCGCCCGGACCGCCGATATTCACCGACAGTCCCATACAATTCCCCTCCTGGAATTTCCTTCCGACTCAAACCAACGCCATGGCGCACCCCGCCAGCGGCCGCCCGTGAGAGCGGGTTCTCCTCTCGGGAGGCCCCCGAAGCCCGGCCGACCCACCATCCCCCCGGCCCCACCCCACTCCCCCCGGGGGCGGCCCCACCCCCTTATCCGCTCAGAGGAGGCTCCCAGCGCGTACGGAAATCCCGTATAGGCCCTGCACACCAACTGTGCGGCAACGAGCGACCCAGCGGGGGCGAGACGTCAATCCCCGGGACTGCTCTGGAGAGAATGGATGGAGTTGTCGAGTCTCGAGTCGAGTTTCTGGGCAGTCGCACCAAGCGTCGTCGGCGCCGTGGGCTTGCTCTTCGCTGCGTTCTTCTACTTCCGCGTCAAGTCCCTGCCGGACGGCGACGCGACGATGAACCGCATCGCGGGCTACATCCGTGAAGGCGCGATGGCGTTCCTCGTGCGCGAGTACAAGGTGCTCGCCATCTACTGCGCGGTGCTCGCGGTCCTCATCGGCCTGGCGCTGGGCAAGCTGGCGGCCGTGAGCTTCGTGGTGGGCGCGTTCCTCTCGCTGCTCGCCGGCTACATCGGCATGAAGGCCGCCACGTTCGCCAACGTGCGCACCGCGCAGGCCGCGCGCACGGGCTCCAAGCCGAACGCGCTGCTGGTCGCGCTGGACGGCGGCGCGGTGATGGGCCTGGCGGTGGCGGGCCTGGGCCTGGTGGGCATGGGCGGCATCTACTACGCCTTCCAGGGTCACCCGGAGCTGTCCCCCATCCTCCACTCGTTCGCCGTGGGCGCCAGCTCCATCGCGCTGTTCGCGCGCGTGGGCGGCGGCATCTACACCAAGGCGGCCGACGTCGGCTCCGACATCGCCGGCAAGGTCATCGAGAACATCCCCGAGGACGACCCGCGCAACCCCGGCGTCATCGCCGACAACGTGGGTGACAACGTGGGCGACGTGGCCGGCATGGGCGCGGACATCTACGAGTCCATGGTCGCCGCCATCGTCGCCGCCATGGCCATCGCCCTGACGGCCAACGCCACGGAGCTGTCGCGGCTGGCCGTCGAGGGCACGTCCGCGAGCACGGCGAAGGTCGCCGGCGTGGTGCTGCCGCTGGTGCTCTCCGCGGTGGGCCTCGTCGTCAGCGTGCTGAGCATCTTCATCGCGCGCGCTCTCAAGGCCATGAACCCCGCGCAGGTGCTGCGCAGCGCGCTCATCATGCCGCCGGTCATCCTGGTGGGGCTGTCGTTCGTCATGATGAACGTGTTCGGCCTGTCCCAGAACATCACCGTGGCCCTGGCCGCGGGCGCGTTCGGCGGCGCCATCATCGGCCTGGTCACCGACTACTACACCTCCGCCCGGCCGGTGCAGCGCATCGCCGAGGCCTCCATCACCGGCGCCGGCACCAACCTCATCCGCGGCCTCGCGGTGGGCATGGAGAGCGTGGGCATCTCCATGGCGACCATCGCCCTGGTGGCCTACATCGCCGACCAGGCGCTGGGCCTGTACGGCATCGCCCTGTCCGCGGTGGGCATGCTCGGCGGCACCGCCGTCGTGATGACGGTGGACGCGTACGGCCCCATCTCCGACAACGCCGGCGGCATCTCCGAGATGTCCGGCCTGGGCCCCGAGGTCCGCGCCATCACCGACGAGCTGGACGCGGTGGGCAACACCACGGCGGCCATCGGCAAGGGCTTCGCCATCGGCTCGGCGACGCTGACGGTCATCGCGCTGTTCTCCGCCTTCAACCTGGAGGTCAACCACACGCGCGTCGCCGCCGGCCTGCCGGAGATGAGCCTGCTGCTCACCAACCCCAACGTCATCGTGGGCATGCTGCTGGGCTCCATCCTCCCGTTCCTCGTCGGCGCGTCGACGATGCTCGCGGTGGGCCGCGCCGCCGGCGCCATCGTCGAGGAGATTGGCCGTCAGTTCCGTGAGATTCCGGGCCTGATGGAGCTCAAGGCGGACCCCGACCCGAAGAAGATCGTCGACATCGCGACCAAGAGCGCCCTGCGCGAGATGATCTTCCCGGGCCTCATCGCCGTCGTCGCCCCGCCCGTGGTGGGCTACCTGCTCGGGCCCCAGGCGCTCGCGGGCCTCTTGGCCGGCGCGCTCGTGGTCGGCGCCACCATGGCGCTCTACATGGCCAACGCCGGCGGCGCGTGGGACAACGCCAAGAAGTACATCGAGAAGGGCAAGCTGCCGGGCCACGCGAAGGGCTCGCACGTCCACAAGGCCGCCGTCGTCGGCGACATGGTGGGCGACCCGTTCAAGGACACCTCCGGCCCGGGCGTCGCCATCCTCATCAAGGTGATGAGCGTCGTCTCGCTGCTGGTCGCCTCGCTCATCGCGCTGCGTTAGTCCCCGAAGCAAGCGGCACGGGCGCCCCGACTCACCGGGGCGCCACGCCGACAGGCAGTGCCCCATCCCCTCGGGAAGCCCGTAGGGGGTGGGGTCCTCCCCCCAGTCCATTGGAAGCGCTCGCGCCCGTCGATGACGCGCGACGCCGGCCGGGACTCGGGATTCAGGCTGTGGGCCAGCCGACACTCCGACAGGCATTGGCGCCGGGCGCGGTTTGGGGGCGCCGAGCACACGCATGCTAGGCTTTGCCGTGTTCCGCCTGTGCTGACACAGAGGTGTCCCATGGTCCTGGAGCTCTCCCAGCAGCAGATGAACCTCCTCAATGCCAATCTGGCGGAGAGCATCGAGGAGCTGCACGACGAGGTCCTCCACACCGACGAGCGGGAGATGCGCCAGGAGCTGAAGGCGAAGCTCCAACAGCTGCAGGCCCTCAAGCGACAGGTGGCGGCCCAGCTCCAGGGACACCAGCCCACGCTCTGAGCGGGAAGCCCCCGGACGGCACGTGACAGCCCAGGCCCGCGACGCGGTGGACGCCCCCGCAACGACAGGCTAGGAACTGTCATCCTATGAACTCAGGAACAAGCCGCCTTGTCGGGTGGATGGGGCTGTACGCCGTGCTCGTGCTCCTCGGATGCACGAAGACGCCAGACGCGCCTTCCACCACGGAGAGCCGCGCTCAGGCGGTGACGACGCCGGTGACGGCCTCCGAGGCCGTGGCCATCACCAGCCAGGGCATCACCCAGAACGGCGCGGCGCACCGCAACGAGGCGCTGCTGGGGGTGTTCCAGACGGAGGACTACGAAGTCCAGACGCTGCTGCGCTTCCCCCAGCTGGGGATTCCGAGCGGCGCGGTGGTGCAGGGCGCGACGCTGCGCGTGGCCGTGGAGACCTACAACGGCGACTTCGAGCTGCGGGGCACCTATGTCCAGGCGCCCTGGAGCGCGACGGCGGCGGGGCTGGGCTGGCAGTTCCGCGACGACGGGCTGGAGTGGGAGCGGCTGGGCGCCGTCGGCGCGGGGACGGACCAGGTGGCGGGGAAGGCCTTCGTGCTGGATGCGTTCCCCGTCGTGGTGAACGTCATCGACGTGCCGCTCGACGTGGCGGTGGTGCAGTCCTGGGTGGATGACCCGTCGACCAACCAGGGGGTGATGCTGGCGAACACCCGCGTGGGCCGGGTGGCCAAGGTGTTCACGGGCCTCGCGACGCAGCCGGAGCGCAGGCCGGTGCTCACGCTCGAGTACACCCCGCCCGTGCCCCGCACGGACACCACGCCGCCCACCGTCGCCATCACCTCGCCCGCCCCGGGCGCGACGGTGGCCGGAGTCATCAACGTCGTCACGAGCGCGAGCGACAACGTGGGCGTGGCCCACGTGCAGCTGCGCATCGACGGGCGCAACCTGTCGTCGGCGGCGCTGGACACGCGCCTGCTGCGCAACGGCGCCCATGTCCTGACGGCGCACGCGCGCGACGCGGCCGGCAACCTCACCACCTCCGCCTCGGTGCGCATCACCGTCGACAACGTGCTGGTCGACACGGCGCCGCCCCAGGTGCAGGTCACCCTGCCCGCTCCCAACGAGACGGTGAGCGGCCCGTTCACCGTGCGGGCGAGCGCGACGGACGACGTGGGCGTCACCCGGGTGCACGTGCAGCTCGACGGCGTCCAGGTGGGCGAGGCGGACCTGGCCGCGCCGTGGGCCGTGACGCTCGACACGGAGACGCTCCAGCCCTACGGCCCGCGCCAGCTCACCGCCGTGGCGCGTGACGCCGCGGGCAACGTCACCGTCTCCGCGCCCATCTCCATCACCGTGAGCGCGCCGCCGCCGGACACCACGCCGCCCCAGGTGCAGATTGTCTCGCCCGCCACGGGCACCACGGTGGGCGGCACCGTGCAGATTCGCGTCGACGCCCACGACAACATCCGCGTCGCCGGCGTGCGGCTGCGCGTGAATGGCCAGGACCAGGGCGCCGAGGACACCAGCTACCCGTACTGGTTCAATCTCTCCACCACGCTGGTGGGTGACGGCACCTTCCCGGTGACGGCGGTGGCGAGGGACCGCGCCGGCAACCTCACCACCTCCGCGCCCATCCAGCTCACCATCGCCAACGGGCCTCCGGTGGTGCTCTCCATCCCGGTGGCCCATCCGCGCGTCTGGTTCAATGCGTCCCGGCTGGCGCGGGCCCAGGCGTACTTCGCCCAGAACCCGTACACGCCCGTGGCGAACGTGCAGGGCCCCGAGCAGGCCATCGACGCCGCCATGCACTCGCTCATCACCGGCGCCGCCGCGTCCTGCCGCTCGGCCATCACCTGGGCGGTGAACACCCAGGTCCCCATCAGCGAGAACACCATCTCCAGCGACCCGGCCCGCTGGTACGGCGAGGCCGTCATCCTCACCTACGACTGGTGCTTCGCCCACCTGCTCCCGGCGGAGCAGACGCTGCTGCTGACGCGGTGGAACTCCGTCATCGCCGCGCTCAATGACAATCCCTGGGGCGGCATCGGCATGGAGGGCAACAACTACTACACGGGCTACTTCCGCAACTCGCTCCTGTGGGCCATCGCCAGCTGGCACGAGAACCAGCCCTACGCCCACCAGCTCCTCCAGTACGCGATGAGCTCGCGCTGGAAGTTCTCGCTCAAGCCCTATCTCGACGGAGCGGCCGCGGGCGGCGCGCCCCACGAGGGCTCCACGTATGGCCGGCGGACGTTCGGCTACATGACGGTGCCGTTCACCACGCTCGGCCTGTATGGCCAGGATTTGTGGGACCAGACCGACTTCTTCAAGGAGTCCGTCTTCTGGTCCATCTACTCCACCACGCCGGGCCCGAGCCGGATGGGACAGTTCCAGCTGTATGAGACCTTCCCGTTCAACGACGACGAGCGATGGCTGAGCCGGTGGGACCCGAGCAACACCGCGCAGACGTCCTTGGGCAGCTACCTGGCGCCGCTCATCGAGGAGTGGGCGGACCAGCCCATCGCGGGCTACGCCAAGCGCTTCCTGGAGCTCACCGGCCACCCGATTGACGACCGGTGGGTGCGCTACGTCTACAGCGACACGCTGGCGTCGGTGCAGGCGCGGGACTTGTCCACGTTGCCGCTCGACTATCGCGCCGAGGGCCTGGGCCAGGTGTACGCGAAGACGGCGTGGGCGCCCGACGCGACGATGGTGAACCTGCAGTTCGGCATCACCTCCAACGCGGGCCACGCCCACCGCGACTCCGGCAGCTTCCAGCTGTGGCGGGCCGGTGAGTTCCTGGCGCGCGAGACGGTGGGCTATGCCAACCAGATTGTCGGCTACGCGGGCACGGGGGCCGTGGACACCGAGTCACCCGTGGCGCACAACACCCTGCTCTTCGACGGGCTGGGCACGGTGGGCTACTACCACCACGCGCCGCGGATGCTGCGCCTGGAGTCGTCCACGCACGCCCACTACGCCGTGGTGGACCTCACGGGCGCGTACGACGTGAGCGACGACTGGGCGCACCGCGAGGCGGAGGTCGGCAATCCCTCCGCGGGCCGGGTGGTGCGCGAGGCGCTGTTCGTGCGGCCGCTCGACACGCTCGTCGTGTTCGACCGGATGGAGAGCTCGCAGGGCGACGCCTCGGTGGACAAGACGTTCCTGATCCACTTCCCGTCGAGCCCGGTGCTCACGGGCAACACCTGGTCCGCGACCAGCGGGACGCAGGAGCTGCGCGTGAGCACGCTCGTCCCGGCGAGCCCCACCCGGCGCGTCATCGACGAGCGCGGACCGCTGCGCCCCAATGGCACGTACACCTACCCCGTCGGCCAGTTCCGCGGCGAGGTGGAGACGCAGGGCCAGGTGGTGAGCCACTTCCTGCACGTGGTCCAGGCCAAGGACACGGCGGCCGCGAACCTGACGCTGGCGCTGGACGAGACGTCGACCGCGTACACGGTGACGATGACACACCCGACAAAAGGCAGCGCGGTGGTGCGCTTCGACAAGGGCATCCAGAGCACGGGCGGCGCGTTCGGCTACGCCGCCAGTGGCGCGGTCACCCTGACGCCACTGCGCTCGGACGTGCAGGGCATGAGCGTCACCCCGAGCGGACCGGTGTGGGGGCCCTGAGGGGCACCCTGCCCCGAGCCGAAGGCACGCCTCCACCGTCGAGGCGTGCCCGGCGCCGCCAGCCTCCGCTCAGAGCGTGGGGTAGTCGGTGTAGCCCTTGGCGCCGCCGCCGTAGAGCGTCTTCTTGTCCAGCGGGGCCAGGGGCGCGTTCTCGCGCAGCCGGCGCACCAGGTCCGGGTTGGAGATGTACGGCCGGCCGAAGGAGACCAGGTCCGCGCCCGCCTCCACTGCCTTGCGCGCCAGCTCCCCGTCGTAGCCGTTGTTGACCATCCAGGCGCCCCTGCCGCCCGCGTCGCGGTACGCCTTCTTCAACGCGACGTAGTCGAACGGGCGGTCCTCCAGCTCACGCGGGCCTCCGGTGGCACCCTCGATGACGTGGATGTACGCGAGGCCCAGCTTCGCCAGCTCGCGCACCACGTGCTCGAACAGCGGCTGGGGGTTCGCGTCGAACGCGTCGTTGGCGTTGGTGACGGGCGACAGGCGGATGCCGGTGCGCCCCGCGCCCACCGCGTCCACCACCGCGCGGGTGACCTCCAACAGCAGCCGGGCGCGGTTCTCGATGCTCCCGCCGTACGCGTCCGTGCGCTCGTTGGAGCCCGTCTTCAGGAACTGGTCCAGCAGGTAGCCATTGGCGCCGTGAATCTCCACGCCATCGAAGCCCGCCACCTCCACCGCGGCGCGCGCGGCCCGGACATAGTCCTGCACGATGCCGGGCAGCTCCGCCAGCTCCAGCGCGCGCGGGACCGAGGTGGGCTCGAACGTGGGGACGCCGTCCCGGAAGAGCACCGTCCGCGTCTTCGCCACGACAGCCGAGGGCGCCACGGGCGCCGCGTTGCCCGGCTGCAGCTCCGTGTGCGACACACGCCCCACGTGCCACAGCTGCGTGACGATGCGGCCGCCCGCCTCGTGCACGGCCTGGGTGACCTTCTTCCACGCGGCGAGCTGCTCGGGGGCGTACAGCCCCGGGACGTCCGCATAGCCCTGGGCCTGATGGCTGATGGCGGTGGCCTCACTGATGAGCAGGCCGGCGGTGGCGCGCTGGGCGTAATAGGTGACGGCGAGGTCCGGCGGGATGGCGCCAGGCGAGCGGTTGCGCGTCAGCGGCGCCATCACGATGCGGTTGGAGAGTCGCAGGTCACCCGCGTTCGTCGGGTCGAAGAGGGTCGGCATGGGGCGTCTCGGGGGGACGGGGGAAAGTTCCGGCCAGCGTAACGACCCGCCCTCCACGTCACCACAAAGTGTTCGATTCGCCCTCCACGTGAAGATTTCCGCCGGGACGCGCATCGCGGAGGCGCGACTTCTCATCCCAGACTTCTCCTGGATGGATTTTCAAAACGCGATTTCCCGACCGAGCGCGAAACAGGAGACGAGATGCGCACCTTCGCGAACGACAGCGTGGCCGCGCCCAATGGCCCCGGGACCCGGCGGGTCCCCATGGTCCCGGACCTGGCCCCGCCGGCGCCCTGACGCAGTGTTTTAGAACCGCTCGGTTCGAAAGTATTGCCGACGCGGCCCCCGGCTCGTAATCATTTCTGAACGACCGGTTCAAAAGTCGGGAGAACACACATGGGTGACTTCACGGGCAAGGCGGCATTGGTGACGGGCGGCGCGCGAGGAATCGGCGCCTCCATCGTCCGGCATCTGGCGAAGGGGGGTGCGCGCGTCGCCTTCACGTACGTGCGCTCGGAGGACAAGGCGGCCCGGCTCGTGGCCGAGTTGGAGGCACAGGGACAGCGCGCCGTGGCCATCCAGGCGGACAGCGGCGACGTGGACGCCGTGCGAAGGAGCGTGGAGCGCGCGGCGGCGGAGCTCGGCGGGCTGGACATCCTGGTCAACAACGCCGGGGTCTTCCCCTTCGGCCCCTTCGAGGCGGTCACCGTGGAGGAACTGGACCGGACGCTCTCCATCCACGTCCGGGGGGTGTTCGTCGCCTCGCAGGCCGCGCTCGCCCACATGAAGGACGGCGGCCGCATCATCTCCATCGGCACGTGCTTCGCGCAGCGGGTGCCCCATGGCGGCGTCACGCTCTATGCGATGACCAAGTCGGCGCTGATTGGCCTGACGAAGGGGCTGGCCCGCGACGTGGGCGGGCGCGGAATCACGGTGAACGTGGTCGACCCCGGGCCGACGGACACGGACATGAACCCGGCCGACGGGCCCCAGGCCGCAGCGGAGCTGGCGCTGATGGCCATCAAGCAGTTCGCCGGCCCCGACGACATCGCCGCCACCGTGGGTCACCTCGCGGGCCCCGGCGGACGCTTCATCACCGGCGCGTCCATCGCGGTGGACAGCGGCACCAACGCCTGAGCCCAGGGTAAGGAGGAGGCCCCCATGGCGTGGCTGCTCCTGGTGGTCGCGGGTGCCCTGGAGATTGCCTGGGCGCTCGCGCTCAAGCAGTCCGAGGGACTGACGCGCTTGTGGCCGAGCGTCGTCGGCATCGGCATCGCCCTGACCAGCCTCGTGCTGCTGGGCCTCGCGTTGAAGCACCTGCCCATCGGGACGGCCTATGCGGTCTGGGTGGGCCTCGGTGCGTCCGGCGTCTCGCTCGTGGGGATGATGTTCCTCGGCGAGCCCGTCTCCCTGGCGCGAATCCTCTGCCTGGTGTTGATTGGGGTCGGTGTCGCGGGATTGAGGGCCCTGGAAGGATGACGACTCGCAAGGCGCGCAAGAAGTCCGCCGGTCCGCTGGGCCGGCCTCGCAGCTTCGACCGGGACGAGGCGCTCGAGGCCGCCATGCGCGTGTTCTGGGCCCGGGGCTACGAGGGGACCTCCATCCAGGACCTCGTCGAGGCCATGGGCGTCAACAAGCCCAGCCTCTATGCCATCTTCGGCTGCAAGGAGGCGCTCTTCCGCGAGGCCGTCGAGCTCTTCGACAAGACCGAGGGGCAGCCCGTCTCCCGCGGGCTGGAGGAGGCCCCCACCGCTCGGGCCGCCGTGGAGCAGATGCTGCGCGCCAACGCACGCGCCTACACGGCCAGCGACAAGCCCCGGGGCTGCATGATCGTCCTCGCGTCGTTGCTCGGCGCGCCGGAGAACGAGCCCGTCCGGACGTTCCTCGCGAAGAACCGGCGGAGCGGTGAGCGCGCGCTCGAGGGCAGGCTCCGGCGCGGCGTGGAGCAGGGGGAGCTGCCCGCCGGCACGCCCGTGGAGAAGCTCGCGGCGTTCTACACCGCGGTGCTGGAGGGCCTGTCCATCCAGGCCCGTGATGGCGCGTCCGCCCAGAAGCTGAACGCCATCATCGACACCGCCATGCTCGCGTGGCCTTCCGGGCGGTGAGCGCACGAGGAGGCCCCCTGCCTCCTCCGCGCTCCTCCGGCGGCCGCGGCCGGAGGAGGCGTCGGGAACAGGCCGCTACTCCTGGGCGAGTTCCACGTTGTCGATTCCCCAGGAAGGAGCCGCCAGCAGCGGGTGGGCGACCCCGTTGTTCCAGCGGGAGAAGGTCAACACGATGGGGGTTGTCCCGCTCGTGTCGAACCGCCACTTGAACCGGTAGGTGGAGTCCCCGTCCTGGTAGCCCAGCGTGTTGTTGGCGATGGAGCCGGTGCGGGCCGCGCTGCCGACACGCGGGTAGGACTGGGTGCTCGTCGTGTTGGAGAAGGTTCCGCCCACCAGGGCGGACCCCTGTTGCAGGTACCAGGTGTTCGTCCCCGGAGCGCTGTCACCCGTCCAGGCATCGAGGATGTACAGGTCGAAGCTGAGCGAGACGACGCCGGGCCTGCCCGTGGCCGGCAGCGTCAGACGGACCGCCTCCGTGGTGAACGGGCCGAGGAAGGCCTGCGCACCATTGGGGGACCTGGAGATGAGGTTCGTGTTCCACTCCTGGCCCACCGCGGCGCCGAAGTTGGCGAAGTACAGCCGGGTCCCCGCGGGCACGGGGGCCGGCGCCTGGGGGCCGCGCTGGGCCTGGACCTGGGCCTGCACCCGGGCCGTGGACGCGATGAAGCCCGTGTCCTGCGTCACCGCGACGTCCACGGTGCAGCTGTCGAGGAAGACGCCCGTCTGGACGCCCCCCGCGAGGCACCGGTTGCGCGCCGCGTCCCGCTCCGTCGCGGGCAGGTCCGCGACCGTGGCGGGCGCCGCCGGGAAGTCCGGGATGGTGAAGGTCGCCGTGCTCTGCCCGGAGGCGTAGTCGAAGAGGGACTCCGCCTGGGAGATGCGCCAGCTCGCCGCGAAGCTGGTCGGCCCCACGTAGAGCTCGGTGAAAGACAGCGTCGGCGTCAGCTGGGTGCCGTTGCGCAGCGCGTACTCGTTCGTCGTGACGCCGTCGTAGTTGCCCAGCAGGCCGCGAATCCGGCCGCGCCGCGTCGGCTTCAGGGCGAAGTTGAAGTCCATGTACGTGCCGTTGAGCCTGACGAGCGCCTTGTCCCCGCCCGGGTAGGACAGCACGTAGGACGCGGCGTCCGGACGCAGGACGCGTCCGCCGCCCGCCACGGGAATGGTGTCCCCCACGGGCACGGAGGTCAGCACGCCGTCGACGCGCAGCTCGTGCCCGCTGGTCGTCAGGTAGAGGCCCACCCGGCTCGCGCCCAGCCGCGTCGCCACCGCCGTCATCACCGTCACCCGGTTGTTGTTCACCCACGGCTGCATGCGCGCCTGCGCGACCAGGGGCGCGTTGGTGTCCGTGCTCTCCACGAAGATGAACTCACCGGCGCCCTGGAAGTCGTAGTGGCGGTTGTCGAAGGTGACCAGGTGCGGGTCCCCCCAGCCGTAGCCGATACCGCACTGACCCGGGGTGTTGATCTGACAGCCATCCTCGTAGCGGAACACCACGTAGTCATCGCCGCCGGCGTTCGGCAGCGGGGAGCTGGCGAACTCGCCCTGGGTGGCGCCCGTGACGTAGACGCTGTCATTGATGTCCGCGGCCACGCCGTTGCCGATGTCATCCTGCATCGCGGGGTCGTTCATGTTGGTGGAGCCGAACTGACGCGTGAGCAGCAGTCCACCTCCCGAGTCGTACTTCTGCATGAAGAAGTCGTGCGAGGAGTTGGGCAGGTTGGTGACGAAGTCGTAGTTGCTGCGCCCCGTGATGTAGACGTTCGCGCCGCCGTCGGAGGCGATGCCGAGGGCCAGCTCACTGCCGGGCGTTCCGAACTGACGGGACCACACGCGGTTCCCGGCGCCATCGAACTTCACGACGATGGCATCCTGGCCTCCCTGGTGGGTCTGCAGGTCGAAGGCCGCGTCCGTGTAGCCCACCACGTAGACGTTGATGGCGCCGCTCGCGAGCCGCGACGTGGCGACACCGTAGATGGACTCCGACCCCGTCGTTCCCATCTGCTTTCGCCACTGCTGGACGCCCGCGCTGTTGTATTTCACGATGAACAGGTCCGTGGAGCCGGCATGGGTCGCGCCGAACGAGCCCGTCGTGGAGCCGACGACATAGACATCGTTGTTCGCGTCCGCGGCCACGCCCCGAACCACCTCGGACTGTGGCGAGCCGAACTGGCGGACCCAGAGCAGGTTGCCAGCGGAGTCGTACTTGGCCAGGAACCCATCCTGGCCGCCAGCACTGGTATTGAGCGGCAGCGTGCCCGCCGTGTGTCCCGCCATGTAGATGAAGCCCGCGGGGTCCGTGGCCACCCCCTGGGCCTGGTCCAGCGCCGGGGTGCCGAGCTGACGCACCCACTGGAGGGCTCCGTTGGCGGGATTCACCCGGGCCAGGAAGGCGTCCTGCACACCCTGGAATCCCCCACCCCAGCCTCCCGTGGTGTAACCGGTGACGTAGACCTGCGGCGTGGCTGGCACGGTGTACGTGGCGATGCCCGTCCCCACTTCCAGGGAGGTCGTGCCGAGCATCACGGACCAGACCTTGGTGCCGTTGGCCAGGTGCTTGGTGACGACGACGTCGGAGCCTCCCACGGGAAGACTCGAATCGAATGACCCCGTCGATTCGCCCGTGGAGTAGACGCCCTCGGCGGTCGCCGCCACCGCGCGCCCCCGGTCCGCGTTCGCGGTGCCTCGGTGCCAAATCCAAGCCGGGACCTGCGCCATCGCGGGCAATGCCACGAAGGCACACGCTCCTAGAATCCATGCACGCATCTGAACCCCCCACAATGAAAGACAGCAAGGTCGTCAGACCTCACGTCCCGCAATAGCAACTCGCGACGCCCGCAGCATTTCGCGATGCGCAATCCGAAACATCGATACAGGTTCGACACCCCCTCGAACCACGTCTTCGGGCGTCACACCTCGCGATGTCTTTTTTGTCCCTGCGGGGAAGCCCTGACCTCCAGCCTCCGCGAGCACGGCGCGGGTGAAGAGTTCTCGTGGGGAGCGCTCTTCACGTCACACGTCAGTCACCCTGTCCCGACACCGTGACGAGCTTCGTCAGGAGGACCTGGAGGTTCTGGTGGATGAGGCGCACGGCGGCCTGGAGCTCACCGAGCATGTTCGCCCGCGTCTGGAGGGCGTCCAGCGTGTAGCGCCCGCCCCGGCCGAAGTACGGCGCGTCGCCGCCCGTCTCCTCCACGTACCCGGACGCAATCCACCGCGCGCGGACGTTGTGGCGGATGGCGTGGCGCTGCGCGTTGCTGAAGTCCTTGTGGCTCAGGACAAACCAGAGGGACGCGGGGAAGTCCGCGGAGCGCGCGGGTTGTCGCCAGATGTCCGCGAGCAGGTTCCTGGGGTGCTCGAAGTCCAGCGAGGGGGACGAGAAGAGCGCCGCGAGCCCCAGCCCCGCGCCCACCGCGCCGCCGGTGATGTCGATGATGTCGTTGGCGCGGTCATTGTTCGAGATGGCGGTGACGGTGGTGGTCAGCGCGCCCACGACGATGGAGGACACGGTGAGCAGCGTCTGCCGCCGCGTCTCCTTCGCATCCAGGAGCCTCGCCATCTGCGCCGTGCGCCGCGCCTCGCACTCCAGCTCCGCCGACACGCTGGAGAGCGTCGTCGAGAACAGGAGCAGCCGCAGCTCGATGTCCCTCAACAGCGCGTCGCGCTGGGCCCGGGTGTCGGTCCCCGGCGCCAGCCGCGCCAGCGTCTCCAGGGGCACGAGCACTCCGGCCGCGTGCGCCAGCAGCAGGTCCTGGCGGGTGAAGCGAGCCTGGAGCTCGGGGGACTCCGGGAGGGGCGCCTCCACGTCGAGTCGCCCGGCGGAGTCGTCACGCGGGGACTGCGCGGGGACGCAGTAGTCCGGCTCCGCGCGCTGACGCGCCAGCCCACGCGACGAGGTGGCACAGCCGGACGACACGAGCGCGAGCCCGAGGGCCAGCGCGAACCGGAGGACGAGGAGGCGTGGGAGCACCCGTCCTCGCTACGTCGTCCGAGGAGGCAAGGGCCAGCGGATGGCTCTGGCCTATCTCACACGCGACAGCGCCTGGCCCCGGTGCGGGCCAGGCGCGTCATCCGGTGGACGGCGGCAGCGGCTGGCCTCACGCCTCCGAGCGGAGCACCGTCATCGGGTCCACGCGGGAGGCGCGTCGGGCCGGCAGCCAGCTCGCGAGCAGGGCCACGCCCAGCAGGAGGACCGCCACGCCCACGATGACCCACGGCTCGGTGGGGCTCACGCCGTACACCATGCCCTGGAGCACCTGCCCCAGCCCCAACGCCGCCACCACCCCGAGCGCCACGCCGAGCCCCGCGAGCACCACCGCCTGCCGGAGCACCAGTCGCAGCACGTCCCCGGCCGTCGCCCCCAGCGCGAAGCGGATGCCGAACTCCCGCGTGCGCTGCGCCACCGCGTAGGACACCACGGCCCCGAGCCCCGCCACCGAGAGCAGCAGCGCCACCGCGCCGAAGGCCCCCAGCAGCAGCAGGCTGAAGCGCCGCGAAGCCAGCGAGCCCGTGAGCAGGCTCTCCACCGTGCTCAGGCGCGAGGGCAGCTCTGGAGCGAGCTCGCGCAACACCGGCCCCGCCGCGCTCACCAAGGCCTTGGAGCCGATGGAGCCATGCACCGCGACATGGAAGCGGGAGAAGGCCCGCGCCCGCTGCCGGGAGCAGCCGTAGAACGTGGGCTTCGGCGCCTCGTCCAGCCCCCGCTCCCGCACGTCCGCCACGACGCCGACGATGGTGAAGGCCCGCAGGTCCCCATCCATGTTGCCGAACTGGATGAGCTTGCCCAGCGGATCCTCGTCGGGCCACCGCGCCTTCGCGAGCGACTCGCTGATGAGCGCCACGTGCGGCGACTCCATCGTGTCGTTCGCGTCGAACAGGCGCCCGCGCACCAGCGGGATGTCCATCGCGTGGAAGTAGCCCTCGCTCGCCACGCGGTACTCGGCCGCGCCCGTGCGCTCGGGCTCGTGCGCCAGCCGCCCGAAGTCGTCGAAGTTCTTTACCTCGTCGGGACGATTGAGCACCAGGAAGGTGCCGTCACCGCCCGAGCCGCCCTCGAGCGGGAAGACATTCACCGCCCCCACCGCGCGCACGCCGGGCAGCGCGCCCAGCCTCGACAGCAGCGCATCCTGAAGCTGGATGTTGTCCCTCGCCTGCGGCGCGTCCTTGTCCTTGACCGGAGGCAGCACCAGGCTGAGCACCGCCACATCCTCGGTGCGGTAGCCCGGGTCCAGCGACAGCAGGCCCAGCATGCTGCGCCCCAAGAGCGCCGCGCCCACCAGCAGGACCAGCGCGAGCGCGAGCTGCCCCACCACCAGGGCACGCCGCGCCTGGTCCGCGCTCCCTCCGCCCGTCTGTGTGCGCCCCGCCTGCGTCAACGTGGCCCACGGGCTCTGGCGCCCCGAGCGCAGCGCCGTCACCAGCCCCAGCCCCACCGCGAGCACCAGCGACAACCCCAGCGCGAACAGGAGCACCGTGGCGTTCACGTCCACCTCCGCCACGCGCGGCAGGTGGCCCGGCTCGAGCGCGAGCAACACGTGCACGCTCCAGGTGGCGAACAAGGCGCCGAGCGCCCCGCCCGCCAGCGACAACACGAGCGACTCCGCGATGAAGCGCCGCACCAGGGCCCCCGGCCCCGCGCCCAGCGCCACATGCACCGCCAGCTCGCGCCCCCGCGACGCCGCCCGCGCGAGCAGCAGGTTGGTGACGTTGGCCCCCGCCACCAGCAGCAGGAAGGCCGCGGCGCCGAGCAACAGGTAGAGCGTGGGGCGCACGGGGCCCACCAGGCTCTCGCGCAGGGACACCACGGCGACATCGCGCATGTTGGTCTCCTGGCCGTGGAGCGCGGCGAGCTCACGCGCCAGGCCTGTGAGCTCCGCCCGCGCGGCCTCCAGGTTCACGCCGCCCGCCAGCCGCCCCACCACGCGCCAGTTGTGTGCGGTCCGGCTCGTCAGCCGTCGCTCCAGCTCACGGGGAATCCACAACTGGGTGCCCGCCGGGTAGTCGAAGGACTCGGGCATCACGCCGACCACGGTGTAGGCGCGGCCCTCGAAGGTGAGCGTCCGGTCCATGGGCAGTGGCCGCGCGCCCAGGTAGCGCTTCCAGAAGCCGTGGCTCACCACCACCGCCGGAGCGCCTCCCTCCTGCTGCTCGTCCGCGGCGAACAGGCGCCCCTGGGCGGACGGCACGCCAAAGGCGGGGAAGAACCCGCGCGAGACCCACGACAGCGCGGCGAAGGTGGGCTCGTCCGTGCCCGTGACGGCGACGCTGGCCGGCCCCGAGACCTGCGCCAGCGACTCGACGGTGCGGCTCCGGGCCTGCACGTCCTCGAAGTTGGGGTCCGAGAACCGCATCGTCTGGCCCTTCACCCCGAGCTGGGAGAGCTCCACGAGCCGCTCGGAGTCCGGATAGGGCAAGGGGCGCAGCAGGACGCCCTCCACCACGCTGAAGAGCGCGGTGCTCGCGCCGATGCCCACCGCGAGCAACAGGATGCACCCCAGCGTGAAGCCTGGGCTGCGTCGCAGCGCGCGCAGCGTCTGCCGCAGGCCACTGAGAAGGATGTCCACGCAAGAAACCTCCGGGCACCTCGGTAGGCGCCTCGATGGGCGCCTACGAAGGCGGTGGCCGACGATTGCGTCGCGGAGGCCCGTTATCGACAGCGGCACACCGTCCGTACGCGGCGGCTGTCGCCCGCCCTCACTCCGCGCGCGCCGAGGACGGCAAAGCCCGCGGACGCGGTGGTGCTTCTTCGCGGAAGACGAGCAATCCGTCGATGACCGTGGCCCAGGGAGCCATCATCCAGCGGTAGTTCACGGCGCGGGCCACCCTCGTCCCATTTTCGCGAAGCTGGTGTGCGTCCACGTACCGGCTGTCCGCGGAGGGGCTCGACAGGGCCCAGGCCTCCAGGGAGTCGGCGCGGGCGGGCTCGAGGTCGTACGTGCGGGGCGTGCTGGCGAGCGAGTACTTCCCCTGGAGCGCGGAGAAGCCCAGCACGAAGGCCTGCTCGCCGAACCTCGCCCGCACGTGGGAGCCGAAGGGCACCGGAGGCCCGCCGCCATCGTCCATGTGCTTGAGGTCCTTGGCCGCGTGCACCGTGGCGAGCCAGACGATGGCCTTGCGCGGACCGGGTGAGCGAGACAGGTGCCATTGCAGGTTCGCGAACATGGACTGGTCGCGGTCGTTGAAGGTGCTCCAGTCCGTGGGGCTGCCCTCGGGAGGAGGAGGACGGGACATCACGGCCACCTGACGCGCGAAGAAGCGCTCCAGGTTTCGCGCCATCCATCCGTGGCTCCGGGAGGTCGAGGCCCCCGCCGCCAGCTCCGCCCAACAGCCCTGGATGCGCGCCGCGCTCGCCGCCGTGAAGCGATGCGCGTCGTCGTATCGCCAGGACAGGTAGCGCTCGATCTCCTCGCCGCACTCGGCCCGCCGCGAGTCCGCCAGCGCGGGGAGGAGCTCGGGAGCCATCTCCCGCTGTGCGTAGGTGCCCCGGTTGACCTGGTCGTCGATGCCCCCCGCGACGACGGCTCCCTCGCGGAGCCACCGCGTCAGCAGCGGAATCAAGGGCGCCACCTCCTCGTTGGCCCACATGCCCCCCACCGCGTCCGAGACCATGTCCTCGGTGATGGGCTGGCCCGCGTCCAGCCGCTCCTGGATGCGCAGGAAGTCATAGACGCCCGCCTCGATGAAGAAGGCGTCGTACTGACACTCCTCCACCAGCCTGCGGGTCAGCTCCACCTTGACGTCGAGCGTCCTGGCGCTCCCGTGGTGGGAGTCCTCTCCGAGCAGCGCCACGCGCTTGTCGCAGAGGTCCCGGACGACGCGGTCGACCTCCGTGGCGCCAGGTCCCTCCGCGCGCCTGGAGGGCGTGGCACAGCCTGCGAGCAGCAACAGGAACAGGACGCTTCTCATGGTCGTGGGCCCTCCGGGGCATCGCGTCACGGACGCGCCCTGCCTCAACGAACGTCCCACCCCGAATCCCTCACCCCCACGCGCGGGGGGACGAGCGCGCCCAGGCCGCGCGCGCCTCCCCCCAGGACTCCGACGTCAGCGCCCCGGCTTCAGGGCGCGCACTTCGCGGGGCCGAGCGTGGCCGCGAAGTAGCGCGTGTACAGGTCCGGCGCGAGCGTGAAGTTGCAGGTGTTCACCCGGTCCGGGGACAGCCCCTGGTTCGCCTGCATGTAGCGGGCGACGTAGTCACGCACGCCGTCGGCGGAGGTCCACAGCACCTTGCCCTCCTTGAACATGGAGTACCCGCCGCCGCCGCCCGCGCGGTAGTTGTTGATGGCGACGACGAAGACCTGGTCGTCCCGGACCTCCGCGCCCTCGAAGCGCAGGTGCGTGAGCCGGGAGCCCGCGGGCTTCGTCAGGTCGTAGCCGTACTCGATGCGCGAATAGAGGTCCCAGTTGTAGTCGGCCACCACCGGGGAGCTGGCCTTGGCGCCCTCGGGCCGCTCGGGCAGGTTGGCCGCGTCGAGCCTCGCGAAGTAGAGCGTGTTCATCTCCAGCGCGCGCCGGAGGATGGAGCCGTTGATCTCCATCACATACAGCGTGTTGTCGTAGATGTAGATGCTGTACGCGTCGCGCAGGGTGACGTCGCCGGCCGGCAGCGCGCCGTCGTTGGTGAAGATGGCCGCCAGGGAGAAGTCCACGTCGAAGCCCGCCTCGCGCGCGGCCTCCTCCTGGACGATGTTGATGAGGTCCCCCAGCGGGCTGTCCACGTAGCGCGCGGCGAAGCCTCCCGGGAACGCCGCCGTCGTCGAGCCGATCTTCTGGTTCACATACGTCACCGTGGTGTCGTGGTAGCTCTGCGCCAGCTGCGTCACGGCGGCGTCCACCGCCACCTTCTCGTCCACGACGTGGAGCCGGGAGTCGTGGGTGTCCACGCCCCACCGCTCGCCGCGCCAGGTGACCTGGAGCTCCACGTCCGCCAGGTGGCTGCCCCAGCGGTTGGGCTGGGTGAGGAGCACCTCGCGGCCCTCCGGGTTCTTCAGCAGCATCTTCGGGATGGGCTGGTGCGTGTGGCCGGTGAGGAGCACGTCGATGCCGGACACCCCCTGGGCAATCTGCACGGCCGGGTTCTCTCCGGGCAGGTTGCCCCGGTCCGCCCACTTCGACTCGTCCGCGTAGTCCGCGAGCCACGAGTCGGGGTTGCTCGCGCTGCCGGTGGGCTGCTTGTCGGGGCCACCGTGGATGGCCACCACGATGACGTCCGCGCCCGCCTCCCGCATCCTCGGCACATAGGCGCGCGCCGTCTCCACCGGGTCGTCGAAGCGCAGGCCGGGGATGTTCTCCGCGCGCTCCCACGTCGTCACGCCCGGCGTCACGAGGCCCAGGATGCCGACCTTCACGTCGCAGACCTCCGTGAGCACATAGGGCTGGAAGGCCTCGGTGCCGTCCGCGCTCTTGCGCACGTTGGCGCCGAGCACGGGGAAGTCGACCTCGCTCTTGAACTTGTCGAGGACGCCCAGGCCATAGTTGAACTCGTGGTTGCCCACGGCCATGGCCACGTACCCCAGCTCGTTCATCGCGACGGCCATGGGGTGGCGGGGCGTGTTGTCCACCAGCCCGTAGTAGGTGCCCAGCGGCGTGCCCTGGATGGTGTCGCCGGTGTCGACCAGCAGCGTGCAGTCCGGGTTCGCCTCTCGCGCCTGCTTGATGAGCGTGGCCACCTTGGCGAGGCCGCGCTTCGCATCGGGCTTCCCGCTGAAGTAGTCCCACGGGAAGATGTTGGTGTGCAGGTCGCTCGTCTGCAGCAGCGTCAGCTTGCGCGGCGAGGTGTCGGGGGGCGTGGGCCGGGGCGGCTTGTCATCGGAATCACACGCGGTGAGGAACGAGCAGGCACCCACGAGACACAGAGAAGCGGCGCGCAACGCGCGCAGCGGAACGAGAAGACGCATCAGGAGACCTCGTTCAACGAGTCGTGCCAGGCGGATTGCCTGACGCGGGTCACCCTAGCGTCCTACTCTGACGTCTCCGGAAGGTCTTGTCGTGAGGGCTTCAACACCGCCTTGCCCTGGTAGTTCACGCGCCACGGGGTCCCCAGCCCGGAACGCCCTGCTCTCGGAGCTCAAGTAGCGCCACCCGGCCATCACTGGCCACGGAGACGCTCCCCTGTGCGAGCGCCTCCATCCGATGACATGGCGTGTCACCCATTCACGGTGAATCGGGCGCCGTTTCATACGGGTTACCCGCCCCTGGGTCCTGACAACTCCAGTCTCAATCCAGTCTCACAAAAACATGGCAGCACGTGGATACACCTATTCACATGCAGAAAGACATATCAAGACATAGCACGAACCACCCCTGCAATTGCTTGCAGATTTTCTTGACGCCTCCCGGGCAACGAGAGTACCCAGACAGGCATTGATTCATCGCGCCTCGAGCGGGCCGCCTGGAGTCTCACGGGCGGCGACGTGACGGGTGCGAGCAGGGCAGGCCCACCTCCGGAGGCGACCATGAAGTTCACCCGGTATTGCCGCTCCATCCTGTTCACTCCCGCGCTCGTCGTGGACCGCTTCGCCCGGGGACAGCAATCCGGCGCGGACATCAGCCTGGTGGACCTGGAGGACTCGGTCGCCGCCAGCCACAAGGACACGGCCCGTCAGCAGGCGGAGGAGTTCTTCTCCGCGCCCAAGGGTCCCAGCCGCCGCGCCATCCGCATCAACACCGTCACCCGGCCGGAGGGGCTGAAGGACCTGCTCGCGCTGCGCCACTACGCCGTCAAACCGGACGCCGTGCTGGTGCCCAAGGTGGAGTCACCGCGGGACCTCGAAATCGTCGAGCAGGTGCTCGGCGCCAGCTGCTCGCAGGTGGACCTGCTCGCCCTGGTGGAGACGCCGCGCGGCGTGGAGAACGTGCACGCCATCGCCTGCGCGACGCCCCGCCTCAAGGCCCTGGTGTTCGGCTCCGCGGACTACTCCTTCAGCATCGGCGCGTCGCTGGCCTGGGAGCCTCTGTACTACGCGCGCTCCCGGCTCGTCGCCGCCGCGCGCGCCGCCAACGTGCAGGTGGTCGACTCGCCGCTGTTCGACATGTCCGACGTGGAGGGGCTGCGCCGCGAGTGCCAGCTCGCCCGGAGCCTGGGCTTCAGCGGCAAGGCCGCCGTCCACCCGCGCCAGGTGGAGGTCATCAACCAGGCCTTCTCCCCGGACGAGCACACGCTGCGCAAGGCGCGGACCATCGTCCAGGAGAGCCAGGCCCGCGACTTCAACATCTGCGTGGTGGAGGGGACCATGATGGGTGCCCCGTTCGTCGAGGCGGCGAAGCGCACGCTCGAGGAGTTCGGCCCCCGCGAGGCCGACACCCCGTCGCGCTCCCTCTGACACCCCACCCCATCCCCAAGGAGGAATCCACATGGAAACCAGCAGCGAGCAGAGCGTCCTGGGTCCCCGCCGCTATCGCAACAACGAGAAGCTCATCGCCGTGGGGGACCGGGGCTGGCAGCACGCCAAGGACAACGGGCTCATCGGCATCAAGGTGGACTTCGAGTCGAACAACCGCCTCGTCGACACCACGTCGGGCCACGAGTTCATGACGCTCTGCTCATGCTCGTACCTGGGCCTCAACCACCACCCGAAGATCCTCCAGGGCGCCATCGACGCGCTCCAGGAGGCGGGCACCAACAGCCTGGCCATGTCCACGCTGCGCATCCGCCTGAAGCTGATGGCGCGGCTGGAGGAGGAGCTGCGCGAGCTGTACGGCTGCCCCACCCTGCCCGGCGTCACCTGCAGCGCCCTGACGGCGGGCATCCTCCCGCTGCTCGCCTCCGGCCACCTCACCGACGACGGCCAGCCGCGCGTCATGGTGTTCGACCGCTACTGTCACTTCTCCATGGCCTACATCAAGCCCATCTGCGGCGATGAGAGCCTGGTGCTGACCAGTCCGCACAACGACCTCAACTACCTGGAGGACGTCTGCAAGAAGTACCCGCGCGTGGCCTACGTCGCCGACGGCGCCTACTCCATGGGCGGCCTCATCGCGCTGGAGGGGCTGCTCCAGCTCCAGGAGCGCTACGGCCTGTTCCTCTACATCGATGACTCGCACTCGCTGGCGCTGACGGGCGAGCGCGGCGAGGGCTACGTGCGCTCGCGGCTGAAGATGAATCCCCTGACGATGGTGGTCGCCTCGCTGGCCAAGGCCTTCGGCAGCTCCGGCGGCATCGCCATGCTGGGCAGCGAGAAGAGCTTCGACTTCCTCTACCGGAACGCGGGGCCGCTGGCCTGGTCGCAGAACCTCCAGATGCCGTCGGTGGGCGCGTCGCTCGCCAGCATCGCGCTGCACCGCACGCCGGAGCTGCGTGAGCTGCAGGGGCGGCTGGCGCGCAACATCCAGCTCTTCGACAGCCGCTTCCCCTCTCCCAACGCGGGCAACGGGATGCCCATCCGCCTCATCCAGGTGGGCGAGGAGGAGCGCGCCATCCGGCTGTCCTCGGAGCTGTACCGGCGCGGCTACTACTGCTCGGCGGTGTTCTTCCCCGTCGTCGCCCGGGGCGAGGCGGGGGTGCGCGTGATGATGCGCGCGGACATGAGCGAGGAGCAGGTCCGCGTCTTCTGCGACGACGTGCAGGACATCCTCTCCCGTTTCTAGGACGCGCCCCCGCCGACGAGGAGCCACGCCATGCACGCCAGCGCCATCACCGGTTACAAGCAGCTCGGCCCCCAGCGCTACCGCGAGGTGCTGGGCTTCCACTACGAGGACTTCACCGTGGGGGACGTCTTCGAGCACCGCCCCGGCAGGACGGTGACGGAGGCCGACAACGTGCTGATGAACACGTTGTGCATGAACCCGTCACCGCTGCACCTGGACGCCGCGTACTGCGAGCAGACGGTGTGGGGCCGGCCGCTCATCTCCAGCCTCGTCACCTTCAGCATCGTCTGCGGGATGAGCGTGCGCAGCACCAGCGGCCGCGCCACCGCCAACCTGGGCTGGGACAAGATTCGCCTCACCCGCCCCGTCTTCGCGGGCGACACGCTCTACGCGGAGAGCCGCATCCTCGCCGCGCGGCTGTCCACCCGCCGCGTCGGCGAGGGAATCATCACCTGCGAGACGGTGGGCCTCACCTCCCAGGGAGAGGTGTTCCTCTCCTTCGAGCGCAGCTTCCTGGTCCCCGCCCGCGCGCACGCCGTCGAGGAAAGGGCCAGGTACTGACGCCATGCGCGCCGTCGTCTTCGAGGGCCTCGGTGGGCCGGAGGTGGTGAAGCTGCGGGAGGTGCCCCGGCCCGTGCCCACGCGCGAGGCGCTGCTGGTGAAGGTGCACGCCACGGCGCTCAACCGCGCGGACCTGCTCCAGCGCCAGGGCGAGTACCACGTGCCGGAAGGACAGTCCGCCATCCCCGGCGTGGAGGTGGCGGGCACCGTGGAGGCGTGGGGCGAGGACGTGAAGGGCTTCACCCGGGGACAGCGCGTCTTCGGCGTGGTGGAGGGAGGCGGGTTCGCCGACTACTGCCTCTTGGACCAGGGCATGGCGCTGCCCATCCCCGCCGGCTTCGACTTCGCCGAGGCCGCCGCCACCTCCGAGTCCTGCCTCACCGCGAACGAGACGCTCTTCACCCTGGGACAGCTCCGGCGGGGCCAGGCGGTGCTCATCCACGCGGCCGCCAGCAGCATCGGGACCACCATGGTCCAGATGGCCCGGCACGTGGGCGCGACCACGTACTGCACGGTGGGCACGCCCAGGAAGGTGGAGGCCGTGCGCGCGCTGGGCGCCGACGCGGTGTTCGATTACCGGGAGCAGGACTTCGTCCAGGAGGTGCTCCGGCTGACGGGAGGCGAGGGCGTCCCGCTGGTGATGGACTTCATCGGCGGCGCGTACCTGGAGCGCAACCTGGGCGTGCTGGCGCACGAGGGGTGTCTGGTCCTGGTGGGGCTGCTCGACGGCATGTCCGCGCAGGTGGACCTCCTGCGCATCGTCCAGCGCCGGCTGCGGCTCAAGGGCTCGTCGCTGCGGCTGCGGCCCCTGAAGGAGAAGCGCGAGGTGAACGCGCGCTTCCGGCGGCGATGGATGGAGGTGCTCGCCATGGGCGGTCTCCGCCCCGTCATCCACGCGCGGCATCCCCTGGAGGACGTGAACGTGGCGCTGGGAGAGATGGAAGCCAACCGCAACATCGGGAAGCTCGTTCTCACATTGGAAAGGAATGACAGCCATGCATGAAGAGCTGACGGCAAGCATCAAGCAGATCCTCATCGACAAGCTGTTCGTGGAGCTGCCCCCGGAGCAGATTGGCGAGGACGACGGCCTGCAGTCCGTCATCGGGCTCGACTCGGTGGGGTTCCTGGAGCTGCGCGTGCTCTGCGAGGACGTGTTCAAGGTCCGCATCACCGACGAGGACTTCAACACCGACAACTTCCGCACGGTGAACCAGCTCGTGTCCCTCATCGTGGGCCTGAAGACCGCGCCCCAGGGAGGTGCGTGGTGAGGGCGCCCGCGCCCGGAGGCAGCCTCGCGCCCGCGGACCTGGAGCGCCTGCGCGCGGGCCAGGCCCTGCAGATGGACCACTATGGCGGCGGGCGCCTGCCCTTCGTCTCCCTCCAGGCCCGAGGGCTCGTCCAGCACATGGTGCCCCTGGAGGGCGAGAGCGCCGGTCAGGTGCTGGAGGTGCTGGACGCGAGCGGCGGCTATGCCAGCGCGTGCCTGGGCGCGGCGCACCCGTGTCTCCAGCCCGCGTTCCGAGAGGGGCTCGAGCGCGGCTATGTCACCGATGAGCTGGGCTCGCTGGAGCGCACGTTGCTCCTGGAGGAGCTGTTCGGCCCCGGCGGGCGCTGGGCGGACCGCTTCCCCGGCCGGGACTACCACGCCAGCGGCCGCAACTCCGGCTCGGAGGGCCTGGAGCTCGCGCTGCGGCTGGTGCTGGAGTCGGGCTTCGACCGGCGGCGGCTGACGGCGAAGGCGGGCCGCGAGGCGCGCAGGACGGTGCTCGCCTTCGAGGGCGCGTGGCATGGCTGGACGGGAGGGCTGGTCCCCCTGCTCAATCGCAGACACTACCGCCTGGGCCTGCCGCTGCCGGGCGCCGAGCCTCCCTTCGGCCTGGACGTGGCCTTCCTCCCCTTTGGCGAGGCGGCGCTCCTGGAGCGGTTCTTCGCCGAGCAGGGCGCCAAGCTGTCCGCGGTCATCGTCGAGCCCATCCAGGGCGACGCGGGCATCCTCGTCCCACCGCCGGGCTACCTGCGCAGGCTGGCGGCGCTGTGCCGCGAGCACGACGTGCTCCTCGTCGCGGACGAGGTGCTCACCTTCGCGAAGACGGGCCGCTTCTTCGCGATGACCGACGAGCAGGGGCCCATCCCCACCGACGTCACCGTCATCGGCAAGAGCCTGGGCATGGGCGCGGTCTCCACGTCCATGGTCATCGCGCGCCGGGAGCTCACCGTGCGCCCGAGCGGCGCGGTGTCCACCTCCGATTTGCGTCCGCTCACGTGCGCGCTGATGCGCTCGGGCCTGCGCTACCTCGCCGAGGAGCGCCTCATCGAGCGGGCGGGCACGCTGGGCGAAGAGCTCCGCGAGCGGCTGCGGCGCGACGTGGTGGAGGCCTTCCCGGCGCTGTTCCTGGAGGTGCGGGGACAGGGCTACATGAACGGCGTCGAGCTGACCGAGCGGGCCTCGCACGGCCTGTCCCGGCTGCGCCAGTGCCTGCTCGAGGCCGGTGTCTTCGTCGAGTTCATGGCGGGCGCGGGCAGGCGCTCCCACGGGCTGCGCTACCTGTTCCCCGCCATGCGCGTGGCCCCGCCGCTCATCGCGAACGACGAGGACCTGCGCCGCATCGTCGAGCGCATCCGCGAAGGGGCGCGGCGCTTCGTGGAGGCGGGGCCATGAGGCTGGAGTCCCCCGCGTCAACGCCCCGGCGCCACCGGGTGGAGCACGTGGACACCGATGCGTCGGGCGTCGTGCACTTCTCGCGGTACGCGTCGCTGCTGGAGACGGCGGCGCTGGAGGAGCTGGAGCGGCGCGGCTCGGACCTCGTGAAGCTGGAGGGCCAGGGCCTGGATTTGCGCGTGCGCGAGCTGCGCATCCGCTACCGCGAGGCCGCGCGCTTCCAGGACTGGCTGCGGTTGGAGGCCCGCCTGGAGCACGTGGGCCCCGCGAGTCTGAAGCTGGGCGTGGCGGTCTACCGCGAGGGCCCCGCGCCCGAGCCGGTGCTGCTCGCCTCCGGAAGTCTGGACCTGGCTGTCGTCAATCGTGAGAGCGGAGACCCCACATGCCTTCCCCCGAACTTCAGCAGCGCCCTCGAGCGGTCCCCGTCCCCCTGAACAAGGCGGAGCGTCAGCCCAGGCCCCTGGGCTTCACCGCGCTGCGCGAGTGGCTGCGGCACCGCCACCCGATGATTTTGTTGGACCGCATCGTCGACCACGAGCCGGGCAGCTTCCTGGAGGCGCTCGTCTCCATCTCCGGGAACCTGGACTGCATCGCGGGCCACTTCCCCGAGCGCGCCATCTACCCCGGCAGCAACCTCATCCAGGCCTTCGCCCAGGCGGGCATCATCCTCTACCAGATGAGCACCTCGCCCCTGGCCGAGGACGAGCTGACCTTGATCGGCTCGGTGGAGAGCCGCTTCCTCCAGGTCGTCGTGCCCGGGGACCAGGTGGTGCTGCGCGTCCAGGTGAACCGGCTCGCCGGAGGGCTGTTCGTCTACTCGGGCAAGGCGATGGTGGGCACGCGCCGGGTGGCGGCGTTCCGCGCGAGCCTCATCCGCGCCAAGGTCTCCGAGCTGGGCTCGCCGCTATGGTAGCGCCCGTCGCGGTGACAGGGGCCGCGTGGAGCACGGCCCTGGGCCATGGGCTCGACGACGTGTGGCGGCGGCTGCTCGCGGGTGAGCACGGCTTCGTCGACGTGGCCTCTCCGCATCGGCTGCGCAACACGCTGGCCGCCGTCATCCCCTCGCGAGGGGAAGGCCCCGCGCCCCGGCTGCGGAGGCTCGCCGTGGAGACGCTCGGTCGCGCGCTGGCGGAGGCCGGGCTGGAGGCGAGCGGAGCGGCGACGCGGCTGGTCCTGGGCACGAGCCTGGGTGCGTGGCTCGACGACGAGGGGGAGTGGACGGCGCCGCTCCACGCCTGGGCGGACGAGGTGGCTCGGGCGGTGGGCGCGCGTGAGCGGCCTGTGAGTCTCTCCACGGCGTGCTCCTCGGGGGCGGACGCCATCCTCGTCGGGGCGGAGCTCATCCGCTCCGGCGCCGCGGAGGTGTGTGTCTGCGGCGGGGTGGATGTCATGACGCCGAGCAAGCGGCTGGCGCACTCGGCGCTCTCCACCATGTCCCCCACCCGCTCGCGCGCCTTCGATACGCGGCATGACGGCATGCTGTTGGGCGAGGGCGCGGGGTTCCTCGTGCTGGAGTCGCTGGAGCACGCGCGGGCGCGCTCGGCTTCGCTGCTCGCGCTCTTCCGGGGCGCGGGCTCGGCCAACGACGCGGCGAGCATGACCTCGCCGGACCCGGCGGCATTGGGGGCCCGGCTGGCGATGGAGCGGGCGCTGCAGGACGCGCGGGTGTCGCCGCGGGACATCGGGCTCATCAACGCGCATGGCTCGGCGACACCGGCGAATGACCGCGCGGAGGCGGAGGCGTTCCGGACGCTCTTCGGGGCTGGGCCGCGGCCGTGTGTCTTCGCGACGAAGGGGGCCTTCGGCCACACGTTGGGGGCCACGGGGGCCATGGAGGCGATTGCCCTCATCCTCGCGCTGCGCGACGGCGTGGTGCCGCCCATCGTCGGACTGGAGCAGCCCGACCAGGACTTCCCCTGCCCGCTCCCCGTGGGGCGGCCGGTGCGGCACGAGGAGCGGCTCGGCCTGAGCCTCACGCTCGGCTTCGGTGGGTTCGATACCGCGCTCGTCTTCGAGGCGGCGCGATGAACCCGACGACCTCGCTGGTGCTCCGTGGCGACGCGCGGGCGCGCGGTGGTGGGGCGAACCCCTACGTGGCGCGGGTGAAGGGTTCCGTGCGCTACGCGGACCCGATGGCATGGACGCTGGTGCTCGCGGTGGGAGAGGTCCTCGAGTCGCTGGGGGAGGACTTCCGCGCCTCGGCGGACCGGTGCTCGCTCATCCAGGTGGGCCCCGAGGCGCCGCCGGAGGCCATGTCGAGCGCCGCCAGGGAAGCCTTGCGTGGCTTCGCATCGCCCATCCGGTTCCCAGCCGCGCCGCCGAGCGCGCCGACGGGGCTGGCGTGCATCGTCCACGGGATTCGCGGCCCGACGCTGGCATTGACGTTGCCCGTGGCGGAGGGAGCCGGACTCGCGCTGTCTCTCTCCACGGCCTGGCTCACGCGCGGTGTCGTCGATTACGCGCTCATCGCGACGGCGGCCTCGGTGCCAGGCGAGGCGCCTCGCGCCGCATGCGTGGTGCTCTCACGTGGCGAAGGTCCTCCCGTGGACCCGGCGCGGTTGGTCCAGTCCCTTCTGTTCTCCAGGTGATGCCCCATGACCGAGCTCGCTGACATCCCGCTCTCCTCCATCCAGGGGTTCCTGGACCGTGTCCGGGACCTGACCTGTGAGCCAGTCACGTCCACGCGGCACCCGGTGGAGCCACTCGCGGAGGCGTGGCGAGTCCATGGACTGAGGCCCGGCGATGTCGTCCTCCTGGCCCTGCCGAACGGAGCGGAGTTGCTCGCGCAGCTCTTCGCCATCCTCGCCGCCCGTGGCGTGCCCGCGCTGGTATCCCCCTCCGCGCCCGCCTTGCGACAACAAGCCCTCGTGGAGGCGCTCCCGGCACGCGCGCTCGTGACGATGCGCCGCCCCGCCCCGCTGGCTCACGATGCGGACCGCTTCCACCTGGGAGGCGCGGAGGTCGCCCTGTTCTCGGAGGCACAACCTCCCGGCGCCCAGCCTGGAGAGATGGTGCTGCTCACCTCGGGCACGTCGGGCTTCGCCAGCGGCTGCGTGTTCGACCTGGAGGCGCTCTTCCGCAACGCCCGTCGTCACTCGGACGCCGTGGGCCTGCGTGCGGGCGACACCGTGCTGGTGAACCTTCCGCTCTACTACTCGTACTCGATGGTGGCCCAGGCCTTCGCCTCGCTGCTCCGCGGCGCGGACCTGGTCATCAGCGGCCCCCCCTTCCAGCCCGCGGCTTATCTGCGACTGCTCGCCGAGCAGGGCATCACCGTGTCCGCCCTCACGCCCCTCCTGGTGCGCGCGCTGCTCCAGCAACGCGGCGCCTTCCCCGAGGGCCTGCGCTCGCTCGGCGTCGGCGGCGACGTCCTCTCTCCCGAGCACGTGGAGCAGCTGCTCCGCCTGCGTCCACGCGGAGAGCTGTACCTCACCTATGGGCTGTCCGAGGCCGGGCCCCGGGTCGCGACCCTCTCGGCCCACGCGGAGCCCGCGCACCGTTACGCCTCCGTGGGACGGCCCCTGCCCGGCACGCAGGTGTCGCTCGCCCCCCGAGGTCCCGGCGGACAGAAGGAGCTGCTGGTCTCCTCGGACACGCTGATGAAGCGGCGCATCGGCCTGGTGGAGGGCGACAAGCTGCACGCGTGGCGCGGTCCCCGGCTGCTGGCCACCGGCGACATCTTCGACATCGACGCGGATGGCTACCTGTACTTCCAGGGGAGGCTCTCCGACTTCCTGGTCCGCGGCAGCGAGAAGATCTGCATGGCCTCCGTGCGGCGCCTGGCCACCACGCTCCCGGGTGTGCTCACGGCGCGCACCCAGGTCGTCTCCGGCACCGAGGGAGATGACTACGAGATGATCCTCACCGTGGCCGACGAGGGCCGACCCCTGGAGCACGTGTCCGAGGCGCTCTCGCGGCTCCTGCGGCTCGCCGAGCGCCCCCGACGCATCCAGGTCGTCTCCGCCGACGGCAGCACCGCCGCCCTGCACAAGTGAGCGGCTGACGCCACGCGCGTCGCCCCCAACCCGTCCCACCCGAGAAGGACCCTTCCGATGACGCTCGCCTCCGCGCACACCGGCAGCAATCAGTCACCTCGCACCCAGACGGAGCAGGTCCTGTGCGAACTCTGGAGCGTGCTGCTGGAGGTCGAGCAGGTCGGCGTCCACGACGACTTCTTCCAGCTCGGCGGCCACTCGCTCATCGCCACCCAGCTCGTCTCGCGCATCAACGAGATATTCCAGCTGCGCCTGCCCCTGCCGAGCATCTTCGATGCGCCCACCATCGCGCAGCTCGCCTCGGCCATCGACGCCTCACGAGGAGCCACCGCCTCCGGCATGGACCTCAAGCTGCGCCCGGGTGCCCGGACGAGTGAAGCGCCGCTCTCCTATTCGCAGGAGCGGCTCTGGTTCATGGAGCAGCTCCACCCCGGGCAGGCCACCCACAACATCCCCCTCTCCTATCGCATCACCTCCGCGCTCGACGTCGGCGTGCTCCAGCGGGCCCTCGACGAGGTCTTGCGTCGCCACGAACCGCTCCGAGTCACCTTCGCCTCCACCGAGTCGGGCCCCATCGCGCGCATCTCGCCTCCTGGCGCCTTCCCGCTCTCCGTCATCGACCTGGGCCACCTCTCCGCGGACACACGCGAGGAGGAGGCATCGCGCCTCGCCACGGAGCAGGCGCACACCCCCATCGACGTCCGCACCGGCCCCATCATCCGAGGCACCCTGCTGAAGCTCGACGCACGGGAGCATCGACTCCTGCTCACGATGCATCACATCGTGTCCGACGGCTGGTCCGTGGGCGTCCTCCTGCGCGAGCTGCGGACCCACTACGAAGACTTCGCCGCCGGCCGGTCGTCCTCGCTCCCCGAGCTGCCCGTGAGGTACGCGGACTTCGCCGCATGGCAGCGACAGTGGCTGCCCGCGCAGGCCGAGGAGCGGCTCCTCCCCTACTGGCGCAAGCGACTCGCCCAAGCCCCCGCCCTCCTGTCACTCCCCGCGGACCGCCCCCGTCCGCCGCTCCAGCGCTTCCGGGGTGCTCGGCGGACGTTCCACATCCGCGAGGAGACGGCGCTGGCCGTCGATGCGCTCTGCCGCCAGGAGCGCGCCACGCTCTTCATGACGCTGCTGGCGGGCTTCTGCGCCCTGCTCCACCGCTACTCCGGACAAGAGGACCTCCTCGTCGGCTCGCCCATCTCCGGACGCATCCGGCCGGAGGTCGAGGGACTCATCGGCTTCTTCGTCAACACGCTCACGCTGCGCAATGACCTGTCGGGCAACCCCCGCTTCACCGAGCTGCTCGCGCGGGTGCGCGAGACGACGCTCGGAGCCTTTGCCCACCAGGAGCTCCCCTTCGAGAAGCTGGTCGAGTCCCTCCAACCCGAGCGCACGCTCAGCCACGCGCAGCTCGTCCAGGTGATGTTCGTGTTGCAGAAGGCGCCCGCGCTGGAGGAGGACCCGTCCGCCTCACTCCAGCTCTCCGCCCTGGCGGAGCCGTGGGAGACGGACACGGGGACCTCGAAGTGCGACCTCGTCCTCTACATGGCGAGGAGCGCCGAGGGCCTGCGCGCCACCTTCGAGTACGACACGGACCTCTTCGACGAGGCACGCATCGAGCGCATGGCCGGGCACCTCCAGGTGATGCTCGAAGCGGTGGCCGCCGACCCGCACCAGAGGCTCTCGGCGCTGCCCCTGCTCACGCCCGTCGAGCGCAACCAGGTGCTGCGCGACTGGAACAGCGCCTCCGCGGACTTCCCCCGGGACGTCTGCGTCCACCAGCTGTTCTCGCGCCAGGCCGCGAGGACTCCGGACGCCATCGCCGTCTCCTACGGCGGGCAGGACCTCACCTATCGGGAGCTGGACGCGCGCTCCAATCAGCTCGCCCACCACCTGCGCTCACTCGGTGTGGGGCCCGAGGTGCTCGTCGGTCTGTGCGTCGAGCGCTCCGTGGACCTGGTCGTCAGCATGCTCGGCATCCTCAAGGCGGGAGGCGCGTACCTTCCGCTCGAGGCCTCCTATCCCACCGAGCGGCTGGCCTTCATGCTCCAGGACTCCCGCGTCTCGCTGCTCCTGGTCCACGCGTCCAGGCTCCAGCAGCTGCCCCCCTTCGCGGGGCCAGTGGTCCGCATCGACGAGGAACGGGAGGCCATCGCCCGGTGCTCCGAGCTGCCGGGGGTCTCCACCGTCTGCTCCGACAACCTCGCCTACGTCATCTACACCTCCGGCTCCACCGGCCGGCCCAAGGGCAGCGCCATCCTCCATCGAGGAATCGCGGCCCTGCTCTTCCAGACGAACTTCGTGCGCTTCTCGCCGAAGGACCGCGTCGCCCAGGCCTCCAACGCCTCCTTCGACCCGAGCACCTTCGAAATCTGGGGGGCGCTGCTGAACGGGGCCCGGCTGGTCGGCATCACCGCGGACCCGGCGCGTGAGCCTCACGAGCTGGCCGCCCAGATTCGGGACGAGGCCATCACGGTGATGTTCGTCACCACCGCGGTGCTCCACCTGCTGGCGCGGCAGATTCCGGAGGCGTTCCGCGACGTGCACACGCTCGTGTTCGGAGGCGAGGCCGCGGACCCGCTGGCGCTGCGAGAGGTGCTCCGACACGGCCCTCCTCGCCGGCTGCTCAACGGCTACGGCCCCACCGAATGCACCGTCTTCTCCACCTTCCACGCCATCGACTCACCGCCGCCGCTCGGACAACCCGTCCCCATCGGGCGGCCCATCACCAACGGCCCGGTCTACCTGCTGGACGAGCACCTGAGGCCGGTGCCCGTCGGTGTCCCTGGGGAGCTGTACGTCGCGGGTGAGCGGCTGGGCCGTGGTTACTTCCATCGTCCGGACCTCACCGCGCGCACCTACGTGCCCGACCCCTTCACCACCCAACCGGGCGGGCGGCTGTACAAGACGGGCGACCTGGGCCGCTATCTCGCCAACGGCCGCATCGAGTACCTGGGCCGCGCCGACCTGCAGGTGAAGATTCGCGGCTTCCGCGTGGAGCTGGGCGAGGTCGAGGAGTCGCTGCGGCAGCACCCCTCCGTGGAGGACTGCACGGTGGTGGCGCTGGAGGTGGGAGGGGACCGCAAGCTGGCCGCGTACCTCGTGTCGCGGGGACAGGCGCCCGCGCAGTCGTCCCTTCGTGCGTGGCTGCGGGAACGATTGCCCGAGCACATGGTGCCGACATCCTTCACGGTGCTGCCCGCGTTGCCGCTCACGCCGAACGGCAAGGTGGACCGGCGGGCCCTGCCCTCGCCCGAGGCGCCCCAGGGAGATGCCTCCACGCAGCAGGCCCCACGCACCTTCACGGAGGAGACGCTGTGCCGGATGTGGGCGTCCCTGCTGGGCATGGCCCGCGTGGGCATCCACGACAACTTCTTCCAGCTGGGTGGGCACTCGCTCCTGGCCACACAGGTGGTCTCGCGGGTGCGCGCCGAGCTGGGAGTGGAGGTCTCGCTGCGCACGTTGTTCGCGGCGCCCACGGTGGCGGACCTGGCCAGGCACGTCTCCCGCGCGGAGCCTCCCGTAACGCTCGCGCGGCCGGTGCCTCCGCTGCGCAAGGTGTCCCGGGAAGGAGCCCTGCGGGTGTCGTTCGCGCAGGAGCGCCTGTGGCGGTTCTTCCAGCGGGCTCCCGAGTCCAGCGCCTACAACATCCCGCGCGCGTTCCGGTTGAAGGGACGATTGGAGGCGCGGCACCTCGAGGCGGCGTTCCAGGGGCTCATCGCCCGACATGAGACCTTGCGAGTCACCTACTCCGAGGAGGACGGAGTGCCGCTCCAGCACCTCCATGCATCGATGGACTTCCCCTTCCGGGAGGTGGACCTCCGAGGGAGGGAGGACCGCGAGGAGGAGGCGCGACGCCTGATGTTGGAGTCCGCGCTGCGTCCGTTCGACCTGACGCGCGGGCCGCTGCTCCACGGGATGCTGCTCCGATTGGAGGACGAGGAGCACCTGCTGTTCTGCTGCATGCACCACATCACGGCGGATGGCTGGTCCATGGGCGTCATGGCGCGAGAGCTCGGCCGGCTCTACACGGCCAGCGTCACGGGGGGAGAGCATGGGCTGCCGCCGCTGGTCATCCAGTATCCCGACTACGCGGCCTGGCAGCGCGACTGGCTGTCCGGGGCGGAGCTGAAGGAGCGGCTGGGGTTCTGGCAGAAGGCGCTCGCCGGAGCGCCCACGCGGCTCGACCTCCCCACGGACAAGCCGCGGCCCTCGGTGCGGACGTTCAACGGGCGCAATCTGACCGTGGCGCTGGGCGTGGAGCGCAGCCAGGCCCTGAATGCGCTCTGTCGTCAGGAGCAGGTGACGCCGTTCATGGCGTTGCTCGCCGTCTTCGGCGCGGTGCTGGCGCGGAATGCAGGGCAGGAGGAGGTGGTCATCGGCTCGCCCATCGCGAATCGCCTCCGTCCCGAGCTGGAGCCGCTCATCGGGATGTTCGTCAACGGGCTGTGCTTGCGGGTCAACCTCCAGGGCCGCCCCGCCTTCCGGGAGCTGCTCCAGCGCGTGCGCGAGGAGACCCTGGCGGGCTATGCCCACCAGGAGGTCCCGCTGGACCAGGTGATGGCCTCACTCGGGGTGGAGCTGCCCGCCAACCGCCCGCCCGTGTTCCAGGTGATGTTCGTGCTGCAGAACGCACCCACCGCGCCGCTGGAGCTGCCGGGGCTCACCATACGCAACGAGTCTGTCAATCGCGGCTCCGTCACCTATGAGCTGACGTTGGCCTTGACTGAGACATCGGGGGGGTTTTCGGGCGTGCTGGAATTCAACACCGACCTGTTCGAGCTGGCGACCGCGGAGCGCTTGCACGAAGACCTGGTGGAGCTGCTGGACGCCGTGCTGGCGGACCCGGACCTCCGCCTTCATGACGAGGCCACAAAAGGCTGACTGACAGTGAATGCCAGCGGAAACTATTGGCAGTCTTCACAAACAACGACGTGGACAGACTGCCCGACAACTGGCAGCCTTCCAAAGTCTCACACACCACGGGGTCCACAATGAAATCTTCGTCTCGCTCGGCCATCGTCGCTACGAGCCTGCTCGCCACCCTTTTCGCTGGCAACGCGCTGGCAGCCCAGACGTCTGGGAAGATCTACAGCGTCCAGGTCGAAGCGAATGGAAACTTCAGCCTGGTGCTCGAGAACACGCCCAACCTCTGCTCCAACGGCAACATGAGCAACAACAAGCGCGGAGCCGTGGTCGTGGGGGTTCGCGGCGTGACGGCGGATGGGCTCAAGGCGATGTACTCGGCGGCGCTGGCGGCCTTCATGGCCGGCAAGGTCGTGACCGTCTTCACGGATGAGGCCGTCACCACCACGGGCTGGGGCTGCACCGTTTACGTGCTGGATGTCTCGCCGTAATTCGGGGGTGACAGCAATGTCTACACCCCATCGAATGGCTTCCATCCGATTCGCGCTGGGCTTCGCCCTGCTCGTCACCTACGCCTCTCCGGGCTGGGCTCAGGCTCCGACAAAATGGGTTCCCATCACGGGTGACATCCCCATCTTCGTTCCCGCGAAGCAGTCTGGTCCGCTGGGCTCCTGCCAGAATGGCTGCGCCATGGGCCAGACCTGTGTCGAGGGCCAGTGCATGAGCTGCGGTGGCGTTGGCGAGCCTTGCTGTGCCGGTGCATGCCTCGCGGGCTCGACCTGTCTCGGGGGCTGCTGCGGCCAGCACTCGTTCTACGACGACTTCTCCCAGGGGCTCGACACCTCGAAGTGGATCGTCTTGGACGAGCCCATCGGCTCCGATTCGTACTGGCGCGCCAGCAATACCACGGTGTCTTCGGGGATGCTGAAGCTCACCGCAAAGGTCGATGCCACCGGGTACAACGGGTACTCGTCCGGGAGCGTCGCCACCCAGCAGTGGTTCGGCTACGGGCGTTATCGCATCACCGCCCAGGTGTCGGGCCAGCCGGGCATCGTTCCGGCATTCTGGTTCGCGGGCGCGAACTGCAGCGAGATCGACGTCTTCGAGGGCGGGGGGCTTTGTGGCTTCGACCCGAAGAAGATGCTCTTTGGCCACTACCCCCAGGTGAGCATCCTGCCGGGAGAGACAGAGTGCAGGCCTGCCCGTCAGAAGGATTACGAGCACACGGCCTCACTCGCGTATTCCCTCGCCTTCCACGTCTACGAACTCGATTGGCGCCCGGACCGCATCCTCATCAGCATCGATGGCGTTCCGATGTACTCCTCGACCGTCAACATCCCCACCCCGCCGATGCAGCTGCTCTTGAACCAGAATGTCGAGGCAGCGGGCAGGGGCTGGCCTCACAACCAGATCGACCCTTTGACCACCCAGCTTCCTTCCACTTTCTTCATCGACAAGGTGGAAGGCTGGACGCCGGCCGCGACGTGCCCTGTCATCAGCAGCACAGGGGCATGGACTCCCGCATCAGAGCCGGAGAGGGCCGGGCCCATTTGCTGCCCCGGTGATTGCTGTCCAGGAATGCCTCCCGAGAGCCCCGAGTGCCAGGCATCGCAAGGAAGAGTCCAAAGCAAGGGAGCATGCAGCGCGAGGCCTCGCACCACGCGCTAAGCCCCACACCCGCAGGCACCGTCCCGCGAGCTGACCTCAAATGAAGAGGCCCCCGGAGTCTTTCCGGGGGCCTCTCGTATTTCCAGCCCCCGAAAGGGGCAAGCCTCAGTGCGAGGCCTGCAACGCCTTGCGCTCCTTGGCGCAGAGCTGGATGAGCTCAATCATGCTCATGCTGCCGTTGCCGGTGTCGAACTTCTGGTCCTTGAAGTCGGGGTACCCGTTCTCCAGGATGCGCCCCTCCGCGATGCAGTCGTTGAGCTGCGCGAGCGCCTCGGGCTTCTTGCCCTTGGAGAGCAGCGCCTTCGCGGTGTCATACGCCTTGCGCTGGCCCTCCTGGAAGCGCAGCTCCACGTCCGCCTTCTTCTGCGGCGCCTGGATCGCCTCCGCCGTCTGCGCGCACTGGGCCATCACGTCCTGCGGCCGGGTGGGAATCCCCTCCACCAGCACGTCCACCCCGGCGAGGCTCGCGTTCTCCTTCACCATCCTCGCGCCCTCGTCCTGACAGGCCCGGAGCTTCTCCGCCGCGCTCGCGTACAGCTCCTTGCGCTTGCGCAAATCCTTGGTGGACGCGGCCGACGCGAACGCCTTGCCGGCGGCGGTCAGCGCCTCACCCGTCAGCTGCCGCAAGGCCCTCGCCTGCTTCGCGAACTCCAGCGCCTCCACCAGCTTCAGCCACTCGGCGCGCCCCCGCTCCGCGTTCGCCGCGTAGCCCGCGTCCTGCCGCTCCAGCGCCGCGTTCGCCTCGAAGAACTGCATCACCTCGTCCACGCCCTTCGACGCCGTCTCCACGTCGCCGTCCGTCGCGGAGATGCTCTTGGCCGCCTCCAGCTTCTCCTTCGTCAGCGCCAGTCGCGTGGACAGCTGCGCCCGGGCGTCCGCCGCGGACAGGACGATCTTCCGGCGGTTGATCCGCTCCGCCAGCTCCGCCATGCGCTCCTTCGTCTCCTTGGCGTAGATGGCGTAGTCGCGGTCCTTCTTCACGAAGGCGGCCCCCGCCTCCAGCACCACGCCAATCTGCTTCACGGCGTTGTCCGCCTCCTGCAGCTGCGCCGGGGTGGGCGCCTCCTTCTGGATCTGCGTCACGAGCGCCGCCGCGTTCTTGCGCGCCTCGTCCACCTTCATCCGCTGCTGCGTCAGGTCGACCTCGTACCGGCGCCGCTCCATCGTCGCCCGGCCGTCCTTGAGCAGCTGCCGCGCCTCCGCCGCCGAGGGGCTGATGGCCGGGTTCTTCACGTGCACCGTCTCGAGCGTCTTCTCCAGGACGACCATCGCCGTCTTGGCCTCCTCGAACTGCTCGGGCGTCACGGCCCGCTTCTCCACGTTGCGCAGGGCCTGGACCACCTCGGCACGGGCCGCGTCGAGCGTGCGGACCTGGAGCGCGACCTCCACCTCGACGAGCGTGTTCTTCACCTCGCCCAGGTACTGGCCGATGGCCTGGCTCCTCGCCGCCTGGGGCTCGTACTTGTCCACCAGCTTGCGCGCGACGAAGGCCGCCGTCTTCGCCTCGGCGAGCTGCTCGGGCGTCGGACGGCGGGCCCGGAGCGCCTTGGCGGACGCGCGCAGCTCCTCGTGCGCGGGCTCCAGCTCCACCTTGACCCGGGAGACACCCGCCTGAACGACGAGCTCATCCATCCGGCGCCGCGCCTGGGTGATCTCCGCGCGGGCCTTGTCCGCCTCCGCGCGGTACGCCTTGTCACGCGCCTCCAGCGGCGTGCCCTCGTCGAGCGTCTTCTGCAGGGCCACCGTGGCCTTGTCCGTCGCGGAGAACTTCTCGTCCGACCAGGCCTTGTTCACCTCGGCGAGCGCGTTCGCCAGCGACTTGCGGCTCTCGTCCAACAGCCCGCGCTGCTTCTGCGCCGACTGCTGCAGCCACCGCTCGTCGAGCGTCTTCTCGTGGCGGGCGATGGTCGCGTCGACCTCGGTGAGGTACTGGGCGAACTTCGGGTCCTGGCTCTTCAAGGGCCGCCCCTCCTCCGCCAGCTTCTTGAGCCCATCCACCGCGGCGCGCGCCTCGTCCATGCCCTTGGAGCCGGAGTCCTCCTTCACGAGCTTCGCCATCCGCTCGTTCAGGGGCGCGAGCGCGCCGTCGATGCGGCGGCGGAACTCGTGGATGTGGACCTTGGCGCGGCGCTCATCCACGTACTCACGCTGCGTGCGCAGCTGCTTGCGCGCGGCGAGGACGAGCTTGGCGTACTCCAGGTCCTCCGTCTCGAAGCTCGCCCCCGCGTTGAGCGCGTCCTTCAGCGCCTCCACCGCCACGACGGCGGCGTCGAGGTCCGCGTTGCGCGGCGGCTCCACCTCGATTTTCTGGACGGCCGTCGCGAGCGCCGCGCGAGCCGACTCCACCTTCTTCGTGGCCTCCGCGATGGACTTCGCGGCGCCGGGCTCCGGAGGCGCGGCGAAGGCCTCGGCGGAGGCGAGGATGCACAACCCCATCAACACCAGCACAGAAGTACGTACCATTCACACCAACCTACTACAGCGAGGCCGGGGGAGCCCCGGCATAGTGGAAGCGTCCTGAAGGCTGGCGGGAACTGAACGCGAGGTGGGAGACCCACGGACTCCCACCTGGGCCAGCAGACGACCAGGCCCCTGGCCACACGCGCATCCCCGGGCGGGAGTTGGTCTAGCGTGGGCCGCACCCTCGTGCGCCCTCACCTCGTGAAATCCACCGTCTTCCTCCTGCTCGTCGCGGGCCTTCCAGGCTGCGCCACCTCCCCTTCGCGCGTCCGTTCCACCTCGGCGGAGCCCGTGCTCCTCGTCCAGGACGGCGTCACCGCGGAGGCAGCCCGGGGGGTCTGGCGCTCGCGCGGCCATGGGCACGTCCTGACCGTCTCCGCGAAGGACCTGAAGCTGCACCATGCGACAGCCGCCGGCTGCTACCCGCAGCCCGGCGAAGAACCCGGAGCGCTGTCGGGCTTCGTCCACGTGATGCCCGATTCGGCTCCCGACAGCCTGTCCCTCAGCGCCGTCCCCGGCGACACGCGGTACCTCTTCGAGCGGCTCCCCGCCCTGCCCCCGGAGTGCTCGGCGAACACCGAGTGGACGCCACCGCGGCTGTTCGAGCTCTTCGCCGCGACCTTCACGGAGCACTACGCCTTCTTCGCGGAGCGCCACGTGGACTTCAGCGCCCGTGTCGCCGCGCTCCGCCCCAGGGTCACCGACGCGACAAAGCCCCGTGCGTTGTTCGGAGTCTTCCAGGCGCTGACGACGGGACTCGGGGACGCGCATACCCGCATCGCCGCCCAGGTGGATGGGGAGACACTCGGCCACGCAGAGGGAGAGGCCCGGACGCTGGAGCGCGTGGACGCCGAGGGGAGCAAGGCGGGACAGTCACCCCGGGACGCCCAGCGCGCCTGGCTCGCCGCCTACCGCGACGGCATCCTCCAGACGGTGCTGAAGGGCGCGGGCCACCACGTGGCGAACAAGCGCATCTTCCATGGGCTCGTGGGCGACGTCGGCTACCTCAACGTGGTGACGATGGGGGGCTATCTCGACGAGGACGATGTCCCGCCGCGCGAGGAACTCCGGGTCCTCGACGAGGCGCTCGACACGGCGCTGCAATCCTTCCAGGGCGCACGGGCCGTCATCGTCGACGTGAGCAACAACCGGGGCGGGCATGACGTCATCTCCCGAGCCATCGCCGCGCGCTTCACCGACACCCGGCGGCTCGCCTACACCAAGGTCCCCTTCAACTCCGATGTGCCTCCCCAGGCCTTCCACGTCGAGCCCGCCTCCGGACCGCGCTACACCGGTCCTGTCTACCTGGTGACGAGCGACATCACCGTGAGCGCCGGGGAAGTCTTCACCCTCGCCATGCGCGCGCTGCCGAATGTCACCCACGTGGGCACCACCACCCGAGGCGCCCTCTCCGACGTGCTCGTCAAGCCGCTCCCGAATGGATGGAGCGTGGAGCTCTCCAACGAGCGCTATCTCGACCCGAAGGGGCAGCTGTTCGAGGCACGCGGCATCCCTCCCCAGCAGGAACTGGAGGTCTTCCCCGAAGACGACCTGCACGAGGGCCACGCCAGGGCCGTGCTGTCGGTGGTGGACGTGGCCTCGGGTCGACGGAACGCAGTCCCTGGAGGCGCTCGCGAATGACGGCGGCCTACGAGTTGTTCCTACGGGAGGTCGATGCCCAGGGACGGGAGCGTGCCGATGGGTTCTCGCTGGGCAACCTTCGACACCTCACGCCAGAAGAGCACCTCCAGGTGCTCGCCACGTTGACGCGGCTGCTCTCCGAGCGGGAGGAACGGGCCCCCGTGGCGCTGGCCCTCCTGGCCCCGACACCAGCCACCGTCACACTGTTGCGTGAAGCACTCCCGCTGCCGTGGAAGCCCGGAGCGAGGCGCGAGTACTTCGACCTGGAGGTCGCATCAGCGCTCGGCGTGCTCACGGGCGAACCGCTGGCCCTGGACCTGCTCGAGGACACCGTGGCCCGAATCCAGGACCCGTGGGCCAAGGGCATCGCGACGGAAGGGCTGCGCCGGGCCTCGCCATCGAGCGATGCCAGCGCGCGTCTGGCGCGGCTCATCCGCACGCGGCCTCGGGAGTCGATGCTGCTCGACGCCGCCGAGATGCTGATGACGCGACATGGCCTGTGGGCCTACGACCTGGCGCACCAGGATGAGCGACTGACGCTCCTGCGCGCACTGACGGAAGACGATGACGCCGCCCGGGACGAATCCCTCGGGCGGATTCTCGCCGCGCCCGTCAAACCCTGGCCCTGAGTCACCGAGGAGAGCCCGTGGAGCCCCCCCTCCATCGGCAAGCGTGACGACGAAGGCCGCCTCGCACGAGGGTCTCCCGAGCCGGAGCGTCGGCTCCTCAGGTCCGAAGGACGGCGACCGCCTCCACCTCGAAGAGCATCCCGTCCAGCGCCAGCCGGGGCACGGGAATCAGCGTACAGGTCGGCTTCATTCCATCCCCCCAGGCCGCGTCCAGCTCGGGGCCGATGATGCGGAGCTTCTCCTCCGTGTGGTCCACCACGAGCATCGTGAGCTTGGCGACGTCGCCGACGCCCGCTCCCACCGACGCCAGCGCCGTGCGGACATTCTGGAGCGCCTGCCTCACCTGGAGGCGGAAGTCGGGCTCCAGCGCGCCGCTCTCACGCTCGCCGCCCTGCCCCGCCAGATAGATGAGCCGGGTTCCGGCCGCCACCTGCGCCACGTGCGAGAAGCCGTAGGGCGCCGGGTCGAACAGCCCCTTCGGATTCGTCAGGACCAACGGAGGAGTCTTCGAGGATTCAGTGCTCTGTCCCATGATTCACCTGTGTGGAGTCCGCCCCCAATATGCGGGCCGGCACTCCCGCCTTCAATCGAATCGGACCGGAGGCGTCCTCAGTGCGGCTCGGCCGATACCTGGGCCGCGTGACGCAATCCCCACTCCACCAGGGGGTGGGCGGCCTGGGCGAGCGTGAGGCCCGTGGGCGTGAGCGAATACTCCTCCTTGGGCGGCACCTCGTCGAACACCGCGCGGCCGACGACGCCAGCGGCCTCCAGCTCCCGGAGCTGCTCGAACAGGACCTTCTCGCTGACGCCGCGCACCCGACGTCGCAGCTCGCCGAAGCGCACTGGCCCCGCGTACAGCTCGCACAGGATGGCCGACTTCCACTTGCCTCCGATGAAGGCCCGCGCCACACCGAGGTCGCAGTCCGCGGCCGATTGCCTTCTCACCATGTTCCCGTCTCCTCCTCGTCCGGCACTTACAATTTTGTAAGGACTTGTGCCGCGCCGCGATTCATCCAAATAACAGACGCACGCATTCGAAGGAGCGCCCCCGGGGACAGCCGACATGAGCAATCCACGCGGCGACGTGACGGTCATCGGGCTGGGCAAGATGGGCTCGGCTCTCGCGGGAGCCTTTCTCCGGGCCGGGCATCGGGTGACGGTCTGGAGCCGCACCGCGAGCCGCGCCGAGCTTCTGCGACAAGCCGGGGCGGTGGTGGCCCCAGCGCGGCGGCGGCGGTAGAGGCCAGCCCGCTGGTGGTGGTCGCGACATCCTCGAGGTGCCGGAGGTGACCTCGGCCTTGTCGGGGCACACGTTCGTGCAGCTCAGCTCCAGCACACGGAAGGAGGCTCGCGACCTGGAGACCTGGGCGCGCGGACGGGACATCGACCTGCTCCGCGGGGCAGTCCTCGCCTGCCTCGACAGGCTGGCACCGAGGACGGCGCCATCGTGCTCTCGGGCCCCCGCGAGGTGCTGCGCCGACATGAGGGCGTCCTGCGTGCCCTGGGCGGCACGCTCACATGGGCGAGGCGATAGGCGCCGCCTGCGCGATGTTCTCGGCGGTGCTGACGTATCTGGCCACGCACTGGATGGGCTTTGCCCATGGCGCGCGCGTCTGCCGCGCCGAGGAGCTGGACGCGACGGCCTTCGGCGGGGCGCTGCACGCGCGCGCTCCCACTCTGGGTCAGGACGCCCGCCACATGGCGAAGGAGCTCCAGACCGCGGGCTACGCCAACCCCGAGAGCACGCTGGGAGACGGCGGGCAACGACATCCCCCGGCTGGTGCAGCTGTCTCAGGAAGATGGCATCAGCGATGCGGTGCCCCGCTTCGTCGCCCGCATCTTCCGCCAGGCCATCGACGCGGGGCATGGCGCCGCGGGCCAGATTGAGGGCAGCCGGTGAGGCCACCCCTCGCTGACAGCCGCGCGCCAGGCAAGAGGCTGAGTCATCGCGGACCGGCAGGATGAGGAGGGCCCCCCGGCACGTTTCACGAGGCCGGGGAGCGCGTCTCCTCCCTCGCGACGCTCGCGCCTGCCCCCTCGAAATCAAATATCGGGTGACACCTGGCACGACCGCCGGAGTTTCATGAGACACTCACGCTTTCCCACGCGTCCGGCAGCCTGCTCAGGATTTCATGTCATTTCTGGATCGCATCCTCGACCCTCCGAGTTACGGCTACGAAAAGAACGGCGCGCTCCATGTGCCCACCCACCGGGAAATCCTCTCGGAGTTCTTCTCCCGACTGAACATTCTACGAACCCGTAAGAACTGGCTGGCCCTGACGGGGTGGGCCACGACGTTGGGGTTCGGCATCCCGCTGGCGCTCTTCTTCACCCATCACTTCAGCGTGTGGCTGCTGCTGGCGGGCTTCGTCTACAGCATGGTGGTGTTGGGCACCCACGGCACCATCTGGTTCCACCGCTATGCCACGCACCGTGCGTTCAAGTTCAAGAACGCCTTCTTCCGGGAGCTGTGCCGCAACCTGGTGGTGAAGACCATCTCGGAGGAGGCCTATGTCATCTCCCACCACGTGCACCACGCCAGGTCGGAGCAGCCGGGCGACCCCTACAACGCGAAGGCCGGCTGGCTCTACTGCTTCCTGGCGGACGCGAATCATCAGGGTATCCGCAAGGACTTGAACGCCAGGGATTACGCGCAGCTGTGCAAGCTGATGGAGCACACGGGGGTGCACCTCAACAGCCATGCGCAGTACCAGAAGTGGGGTTCACTCTGTCACCCGGCCTGGACGGTGGCGCACTTCCTGGCGAACTGGGCAGTCTGGTACGGCGTGTTCTTCCTGCTCGGCGGGCACGCGCTGGCGTTGGCGCTCTTCGGCTGGTCCGGGGTGTGGGTCGTGGGCGTGCGGACGTTCAACTATGACGGGCACGGGGGTGGGAAGGACCGTCGGCGTGACGGGGTGGACTTCAACCGGCGCGACCAGTCCATCAACCAGCGCTGGCCGGGCCTCATCACCGGGGAGTGGCACAACAACCACCACCTCTATCCGCAAGGCGCGCGCGCGGGCTTCCTGCCGTACCAGTTCGACCCCGCCTGGCAGTGCATCCGCGGCGCGCACTGGCTCGGCGCCATCAGCAGCTACCGCGACTTCAAGCCGGAGTTCATGGCGCGCCACTACCTCCCCTGGCTGGAGGAACAGAAGGCCAAGGCCGTCGCGGTGGCCGGATGAACCCGAGTTCGTGATTCTCGGACGGCCTCGGACGGCGCGCCTGAGGTCCACCCTGCGTGGAGATGGGCTGACAGAGCGCTGGGCGTCGCCCTTCGCCCCTGGTGCCTCGAACAGGCGAGGAGGAGGTGAGCGAGGGGGGGGGAGCAGCTGCTCCATGCAGGGAAGATGGGACCATCGTACAGGGCCATCGTCAGGCGACGAACGCTGCCGCGGACCGCTTCGGAGACGCTGAGTCGGGCGCGCCGCTAGCCTCGTGGAGCAACCACTCTGGAGGTCTCGATGGTCAAGCCTGACTGGCTCGTTGCGGTGGTTTCGACCGGGATGCTGTACGTGGGCTGCGGTGAGCATCAGGGCGGCTCCGCGGAGGGCGAGGTGCCCGCCTCCGTCGAGCAGGACCTGTCGACGCTCGTCACCTGTCCGGTGGGCTCCGTGACGGTGACGTTCGACCCGCCGCTGCGACGGACACCCCAGGACGTCGTCACCACCTCGACGGGCGTCCTGAGCAACTGCGTCACGCTCCTGGGCTCGCCGGTGACCTCGGCGACCGCTTGGAGACAGCTCAACGAGCCGGGCCTCTCCTGCGCGAACCTCCTCAAGACGCCTTCCACCACGCTGTCGCTGACCTGGAATACAGGCGAGACCTCGACCCTGCGCAGCACGCAGGTGCGGGTGGCTTCCGAGCCGGCCGTGGCCATCGCGGAGGAGACCGGCACCGTCCTGTCGGGGAAGTTCGAGGGCGCCACCTCGGTACGAACCGCGACTTTCGTCTCCACGGACCTCGCGGCCTGTGATTCGCCCGAAGGGCTGTCCTCGCTCAACGGGCTCCTGTCCCTGAGCCTCGTTCAAGTGCTCTGACTCCAGGTGGTTGCCCGTGGTCACCTGTCCCGTGGGCACGGTGAGCGCGACAGCCGCTCCGTCGCTACGCCCCCTCCCGCGGGACGTCCCCACCCTCGCGAGCCAGCTCCACGGCAACCGCCCCCCCTTGACCGGGCCACATCCCGCTCATGCGAATGCTCGTCATCGTGGAGACCTGGGGCCGCGCAGCGTGACGATGCTGGCGCCGCTGCTTTCGAAGCAGGCCCCCGCCGATTGACCGACGGGGGCCGCTCACCTTCTCGACCTCAGGCGATGTTCCGCACCGCTGCGGAGCCCTCCTTCGTCCCCGCGCCGGGTGAAGCGCTCAGGAGGCTCACCTTCGGCCTGGCCACGGTGGCGGGCACCCCGAAGAAGGCGTCATAGGCGTCGATGTGCTGCTGCCCCACCGTCGTCATGAAGTCCGCGAAGTCCGCCGGCTGGGCGGGCAGCGGCGACGGCATGAAGAACTGCGAAGGCAGCCTGACGTAGGGATTCGGGTCCGGGACCCGCTCGTACAGCGGGTGGATGGTCCCATAGGCGAGGTTGGCGTCGAGCCCGAAGACACCGGTGAGGGGGCCGTAGAGCGTCTGGATGGACTGGTTCTTGACGTAATCCCACACGACGTCATTCTGCACGCTGTGCGGCTGGACGTTCATCAGGTTGGTCCAGCCATGCGGCACCACGTCGTACACGTTCGTGATGACCTGGTTCCAGTAGCCATAATTCGCGATGCCGGTGATGTACGTCGGAACGAAGAGCCCGCTGAAGTAGTTGACGAAGCCCTGGTCTCCCGTCGTCGGCGCGGCCGTCGGCAGCACGAAGACGTCGTTCCAACGCTTCACATCGAAGATGCTCGGATAGAGCCAGCGAGCCAACGTCGGACTGAGCGAGCCTCCCAGGCTGTGCCCCGTGAAGACCAGCGTCGACTTGGACGACTCCTTCGTCCCCAGGAAGGTCTGCAGCGACTGATTCGTCCGCGGGTCCAGCATGTTCAGCAGATTCGTGGTCCCCCAGGCCGCCCCTTGGGAGACGTTCCCGATGTTGGAACGACTGGGATTGGTGCTGTTCGTCGGGGTGATGCCCATCGGATAGGGCACGGTGACCGAGACGTTGTTGTCCAGACAGTCCGTGTCGTACCAGTTGTACGTCGTGTCCCGATTCCCGTTGGTGCCAGCAACCGCCACGACATAGCAGTCCGCTTGCGCGTTGTAGGCCACGTACATGACGTTGTCGGCCACCTTCGACACGCGGCCCTTCCCCGAGCAGTCCTTGTCCGTTTGATAGACACAAGGACCCCACACCCGCGTCCACACGCCCAATTGCTGCGCATTCTGGGTCAACGCGCCGTCGATGATGGGCCCCAGCGCGAGCGCGATGTTGGAGGCCGTGTCCTCGATCTGGTCCCCCAGGCCGGAGAACCGCGAGAGCCGGTAGACCGTCTGGATGATGTTGTAGCTGCCGCCTGGATTGATGGGCTGCACGACCTTCATCTGGAATTCCTCCATTGGGGGTGGTGAGCCCCCTCGGAGCAGAAGACATGCCAGCACGCCAGAGCCGGGCCCCAATGCAAACACAGGCATTTGCGAACCCCCTCCAGACACTTGACGCGTCAGGGCGGGCACTTGACGTGTCAGGCCTGTCCGGCATTCGTCGACAGGAGAACTTTCCCATGCCCTGGCACATCACTCGAGCAGGTGGAGGTCCACGGCCTCCGCCATGAGCGCGTGGCCCGCATCGTTGGGGTGCAGTCCGTCCACCGTCAGCGTCGCTCGCATCGCGTCGGGGTCCGCCGGGTCCGTCAGCACGGCCTCGAAGTCAATCACCGCGTCGAACCGGCCCGCCGTGCGAATCCACTGGTTCACCGCCTCGCGCGTGGCCTCGTTCGCCGCCGTGAAGTAGGGATGACCCTTCATCGGCGTCAACGTCCCGCCATACACCTTCATGCCCCGGGCCCTCGCCCGCTGGATGAGCTGCTCGTAGGCCTGGGTGATGCGCTCGGCCCCGGATGCCGCCCCCGGGCGGCCGATGTCGTTGATTCCCTCCAGCAGGATGACGGCCTTCACGCCGCGCTGGGTCAGCACGTCGCGCTCGAAGCGGCGCAAGCCGCTGGGGCCATAGCCCTCCTCCAACAGCCGGTTGCCCGACAGCCCCGCGTTGAGCACGCCCACGGCGCGTCCGCCTCGCGCCCTCAGGCGTTGCGACAGGCGCGCGGGCCAGGTGCGCTCCTGGTCCGCCGTGGTCCCCACGCCATCGGTGATGGAGTCGCCGAACGCCACGACCAGGGACGCATCCGCCACGGCGTCGACGTGCAGCGCGGTGAGGAAGTAGAGGCTGCGCGTGGTGAGCGCGGGCACGAAGCTCGCGGCCCCAGCGTGGTCGCCACGGCCAGAGACATAGGTGCTCCGCGTGCCCTCCAGGTGCCAGGACACGGCCCCCGAGCGCTCCAGGAAGTAGAGCGACACCGCCACATCCCGCAGGCCATCGACCGCGAGCTCCACGGGCTCGCTGGTGGCCGTCCTCCCCGGAGGGATGCTGACGGACGCCGTGCCGGCGAAGCGGACCTGCCGGTCCGTCGAGGGGTCGATGGAGACGCCCTGAGTCCTCAACCCGACGCGAACCGCCGCGACCTGCAAGGGTTGCGTACCGTACTGGTTGCTCAACACCAGCCGCAGCCGGGGGCCCGCCAGCGTGGGCCGCACGAACATGCGCACCGTCTGGTCGCGGAAGCTCGGTCCGGCGAGCTCATCCCCCACCGTGGCCGAGGCCGACGGGTGCATCGGCGCGGTGAAGGCGGGCAGCCAGTGCGGCGAGGCGAGCGACGCCTTCTCGCCACACGCGCACACGACCCACACCATGACGGCCCACCCGAGGTGACACAGGCTCCTGAACAGGCGCGACATGGTGCCTCCCGAGGCTCAGGGCTCTCGTCCAGGCGGAGCCCACCGCACGGCGCGCCGGGTGGCCATCACCCTCTGGCGCCACCAGCAGGCCTGGAGGCGCACGCCGGACCTCCCCCAGACGTGCGACGCGACGTCGAGCGACCTGGCAAGCGCCCCCGAGTGCTCACGAGGCCACGGCGCGACCACCCGCGCCGCGCTGGAACAACCAGGCAGCCCCCAGGAACAGCGAGACGAAGCCCGCGGTGAGCCCCAGCACCTCGGCCGGAGGACTCCACGGCAAGCCCCAGCCCGCGAGCACCGCGACGAGGCCGATGACGGCCTGGGTGACGGCCATCGCGACCAGCGTCCGCGCCATGCCGGCCGCGCGCAGCCGGGTGATGAAGCAACCGACCACGCCGATGAGCACCACCCCGCCATGGAGCAGGTTCACGCGCGCACCGTCAGAGCCGATGATGCCGACACCGAGGCTCAGCCAGACGAGGCAGGACACGGCGAAGAGCGCGAGGCCGACGGCGGCGCGGTACGAGGTTCGGGGAATCGAGATGGACATGGAGGGTCTCCGGTTCGACGGGCGATGAGCACGGCGTGAAGCCCTGACAAGGTGGCACCTCTGCACGAGGACGGAGGCGATGCTCCCGACCAGCGGTCGGAATCCGCCGCCAGACGTCGCCAGGCGCGGGCGGCCGGCCTCCCCCTGCTTCGTTGATTCCGGAGGACTCCAGTAGACTCGCGCCATGCTTGCTCGCGTGGGCTCCGCCGTCGTGCTGCTCGTGTTCGCGTTGCCGTGGTGGGCCATCACCGGGTTCGCCGACTACATGGCGGGCTCCAGCGTGAGGCGTCAGGCCCAGTCCGCGAGCTGGCCCACCGCGCAGGGCACCATCACCGCGAGCGAGGTGCGCTCGGTCCGCGGCAACAAGAGCACCACGCACGGCCTCGAGCTGACCTACACGTACTCCGTCGACGGACGACAGCACGAGGGCCACAAGTACCGCATCATGACCTCGCGCTCGGGGGACCTCGAGGAAGCCCAGGCGCTGGTCGCCCGGTACCCCGTCGGGGCTCGCGTCACCGTGCACCACGCGCCGGGCGACCCCTCGGAGGCGGTCCTCCAGGCGGGTCTCGGGGGCACGGAGCTGGTCGTGCTCCTGATACTGCTTCCCTTCAACCTGGTGGCGCTCTGGCTGCTGAAGCTGGTGGTGGGGTCCTTCAAGCCGGAGCCGCCGCTGCTGTCACCCTTCACACGGGAGGACGGCAGCGAGTGCGTGGTGCTCGACGCACCCGACACGGCCACCTCGGCGGCCATCACCATGGCGACCTCCGCCCTGCTCTGCGTCGTGCTCACGAGCACCCTCGCGGGCGTCAACCCACCCCTGGCCGCGGGCGTGGCGGCCTGGGTCGTCGTCTTCGCGTGCGGGCTGCTCGTCGGGCGCTACCTCCACGCCCGGAAGAAGGCCGGCCACTACGAGGTCCGCCTCCACCGCCGGGAGCGGTGGCTCTCGCTGCCGCCCATCCTGGGACGCAAGGCGCGGCTCGACGTCCGGTGGAACGACGTGCTGTCGCTGCGTGTCGAGTCTCAGGTGTCCGCGAAGAACAAGACGCGCTACCGCGTCACGCTCGAAGTCGCCACCGCCGACGGCACGGCGCGACAGGAAGCCGTGTGCGGCCATACCCGACAGGAGCAGGCGGAGGCGCTGGCGCAGTGGCTGAGAAAGGACCTCCAGGTGGGGGAGGTCGCGCTCCAGGCGCTGCGCTCGGCCTGACCCGAGGCGCATCGGGCCACCGGGACGCGGCGGGCGCGTGCACGGAGGCTCGCCCGCCCCATCCATCGCGCCGGGCAGGAGCGGCGAGCGCACGCTGTGGGCCGCGCCCTCCGCGCCTACCCTTTCCCAGGGACGAGCAGGGCGAGTCTGTCTTTCGGGGGTCACATGGAGCGCCTCATCGGAAGCCCCGCGCGAGCAGCATCCGCGCGTGGGGGGTGGCACCGGAGTCGGGCCATGGCCTGGTGGCGCCACTTCACGCTGCCTGGTGCGTGGGTCGCGCTGGTGTTCGCGTGTCTGTCATTCACCCCCTCGCTCCTGCCTCGCGGCGGCCCCTTCCAGGGGCTCGTCAGCGGCATCAGCGCGGTCATCGGCTACGGGCTCGGGGTGGCGGGTGCCTGGCTCTGGCGGGAGTTCGCCAACCGACCTCCGCGCACACCCAGCGCCCGGGCCTGGCGAGGGTTCCTCGGGGTGGCGGCCGTGGCCCTGGCCGCATCCCTGGTGCTGGGCTGGCATTGGCAGGCGAGCATCCGGGAGCGGATGGGGATGCCCCACCCGTGCCGGGCGGGCTACCTGTTCGCGCCCTTCATCGCCGCGCTCCTCTTCCTCCTGCTCATCGGTGCGGGCCGAGGGCTGCGCGCGCTCTCCCATCGACTGAACACGCGCCTGTCGCGCCACATCGGCCCCCGCGCGGCCCGGGCGACGAGCGGGTTCGCGGTGGCGACGCTCACCTTCCTGGTCCTCAGCGGCGTGCTGTGGGACGGGCTCATCTCCCTGGCGGACCGCGCCCTGGCCCTCCAGGACACGACGACCGCCGAGGGTGTGTCGGCTCCACGAAGCCCGCTGCGCTCCGGGAGCCCCGACTCCCTCGTGCCCTGGGAGACGCTGGGCCGCCAGGGCCGCAGCTTCGTGGCCCAGGGCCCCTCGGTGGAGGAACTGTCCGCGTTCCATGGTGCCCCCGCGAAGGAGCCCATCCGGGTGTATGCCGGTCATGCGTCCGCCCCGGATGCGGAGCGCCGCGCCGAGCTCGCCGTCCGTGACCTGGAGCGCGCGGGCGGCTTCGAGCGCGACTTCCTGCTGGTCGTGACGACGACGGGCAGCGGCTGGGTGGTGCCCGAGTCCGTCGAGGCCTTCGAGTTCCTGACTGGTGGCGACTCGGCCATCGTCTCCATGCAGTACTCGCATCTGTGGTCATGGCTCTCCGTCCTGGTGGACCAGGAGCGGGCGCGCGAGGCGGGACGGGCCCTCTTCGACGCCGTCTACGAGCGCTGGTCCCGGCTCCCCGAGGACCGGCGCCCCAAGCTGTTCGTGTTCGGGGAGAGCCTGGGCTCGTACGGCGGGGAGACGGCCTTCAGCGGCGAGCGGGACCTGGCCAATCGCACCCACGGCGCGCTCTTCGTCGGCCCACCCCAGTTCAACACGCTGTACCGCGAGTTCACCGACCAGCGCGACGCCGGCAGCCCCGAGGTGGAGCCCATCTACCGCGAGGGCCGCATCGTCCGCTTCAGCCGGCGCCCCGGGGAAGAGATTCCCCCCGCCATGGCGCCCTGGGCAGACGCCCGGGTGCTCTATCTGCTGCACCCCTCGGACCCCATCACCTGGTGGAGCCCCCGATTGCTCTTGCGACGGCCGGACTGGCTGCGCGAGCCCCGCGGTGACGACGTCGTGGACGCGATGGTGTGGCTGCCCTTCGTCACGTTCTGGCAGGTGACGGCCGACCTGCCGCTGGGGATGGCCGTGCCGCCCGGCTACGGACACGTCTATACGGGCGAGCACGTCGACGGATGGCTGGCATTGCTTCGCCCCCAGGGATGGACCGGACAGAAGACCGCGCGACTGCGGGCGAGACTGCGGCCGACGCCCTGACTGTGCGGGCTCCTGGCCCGCACAATGACATCCATGCGGGCCACCCCGAAGACAGCCCACCCCGGGGATACCACCAATCCCCTGAGGCATCACACCACCATCGCCGCCAGACATTGACCCTTCCGGACCCCAATGAGATACAAACACAACAAGGCGGCCACGCGCCCCGGCTGCCATTGGGAGCCCGCAATGCACAGCACCGCGCCGCACCACTGCAAGACCGTGTCGGAGCAGAAGTGGTCCCTGAGCACGTTCATGGAGTTCTACGAGCGTGTCCTGGGCCCCCGGCTCTTCAAACCCTATGGAGAGCTGCTCGTCCGGGAGATTCGCAAGGACATCCGTCCGGACGCTCCCCCGACGAGCATCCTGGAGGTCGCGTGTGGGACGGGCCGCATCACCACCCACCTCTACGAGGACCTGGCCCGGCCGCTGGGCTTGCGGCTGGTCGCCACGGACCTGTCGAAGATCGCCATCGACATGGCGAGGAAGGTGGTCAGTGAGGAGCTCCGACGGGACGTCGTCTTCCACGCCGACGTGGACATGGCGGACATGCCCTTCGCGGACAACAGCTTCGACATCATCGTCTGCGGCTTCGGACTGATGTTCCCGCCGGACAAGGCCCGCGTCGCCCGGGAGTTCAAGCGGGTGCTGCGTCCGGGCGGGAAGCTCTACGGCACCGTCTTCCACTACAACGAGCTGTTCGACCTGGCCCGGCGGCAATCCCAGAAGCACTTCGGGACGCCCTCGGCCATCATGGACGCGGCCCTCAGCCTGACCGACCCCTCCGCCATCACCCACGCCTTCTCCCTCGAGGGGCTCTGTCGGGGCGTCAGCGAGGTCGCGACCTCATGTCCCCTGTCCTTCCATCTGGACGACCCGGACACCCGCGAGTTCCTCTTCAACGCCTGCATCCTCCTGGAGGAGTTCAACCAGTGCGACACCCTCACCCGGGAGGGGTACCTGGACACGATGCTCCGGGAGTTCCACGAGCAGGTCCCCACCCGGAACTACCAGGTCAAGGCCTGGCTCCTGCGCGGCCAGGTGGACCAGGCCTGCAAGGAGTCCGTGGCCCCCAGTCCCCGGCCCGACTTCTCGGCCTTGAGCGCGTTCCGACAGCTGCCGCCCCAGTTCGTCGAGAGCCCCGCGGACAGGCCGCTCCCGCTCGCGGAGGCCCAGCTGCTGCGCCCCTACCACGCGATGAAGGCCGCCTTCCTGGCCGAGCACCCGACCTACCCCGAGGCCGAGGTCGAGGCGCTGCGCGACACCGAGTTCTCGCGCCTGGATGCCCTCCAGGAGGCGTACCTGGACCACGTGGGCGGCACGCTCGCCCCGGAGAGCCTCCTGACGCAGGACTATCAGGTGCTCAAGAGCACCATCCTCGGCAACCCGCACACCGGCTCGAAGTCCTCCGACGCGGCCTTCGAGAAGGCCCGCGCGGAGATCTATCGGTTCTTCCGCTGTGCGCCGGAGGAATACGAGATCATCTTCACCCCCAACGCCAGCGGCGCCATCCGCCTGGTGGCGGAGTCGTTCCCCTTCGAGAGCGGCTCGGAGGTCCTGCTCACCAAGGACAACCACACCTCGGTCCACGGCCTGCGCGAGTACGCGAAGTCCAAGGGCGCCTCGGTGAAGTACATCCCGCTGGACAAGGAGCTCTTGATTCTGGACAGCTCGATGCGGCGCTCGCTCGAGAAGCTCGCCCCGGGGCACCCGCATCTGCTCGCGTACCCGGCGCAGTCCAACGCCACGGGCGCCAGGCATGACTTGAAGTGGATTCCGCTCGCGCAGGAGAAGGGCGCGATGGTGCTGTGCGACGCGGCGGCGCTCGTCCCCCAGTCCCGGCTGGACTGCTCGGTGCATCACCCGGACTTCGTCGCGGTCTCGTTCTACAAGATGTTCGGCCATCCGACGGGGACCGGGTGCCTCATCGCCAGGCGCTCCTCGCTTCGCAAGCTGACCCCGCCGTCCTTCGCGGGCGGCGCGGTGTGCTACTACTCGGGCCCGTGGTCTCCCACGGACCGGCTGCTGCACCGTGACGACGGGAAGCGGTTCGAGGTCGGCACGCCCAACTACGCGTCCTTCCACGCCATCGCCCAGGGGTTCGAGTTCCTCTCCCGGCTCGGACTGGATGAGCTCCGCGCGCGGTCGACGGCGCTGGCCAGGTGGCTGGAGACGCGGCTGTTGGAGCTGCGGCACGACATCAAGGCCCAGGCCCCGCTCTGCCGCATCTACGGCCCGCCGCCCGAGCACAAGGGGGCGACGGTCATGCTGAACTTCTTCGACTGCTACAACGCCGTCTTCCCGCACGCCCTGGTCAAGCGGGCCGCCGAGTCCTTCGGCATCACCGTGCGCAACGGGTGCTTCTGCAACCTGGGCGCGGTGCAGCAGGCCACGTACACCACCGCCGGCGCGGAGCACTGCGAGCTCGACAAGACGGAGAAGATCCTCGACTGCAAGACCTTCGACGACAAGATCCTCAACAAGGGCAACTGCGGCGCCATCCGCGTCTCGTTCGGGCTGGGCTCGAACTTCCGGGACGCCTACCGCTTCTACCTGTTCGCGAAGTGCCTGCTGAACACCGAGGGCGCGCGGCTGGCGGACACCCTGGCCGACGCTCCGGTGAACTGAGGCCGGCAGCCGGCAAGCCCCTGGCGGTCGTCCGGGTGTGACTTCAGCGGCGTAGAGCCCCAGGAGGACCTCGACGCGCGAGAATCCCTGGAGGCGCGTGGGCAGGAGCGTCAGGAGGAGCTCCTCCTTCCACGGCGAGAAGCCCTCCGGACAGGCGATGGATGTCCCGTCACCCTGCGTCGCGTGCACCCCGTCGTGGAACGACACCAGGTCCGAGATGGCCCGCCGGCGGAGGTCGAGGAGCGCCTGCTTCAGCCGCGACGCCTCGGACTCGGTGGCGAAATCCCCTCCGCGATCTCGCCGGCGTCACGTCAGTACATCAGGAACGTGTCAGCGTAGGTGCCGACGCGAGGGTGGATGGCGATGAAATCCATCTTGCCGTCACCATTGAAGTTGCCCAGCAGGAAGCGCGTGGACGACTCCGCCCAATAGTCCGCCGTGAACCCGCCGGATGACACGCGCGTGAAGGTGCCATCACCGTTGGAGAGGAAGGTATTGGCGTGGGAGCTACCGGCCGGATGGATGGCGATGAAGTCCACCTTGCCGTCACCATCGAAGTCACCTGGAAGGAACGGCGTGGCACCATCCGCCGAGTAGTCGGAGGAAAACCCGCCGGAGACCACCCGTCTGAAGGTGCCATCTCCGTTCGAGAGGAACGTGTTGGCGTGGGTGACGCCGCCCGGGTGGATGGCGATGAAGTCCACCTTTCCATCACCATTGAAGTCGCCCGGAAGGAACGGCGTGGCGCCATCCGCCCAGTAGTCGGAGGAGAAGCCACCGGAAACGACGAGCCGGAAGGTGCCGTCACCGTTCGCGAGGAAGGTGTTGGCGTAGGTACCGCCGCGTGCATGGATGGCGATGAAGTCCACCTTGCCGTCGCCGTTGAAGTCGCCCGGCAGGAAGCGCGTGGCCCCATCCGACGAGTAGTTCGAGGTGAACCCGCCGGACACCACGCGTCGGAAGGTGCCATCTGCGTTCGAGAGGAAGGTGTTGCCATACGTCACGCCGTTGGCGTGGATGGCGACGAAGTCCCCCTTGCCGTCGCCATTGAAGTCGCCCGGAAGGAAGCGCGTGGCCCCATCCGACCAGTAGTTCGAGGAGAACCCACCGGAGGCCACGCGCCGGAAGGTGCCATCTGCGTTCGAGAGGAACGTGTTGCCATACGTCACGCCATTGGCGTGGATGGCGATGAAGTCCCCCTTGCCGTCACCATTGAAGTCGCCCGGAAGGAAGCGCGTGGCCCCATCCGACCAGTAGTCCGAGGAGAACCCACCGGAGGCCACGCGCCGGAAGGTACCATCACCATTCGAGAGGAAGGTGTTTCCATACGTCACGCCATTGGCGTGGATGGCGATGAAGTCACCCTTGCCGTCGCCATTGAAGTCGCCCGGCAGGAAGTGCGTGGACGCATCCGCCCAGTAGTCCGAAGAGAATCCGCCAGCCGGCACCATCCTCGCGGCCCCAGGGCCCACCCGACGGTACCCATAGAGGTGATTCAGCGCGGCGATGTCGGAGGCCGTCCACTCGTTGCCCGCAGTCGGGCCACCACAGGAATTCATGACGGACCCGCCCACGATCGCCGTGGTTGGCGTCCCAGGGAGGTGGATGGCGCCATCGCTCCCAGCCTCCTCGTTGCCACCGGAGCCACAGCTGATGCTGCGGTTGTAATAGTCCGAGTGGCGGAAGCCAACCGTATGGCCCAGCTCGTGCATGATGACGTGCTTGTTCAGGCCCGCGCTGGCACTGTTCAGACCGACGCCGATGTTGATGACTCCGTAGGGTTGGCCACCCGAGGGAAAGCCGGCGGAGCCGCCAGCGCCCGAAGTGGTCTGCGCCGTGATGTTCGCGGTGCAGCCAGTGCTCGGCCCACGCGCGAAGGTGATGCGCAGACCCCGCGCATTGAAGCTGATGAGGGCCTGGTCCAACCCCTGGCTCAGTCTGGGATAACTGTTGAAGGTGGCGGTTGGGTTGACGCAGATCTTCGTCACGCCCATACCAACGAGGTTGCTCGTGCGGTACTGCTCCTCGCTCCCTTCGGAAGGCCGGAGCATCTCGCGCGACGCCTCCAGCGTGACGTGGGCATCACCTCCCACATACACGGCACCGTCAACGATTCGGATGTCGTTGGTCGGAAAGCCAGCTTCGATGAGGTTGGAGAAGATCTCCTGGTGCTCCGCCCTCGGTTCCGTGCCGCAACCGACCAACAATGCGCCACAGGTCACAGCGAGAGCTGCTGTCTTCTTGAACATGATCGTCCCTTGATTGCTCGACGACGGAGATGCGCTGCCTACCCGGGACACGCCAGGCTCGACCGCATCCCTAGCAATGAGCTCTCTTTGCCATAAACCAGAAAACGCATCCAAGACAGCAAAACCTTCATCAGACATCAACAATACGCCCAGGCGGGAATATGCCGTTCATCTTCCCTGCCTTCAGGAAGGGATGGGTAGCAAGCACCCCACGGGTATTTGCTCGACGTCAGGCCTGCCCAATACATTCCAGAGGCCGGCCATCTCGCCGGCACACACACCAAGGACAATCACCCGTGAAGATGAAGTCACTCATCATCGGTCTGGCGTTTGGAGGGATGTTGGCGGCGTGCGGCGGCGCGCCGGAGGAGCTGACGGACGCCGAGGGCACGCTCGGTGAGACGGAGCAGGGCATCTGTGAGGGGTACGCCAATGGGGCGCGGCACTGCACGTTCAAGTGCACGGCCAACGACTGGCGTCACTGGTACGGCTACAACGACGTCGCGTGGGGTCAGTGTGAGGACGTGGCGCGGCGCGACTGCGGCCGCGAGCCGTACAGCGTCTGCTGGAGCATCCCCTGAGCCTGCTTCCCTCACCCCCGGAATCCCTCCCATGAAGAAGCCGACGAATCCCCTGTTGCTGGCGCTGACCTCCGCGATGTTCCTCGCCGCGTGCGGCGCCCCTCCGGAGGAGGCGACCGAAGCCTCCTCGCTGCCGGACCCGGCCTCCGTCGTGATGACGAAGGACCGCGTCCCGGGCGAGGTGAGCGCGTCCTGGACCGCCAACTGTGCCGGCTGGGCGCAAGGCGGCCGCACCTGTTCGTGGCGCTGCCGCAGCACCAGCGAGTGGATGTGGGCCACGCAGACCGTCGCGTACGGCGACTGCAACGCCTACGCGAACAACTTCTGCGGACGTGATGCCTACGCCGTCTGCTGGAGCAGCAACCCGCACCCGTAGTCCCCCGCGGCCGGAGGACCGAAGGCCCCGGGCTCGCTCGCGCGTCCGGGGCCGCTCCACACTTCCTCCACATCCTCCCCGCATCCTGCCCCCACTCGGATTGGCGCTTGGGGCGCCATGCAGGGGGAGATGGTCATGAAGGATGTCAATCAGGGGTGGAACACCGCGGTCAACGTCGATGCCTCGCTGCTGACGACGATGGCGGCCAATTTCGCCGCGGGCGCGCAGGACCCGACGGTCACCTTGCAGCAGGGCTCGGTGACGGTGGGGCTCCAGCAGCTGTCCGTCGCGCTCGACAGCCAGACGGACTCGGTCGTCTTCAGCGTCCCCTGCACGGGCACCGTGGCCCGGCAGGCCGTCGACGGGACGCTGAGCGTCGGCGTCCGGCTGGCGAGCCTCGCCATGGGGTGCGTCTATCCGACGTCCTACCTCGCCACGAACGGCCTGGCGGGTTGTGACGCCAGGGCCAAGGCCCCCTGGACGCTCGACAGCAACGCGCTGACCGTGGAGGTGTGGGTGCGAACCCAGGCGACGCAGGCGCAGACGCTGGTGTCCGTGCCCGACGCGGGCCTCTCGGTGGGAATCAATGGCGGCAGGCCCGTGGTGACCTGGGGAGGCCAGACCTGCGTCGCCCCCGGCTCCGCCGCGACGCTGGATGATGGCCACTGGCACTTCGTGGCCGTGTCCCTCGCCGCCCAGGTCATCACCTTCTACGTGGACGGACAGTCCAAGGGCACCGCGACGCTGTCCTCGCAGCCGCGGACGAACGGGCAGAGCCTGTGCATCGGCCAGGGCCTGGACGGCGAGGTGGCCTCCGTGCGGCTCTGGACGCTCGCGCGCACCGCCGCGCAGCTCCAGCAAGCGATGAACGCCACCCTCCCCCTCCCCCAGCCAGGCCTCGTGGGCGTGTGGACCTTCGACGACGGCCAGGCCGTCAACCAGGTCGACCAGGGCGTGGCCACCCTGCAGGGCGGCGCCACGTGCGTGACGACGGCGGACTCGGGGGACGAGGACGACGCCAAGGCCTGGAACACCCTCTGGTTCCTCGACCCGGAGCACACCTTCACCGTCACCATGAGCCCGAAGTCCGGCGTCTCCGCCCTCATCGAGACGGCGGTGCTCGGTCAGCTCCAGGCGGCCATCACCCAGGGCAAGGCGACCGGCGCGGTGAAGCCCCCGCCGCGCGCGCCCACGACGATGACCTTCTCCCTGACGGCGGGCGACGCCCCGGACCTCATCGCCCTGATGATGAGCGACCACGCGCTCCCGCCGGGCTGGCCCGCGCCGACGCCCTTCCCCTCCACGCCCACCTTCACCACGTCCCCGACGCAGAACCTCGCCATCCTGGTCGATGACACATTCCTGCTCCAGGAGATGATTCCCGCGCTGGCCAAGGCCATGAAGGTGCCGGAGTCGGACTTCCAGGTGAAGGGGAGCCCTCCGGTGCTCTCGCTCACCCAGCCCGTCACCCTCCACGCGAAGGGGCAGAGCATCCACCTGAAGGCCTTCACCCTCGGCTTCACGGACAAGGGCCTGGCCCTGGTGATGAAGGCCACCGCCTTCCACATGGCCATCCAGCTCACGGGCACCGTCACCCTGACGGTGCGGCAGAAGGATGGCGTGGGGAAGCTCTACTACGACATCCTGGACCCCGAGGTGAGCTACGCCCCGGACTCGAGCGACCCCACGGTCCAGAAGTTCGAGATGCTCCTGGCCCTGCCGCTCGTCGGCGTCGTCGCGGCCCTCATCGTCGCCGTGTACATGGGCATCGTCATGTATGTGATGTCCAAGCTCCAGGACGCGCTCGACGACGCGGATGGCTTCGTCGACACGGGCTCGAAGGGGCAATCGCTGTCACTCCAGCGGGTCGCGTTCGACAACGGCGTGTATCTCTATGGACAGCTCACGCCCGCGAACAAGGGCGCCTCGCGCGGCGCCACGCCGAAGGCCGCGTCCGCCCCCGTCCTCACCGGGTTCAGCCCCGACGAGGGCGCCTCGGGCACCCAGGTGACGCTCACCGGCACGGGGCTCTCCAACACGCTCGAGGTGAGCTTCAACGGGACGCCCGCCGATTACTTCCGCTGCTGGAGCGACCGCCAGGTGGTGGCCCGCGTCGCGGACGGAACCACCACGGGCCCCATCCAGCTCACGACGGCCCAGGGCACCGCCGTGAGCGCCGCGCCCTTCACGGTGGCCGCGCCCCCGACGCTCAGCTCCGTGGGCCCCCCGAGCGGCCAGCAGGGCGACGCCGTGAAGCTCTACGGCACGGGCCTGCTGTCCACCAAGAGCGTGTACTTCCACGAGGACATCCTCGCGTCCTTCACGCTCGTGTCGGATGACCAGCTCATCATCACCGTGCCCCCGGGCGCCGTCAGCGGCCCCATCACCGTGTCGACGCCTGGCGGCACGGCGACGCAGGACGGCTTCGTCGTCAAGGGAAGCCAGGTGCCCGCCCTCACCGCCTTCACGCCCACCGCCGGCACCCCGGGCACCGAGGTCACCGTGACGGGCGCGGGCTTCACCGGCACCACGGACGTGACGTTCAACGGCGCGCCCGCGGCGTCCTTCACCGTCCTGGATGACCACCACCTCGTCGCGGTCCTGGGGAGCCGGACCACCTCCGGCCCCCTGCGCGTCACCAACAGCCGGGGCACGGGGGTCTCCTCCAGCGCGTTCAACGTCCTGTCCGCGCCGAGCGTCGACAGCTTCTCGCCAACCAAGGGCACGCCCGGCACCCCCATCACCCTGCACGGCTCCGGCTTCGCGGGGGCCACGGCGGTGCACATCGGCACGCCCGGGGTGCAGGTGCCCATCGTCTCGCTCGGCGACACGAGCATCACCGTCACCTCGCCCTCCGGAACGGGCAGCGGCCCCGTGTCCGTGGAGACGCCGGCGGGCATCGGCGCCTCGAAGGACGACTTCCAGGTGCTCAGCGTCGCGCCCCCCGTCCTCACCACGTTCTCTCCGCTCACCGGCGGCCGGGGCACGGCCGTCACCATCACCGGCTCCGGCTTCACCGGCACGACGGGCGTGGCCTTCGGAGGCGTCGCCGCCCCCCTCTTCGAGGTGCTGAGCGACACCGAGCTCACCGCGTACGTGCCCAACAAGGCGGTGAGCGGCCCCCTGCACGTCACCAACACGAAGGCGGATGGCTACTCGCCGATGGCCTTCACCTTCGTGGCGCCGCCCACCCTCAGCCAGTTCGCCCCACCGTCGGGCCCGGTGGGCACGCAGGTGGTCCTGACGGGGACGAACCTGGGGAGCGCCACCGAGGTGCGCTTCGGCAGCGCCTCCTCGGCGCAGGCGGCCTTCACGGTGCAGGGCAACACGAAGCTCACGGCCACCGTGCCGTCCGGCGCGCTCACGGGCGACGTGTTCGTGACGACGCCCGGTGGCAAGGCAGCCACGAAGAGCACGTTCAGCGTGAGCACGAACGTGAAGCCCGTCGTCACCGGCTTCACACCGGACACGGGCGGCCCGGGGACGAAGGTGACCGTCACCGGCAGGGGCTTCACGGCGACGAGCGGCGTCTGCATCGGCGACACCCCGGCGCGCACCTTCGAGGTGAACAGCGACACGGAGCTGGTGGCCGTCATCGACGCGGACACGACGACGGGCCCCATCAGCGTCACCAACGCCGCGGGCACGGGGAGTTCCTCCCAGTCCTTCACCGTCCCCAAGGTCGTGTGGGTGGACGGCTTCACGCCGCCGAATGGAGAGGTCGGAGCGCAGGTGCGCATCCAGGGAGGCGGCTTCACGGACGTGCAGCGGGTCAGCTTCGGGGACTCGGCCATGCCCGCGTCCTTCACCGTGCAGGGTGACACCGCGCTGACGGCCACGGTGCCCTCCGGCGCGGTGCAGGGGCCCATCCAGGTCGTCACCTCGCGGGGCGCGGCGCACTCGGTGCAGAGCTTCCAGGTGGACGCCTCCGCGGTCGCCACCCTCACCCGCGCGACGCCGGGCTCCGGTCCCATGGGCACGCAGGTGACGGTGGAGGGCGCCCACTTCACCGGGACGACGGGGGTGCGGCTGGATGGCGCCGCCGTCGAGCGCTACCAGGTGGTGAGCGACACCCAGCTCACCTTCCTGGTGCCCTCCGGCGGCACGTCGGGGGCCATCGTCGTGGAGAACAGCCGGGGCGCGTCCCAGGGCAGCGTCACCTTCCAGGTGACGAAGGCGGAGGGCTCCATGCCCAAGGCCCTGGCCGGCTAGGCTCGTGCTTCGGGCACGGAGGTCGTCCCCATGGATTCGCAAGGCCCCATCCTGGTCGTGGAGGACGACCCTCCCATCGCCGCGGGCATCGTCCGCGGGCTCAAGCTCGCGGGCTTCCAGGTGACACTCGCCACCGACGGCTACCTGGCGCTGGAGGCCGCGCTGAAGGAGCCTCCCGCGCTGGTGGTGCTGGACCTGAACCTGCCGGGCCCCGACGGCTTCGCGCTGCTCGAGGCCTGGCACCACCGGCTCCATGTCCCCATCATCGTCCTGTCCGCGAGGCAGGAGCTGGAGGCGCGGCTGCGCTCGTTCGGACTGGGCGCCGCGGACTACCTGGCCAAGCCCTTCTGGATGGAGGAGCTGCTCGCGCGCATCCGCGCCCGGCTGCGGCTGCCGGACACGAACGCGCGCCGGGTGCTGACGTGGGCGGACGTGCGCGTCGACCTGGATGCGCGCTCCGTCAGTCGGGAGGACCAGGGGCTGGTGCCGTTGACGCGCCACGAGCTGGACGTGCTCTTGTACCTGGTCGAGCGCCCCGGCCGCGCGCTCACCCGTGAGCAGATCGCCGACCAGGCCCTGCCCCTCAACGAGGAGCGGGACGCGCGGACGGTGGACTCCCACGTGGCGCGCATCCGCAAGAAGCTGGGCCCCGCCGGCGCGCGGCTGCGCACCGCCTGGGGCATCGGCTACCGCTTCGACCTGGAGGACGCGCCTTGAAGATGTGGCAGGGGCTGGCCTGGAGGACCGCCATCGCGTCGCTGCTGTTGGGCCTGCTCGCCACGCTGTCGGCGGCGTACGTCACGTTCAACAAGACGGCGGAGCTGGCGGCCCAGGGCAGCGCTCGCCTCTTCTCCGAGGCCATGATGCAGGCCCATGGCGAGGCCTGTCGCGCCGCGACCCAGGGATGGAGCCACACCTTTCCCCAGGGGCTCCAGGTGCGCGCGTTCGACGCGGACAGGCTCCTCGAGCGTGGGGGACCGGACCCGGCGCTCGTGGAGCGGCTCGCCGCGGGCGAGTCCCAGCCGATGTCGCTCCACTACCCGCGCCTCGAGGGAGGTGTGTGGGCCGGGAGCATCCTGATTCGCGCCGCGGCGTCGGGGCCCTGCAGCGTGCTGGAGTACCGGTGGCCCGTGGTGGCCAGCCGGATGAGCGGCGCGCTCTGGTTCATGCTCGCCGCCATCACCTTCACCGCGCTGCTGGCCGCGGCCTCCACGTTCGCCGTCATCTCCCCGCTGCTCAAGCGCGTCCGGCGGCTCCACGCGGCGGCCAGCGGCCTGGGCGGCAAGGCCTACGCCTCCACGAACGACGCCGCGCGCGACGAGCTGGGAGACTTGTCACGCGTCCTGGACGTGGCCCAGGCGCGGGTCCAATCGGATGCGGCGCGCATCCTGGGACAGCAGCAGGCCTTGGAGCGCTTCCTGTCGAACGTGGCGCATGACCTGAAGACGCCCATCGCGTCGCTGCAGCTCGCCCTGGAGCTGGCGTCGAGCGCACCCGCGGAGGAGCTGCCCGAGCTGCTGGTGCGCGGCCTCGAGGACACCGTCTATCTCACCGCCCTGGTCGACAACCTGCGGCTGGCCTGCCAGCTGGGCGAGGGCGTGGATCCACTGGACGGCGAGCCTCGCGCGGCGCTGGGGATGCTGGTGGAGCGCGTGGCGCGCCGACTGTCGCTGCTGGCCCGCCGCAAGCAGCTCACGCTGGAGGTCGCCCGCCCGGACCACGAGCTGTGGGCGCGCTGCCATCCGACGATGCTGGAGCAGGCGGTGAGCAACCTGGTCCACAACGCCATCGCCCACGGCACGCCGGGCGGCCACGTGGTGGCCGTGCTCGAGGAGCCGGCCCCGGAGCGCTTCCGCCTCACCGTGTTGGATGACGGCCCGGGCGTGCCCCCCGAGGACCTGGGGCGGCTCGGCGAGCGGTTGTTCCGGGCGAGCGGTGCCCGGGAGCGGGACCCACGCGGCAGCGGGCTGGGGGTCGCCATTGCCCGCGAGCTGTGTCAGCGCGCCCACCTCACCCTGGACTTCAGCCGGAACGAGCCGTGTGGACTGAAGGTCGTGCTCGAAGGTGCCCGCGTCCCGGCGCCCTCGTGACGCCACGCGCGACGGCTCAGCCGCCCGCGACGAGCCCCGTGAGGTCCCGCACGATTCGTCCGTCGACGATGGGCAGACACTCCGGGGGACACTCCTGGGTGAACCGCACGCCTCGCTCCCGGGCCCGGTGGAGGAACCCGTCGAGCCCGTCCAGACAGGCCTCCGGGATGTCGTGCAACACCATCAGCGTGTGAGGTCTCGCGGCGCAGTCCTCGAGCGCCTTCTCGGGCCAGCCCTTCGCATCCAACCAGTCCCCGGGCACGCTGTTCCAGAGCGCGCACGTGTACTGGTGACGGACCAGGTGCTCGACGGCGCGAGGGCTCAGCAGGTGCGGCCCCAGCTTGCCGCCGCCGCCGAACGGACGGAACCACTTCGCCGTGGAGACCAGGGGCGAGAGCAGCGCGTCCGTGGCGGCGATCTCCGCCTCCACCGCGTCAGAACGGGTGTCCTCGCCGAGCGACGTGGCGTGCGAGAAGGAGTGGTTGCCCACCCGGTGGCCCTCGTCCCGCGCGCGGACCACGAGCCGGCGTCCCTCGTCCGTCCCCAGGTGCTTGCCCAGCACGAAGAACCACGCGGGGATGGCGTGCGACGCCAGCAGGTCGAGCACCCGGGGCGTCACCACGGGGTCGGGCCCGTTGTCGAACGACAGCGTGAGCAGGCTCACCGGAACACGTTGTTGGACGTGCGGTCCCCGGACAGCCAGCGCTTCAGCTCCTGGTGGGCCTTCGCGCGGCGCGCCTGGAGCAGGTCCTGGGTGATGGCCTGGGGGCTGTCGTGGGTGAACTCGACGATCATCCCGTTGGGGTCCTTCACGTACAGCGAGCGGCAATAGCCATGCTCGAGCACATACGTGTCCGGCTCCTTGTAGCCCGCGGCGCGCAGGCGCTGCTCGATGCCCTGCTGCGTCTCCACGTCGACGTTCAGCGCGATGTGGTGGAACGGCGAGGACGGAATCTCCGGCCCGAAGAGCTGCTGGTCCTCGGGCTTCTCGAACTGGAAGAACGCGAGCGCGCTGCCGTCCGCGAGCTCGAAGAAGGTGTGACAGTAGGTGCGCATGGCGCCGAACAGCTCGTCCGACTCGCACCAGGTCGCCACGAGTGGAAGTCCAATCAGGTCCTCGTAGAACCTCCGCGTCGCCTCCAGGTCCTTGGTCACATAGGCCGTGTGGTGAAGACGGCTCGGCAGCTTCGCTTGCGTGGACATGGGTCCTCCCAGGGGTTGGTCCTCAACGACTCGAGCTCACGGCGCGCGGACGACGGGGTTCTTGAGCACGCCCACGCCTTCGACGATGACCTCACACACGTCACCCTCGCGCAGGAAGCGAGGAGGGTTGCGCGCGGCGCCCACCCCGCTCGGCGTGCCCATGGCGATGACGTCGCCAGGCTGGAGCGTCATGGCCACGGAGAGGTCCGCGAGGACGGTGGCGACGTCGAAGATCATGTCCGACGTGCTCGCGTCCTGGAGGACCTCGCCGTTGACGCGCATCTGGATGCGCAGGCCCCGCGCGCCCGCGGGCAGCTCGTCGGGGGTGACGAGCTCGGGCCCCAGCGGGCCGGTGGCGTCGAAGTTCTTGCCCACGGTCCACTGGTGGGTGCGCTTCTGGTAGTCGCGAATCGAGCCGTCGTTGAAGAGCGTGTAGCCCGCGACCCACTCGAGCGCGCGCTCCTTGGGGATGTGCCGCCCCGGGCGCCCCACCACCACCGCCAGCTCCGCCTCGTAGTCGAGCTGGCTCGAACAGGTGGGCACCACCATCGGCTCGCCGTGGCCCAGCAGGCCCGAGGCCACGCGGGAGAAGACCACCGGGTGCTTCGGGGCCTCGTACGTGGCCTCCGCCGCGTGGGCGACGTAGTTGAGCCCCAGGCACAGGAACTTGCTCGGCTCCGGGACGAGCGGCCGATAGGTGAACTCCTCGTCGGGGAGCACCGGCGCTCTCGCGACGTGCCGGGCCAGGTCCGCCAGCACGTCCGGCCCCCGCTCGAGCAGCCCTCGCAGCGAGGTGCCGACCCCCGCGTCGAGCGCCGTCGCGTTGAGCATTCCCCGGGGCGTGCGCACACCCAGCGCGGGCTCCCCCTTCACCAGAATCGATGCAATCCGCATGGTCGCCGGTCTCCCTCGTGCGAGCGCAAGGCTAGCCAGATGGGAGGCCTCGCTCAACCGATTGTCGACAAAATGCGTTTTGCATCCAGCTTGACACCTTGTGTCAAATCCGCGGCGTGACGTATAGGTCGCCTGTCCGTGAGGAAATCGATGGCCGCCCCGTCCCGCATCCGGGTTCCCGTGTCGGAACCCACGCTCGCATCGACCGTGGTGGACCGGTTGCGAGCGGACATCCTGCAAGGTGGCCTCGCGCCGGGAGAGAAGCTGAGGCTGGAGCACCTGGCGCCGCGCTATGGCGTGGGGCGCACGCCGCTGCGCGAGGCGTGTTGCCGACTGGCCTCGGAGGGGCTGGTCACCATCGAGGACCAGCGTGGCTTCCGGGTGGCGCCCATCTCGCGGGCGGACCTGTTGGACCTGACGCGGACGCGGCAGCAGATCGAGACGCTCGCGCTGCGGGGCGCCATCGCCCAGGGGGACATCACCTGGGAGGGAGAGGTGACAGCGGCGCTCCATCGGCTGCAGCGCCGCGCTCCGGCGTCTGGCAGCGGCGTGCTGGATGACACCTGGGAGCTCGAGCATGCGCGCTTCCACGCGACGCTGCTGAGCGCCTGCCAGTCGCCCTGGCTGCTGAAGTTCCACGCGATGCTGTTCGACCAGACGGAGCGCTACCGGCGCCTCTCCCTGGCCCATGGCAAGGCGGGACGGAACGTGGAGGACGAGCACGCCGCCCTGGTGAAGGCCACGCTGGACCGGGACGCGGAGCGGGCGTGCGCGCTCTTGACGGAGCACATCGCCAAGACGACCGAGCGGGTGCTCGCGAGCCACCCCGGGCTGCGCGCGGTGTCCGTTCCGGCCCAGAAGACTTTGCCGACAAAAACCCGGCGGCCTCGCGCGAGGGATTGACGCCAGGCGCGGCCGCGCGTACTGGCCGGAGGCACATGGTACGCACGCGCTTCGTCGAGGGTTCAGGAGGGGTTCGGCTCGCGGTGGATGAGTCGGGCCCGGCATCGGGTGCGCCGAGCATCCTCTTCGTGCACGGGCTCGCCCAGGGCCGTGGGAGCTGGGACGAGGTGCTGCGGGGGCGGCTGGCGGAGCGTCATCGCCTGGTCGCCATCGACCTGCGAGGGCACGGGGACTCCGACAAGCCCGAGGGCGATGGCCCCTATGTGGACGGGGTCCACTTCGCTGGGGATCTCGAAGCGGTCATCCAGCAGCTCGGGTTGGTACGGCCCGTGGTCGTGGCCTGGTCCTACGGCGGTGTCGTCGTCGGCGACTACCTGCGGCGTCACGGCGACGAGGCGCTGGGCGGTCTGTTTTTCGTGGCGGCGTCGCTCAAGACGGGCAAGCCGGCGCGCGCGCTGTTCGGGCCGGGGATGATGGCCAACGCGCGGGGACTGATGTCGGAGGACGGCGCGACCTATGAAAGCTCCGCGAGGGCCTTCGTCGAGGCGTGCGCGGCGGGCAAGCTCGACGCGGCTCGGGTCGACGCGAGCGTGCGAGCCATGCAGCGCGTGCCGGTGAATGTCCGACGCGCGCTGCTGTCCCGGGCGGAGGACTACTCCGTGGAGCTCGAGCGCTGCCGTCGACCGGTGGCCACGCTCCACGGAGAGCTGGACCAGGTGGTGCTCCCCGCCATGAGCCGCGAGGTGGTGCTGGCGTGCTCCCGCTCGGAACAGGGGACCTGGCTGCCCGGGGTGGGCCATGTGCCCTTCCTGGAGGCCACACCCCGGTTCGAGGACGCGCTGGCGTCCTTCGTGGCTCAGGCGTCGAGCTGAGCCAGGACGTTCGGCTCCAGGAACGTCAGCGTCTGGAGCGTCGGCGCCGTCCTCCGGGCGAGGGACGAGACGACCTTGCTGTCCCCCACCTCCAGCACGCGTGTCACGCCCTGCTCGACGAGCGCCTGCATGCACTGCGTCCACAGCACCGGCCCCGTGATTTGGGTCAGCAGCGAGCGCCGGATGCAGACCAGCGTCTTCACCGGCTTCGCGGTCGTGTTGAGCAGCACGGGACATCGAGGCATCCGGAGTTGCAGGCCCGCCACCACGGACTTCCACGCCTCCTCCACCTGCCCCATCAGCGGCGAGTGGAACGCATGGCTCACGTCCAACAACACGCACTCCGTCGCCCCCGCCGACAGGGCCACGTCCTTGAACCGCTCCAGGACACTCCGGTCCCCGGACAACACGAACTGCCTCGGGCTGTTGTGGATGGCCATCACCACCACGCCCTCTCTCGCCGCGTCGTGACACAGCTCCGCCAGCCTCACCCCGTCCAGCCCCATCACGGCCAGCATCCCGCCCGGCGTCGTCACGCTCGCCATCAACTGCCCACGCTTGCGCACCGCGCGAACGGCCGCGGTCAACGGCAGGCACCCCGCCGCCACCAGCGCGGAGAACTCCCCCACGCTGTGCCCCACCACCACCGAGGGCCTCAGCCCCCGCTCCTCCAGCTCCGCCAGGCACGCCACGCTCACCGTCACGATGGCGGGCTGCGCGTTCTCGGTCGCTGTCAGCCGCTCGAACGGCCCCTCCAGGCACAGCCGCTTCAGGTCCTCGCCGATGGCGTCCGAGGCCTCCTCGAACACCCGCCGGGCCGCGACGGAGCGCTCCAGCATCTTCCGCCCCATCCCCACCTTCTGGGAGCCCTGCCCCGGGAACAGCCACGCCCACGCCGTGTCGCTCATGTCAGCCCACCGCCGCCGTGACACCAGGGCCCACCGCCATCCGCTCCACCTCCGCCACCCAGCGCTCGGCGAACTCACGTGCCGTCTCGTCGCGGACCGTCGGTGAGAGGTACTCGAGCACGCCGTGCACCTCGCCCCCCGAGTGGATGATGACGACGCCGAAGCAGGGTCGACCCGTCAGGGAGCCACGCACCAGCACCCGCTCCGTCTCGACACCTTCGGGCAGGGCCAGCTCCTCGGGCTGCCGGATGGTACTCACGAGCAGCGAGTAGTTGAACGCGGAGGGGTCCGCGTCGTTGCTCCGAAGCCCCGCCCGGAACATCCCCGGGGGCATCAGCGTCAGCAGCCCCATGTTCACCATGAAGCTCACGGCCTCGTCCGGCTCCCTCAGCTTCCGGATGGACTCCGAGAGCGTCTTCTCCAGCGCGGGTGAGCGCAGGTCCTCGGGGCTCGCCACCACCTGCAACATCCCCAGGTAATTCCCCAAACCAGACGGCACCCCCAACGCGCTCCGCAGGTTCGTGGGAACGAAGGTCCTGAAGCGCAGCTCCGCCTGGCCCCGCTCGCGGCGCAGCGCGCTGGCGGCCCGGAAGACCGCGCCCACCAGCAGGTCATTGCGGCTCACGCCCTCCGCCGTGGAGACCGCCTTGAGTCGCCGCCACGTGTCCGCCGGAATCCGCAGCAGGTGGTGCCGCGTGTGCGTGGGCCGCGCGGCCGCGTCATCGGCGAGCACCGCGGAGGCCCCCTTGTCCGTGTCCCCCATGGAGAAGTGACGGCGCACCAGCCTCCACATCCCCGCGAAGCCCCGAGGCCGCAACAGCTCCCGCAGCCGCTGTCCCCCATGCACGGGAAGCCGCGGCGACAGGGGCCGCCCCGCGCGCAGCTCGTTGTATCGACGCACGAGCAGGTCCAGCATCAGCAACCCACCCTCGCCGTCGACCGCGCAGTGGTGCACCGTGAGGCACAGCCGGTAACCCCCTTCGGGCCGTGGCGCATGAATCACCCGCCACGGCGGCAGCCTCCTCAAGTCCATGGGCGCATCCAGCAGGCGTGAGTCCTCCGCCTCCACCGGCGCGTCGGACCAGCACAGCAGCCGCGAAGGCTCCACCCAGGGACGACGGGCGACGAACCTCGCCACGCCCAGCGTCGCCTCACGCACGAACGAGCGCGCCAACGGGAGCTCGCTCAACACCGCCGCGACCGCGCGCTCCAGCGACTCGCGCTCCAGCGGCGTGGCCGTGTCCACGAAGTGGTGCGAGTTCATCCGCGAGCCAGGGCCATCCTGCAGGTAGAAGTACCGGTCCAGGCCGTTGAGCCTCAGCGCCCCCGACTCGGGCGCGAGCGGAATCACCAGCAGCATCAAGGCGGCGGCCACCAGCGGAGGCCACGCGGGCATCACCAGCCACAACAACGCCGAGGCGACCGCCAGCTCCACGAGCAGCCCCCGCCGAGGCACGCGCAACAAGCTCAGCGCGCCCACCGCGAAGCCGAGCCAGGCCCACCCACCGAGCCACGCGGAGAGCCCACACAACAACAGCCCCGCCGCGCGGGTACCCACGACGAACGGCGTCTGAAAGAACGAAGAGGAGGACATGGGGCGAGTCATGACGGAGCCGAGGGGCTACACCCGTCCCGACATTCCTTTCTGGCGACCATCGAGGAGGGGCTTGAGCACCGGACCCAGATGTCCCAGCACACTGAAGCGCAGCCCCTCGACCTCGACGTAGACCTGACGCGTCCGGGGGTGGAAGGCCACGACGCGAAGCCTGGCGATTCCATCCTGCATCCCCAGGTACGTGCTGAGGACGGCGACCTCCTCACCCTGTGGGAGCGGAGCATGGAGCCGCAGGCTGTCGGCCCCCTCCGGGAGCACGAGCGACTCCAGCGAGTAATACGCCGTCATCCCCGCCGCGTGGTTGATGGCATCGAGCGCGAGCGGTGACACCCGCAGGCGCGGTGTGCTCGTGAACGAGAAGAGGTCGCGCGTCCCCATCTCCTTCACCCACGCCGCTTGCTGCGTGGCCGACACGAACCGGAGCTGACGGCAGCCCTGCATGCGAGGCCCCAGGTAGGCCTCCTCGCCCTGGTTGTAGAATGGACCGAAGTCCTGACGTCCCTCCGCCGTGAAGAGCGCCGCCGTGCTGGCCTCCACCGTCACGTCGCCCCCGTCCTGCCGCGCGCCGAGCAGCACCGTCCCCGTGTAGAGCTTGCGTCGCAGGGGCGGCAGGTCCGCGCGCGGCCGCAGCTCCATGTCCACCTGCACCGTCACCGCCACGCGTCCGAACGCATCCGCGCCCCCTGCCCGCGCATCGACGAGCAGCCGCGTGCTCCGGCCCTCCCACACCTTCGCGGCCTGGTGGTAGCGGACCGACTCCAGTCCCCTCACCTGGAGCCCTGGCCTCAGCAACAAGGCCGCCTCGGCCATCAGCTCCATTCCGAAGGTGCCCGGCAGCACGGCGACGCCATTCACCTTGTGCTCGCGAAGGTACGGGTCCGTCTCCAGACGCAGCTCACGCAGCGCGGTCAGCGACGTCTGGGTGCGCTCCAGCACGGCGCCCACCATCGGGAAGGTCTCGGGGCTCAGCGCCTCATCGTCCTGGCGCCCCCGGTACTCCTCCACCACGAGGTGGTAGTTCGTGCCGCCCATGCCGAAGGCGCTGACGCCCGCCCGACGCGGCCCTCCATCCGCGGGAGGAGCCCAGGCGCGAGGCTCGGTGATGACCTCGAACGGCACCGTGTCCCAGGCGATGTCCGGGTTGGGGCGCTCACAGTGGAGCTGCGGCGGCATCACCTTGTGCTCCAGGCTCTTCAAGACCTTGACCAGGTTGATGACCCCCGCGGCCGAGTGCAGATGGCCAATCATCGACTTCACCGAGCCGATGCCCACCGAGCCCGGCGCGCGCCCCTGCATCACCTGCGAGTAGGTGGAGATCTCCGTGAAGTCCCCCACCGGCGTCGCCGTGCCGTGGCACTCGATGTACTGGATGGACGCAGGGGAGACGTCGGCGCGCTCCAGCGCACGGCGGACCGCCAGCTCCTGGCCCACGGGGTTGGGCGCGAGCAGCGACTTGCCCTTGCCGTCGCTGGAGGAGCCGATGCCCTTGATGAGCCCGAGGATGGTGTCCCCATCCCGCTCCGCGTCCTTCAGTCGCTTGAGCACGACGACGCCCGCGCCCTCACCCGGGATGAAGCCGGACGCGTCCGCGTCGAAGGGACGGCTCCCGGTTCCACTCATGCCCCGGAAGGTGCAGTTGATGGCATACAGCTCCGGCGCCAGGTCCGCGAAGGAGCCGCCCGCGAGCACGACGTCGGCCAGATCCAACTGAAGGTTCGCCACCCCCGCCTCGATGGCCGCCAGCGAGGACGCGCAGGTGCTCTCGTAGATGCCGGTGGCGCCCTTGAACCCATACACGTGCGCGATGAGCGTGGCCTCCGAGCTGCCCGCGTATCCCGCGTGCGTATACGGCGTCATGGGCGCCATGTGCGCCTTGAAGTTCCCCTCCGCGCGACGGGCGAGCCCATCGACGGCGCCAGCGGCCAGCCCGCTCTCCTCGAGCACGCGGCGGAACAACCCATCCATCTCCGTGTAGGCGATGCGCAGCTCCACCTCGCGCTCGCGCAGCCGGCCCGGCATGTCCGCCATGAAGACGGCCGTCCTCTTCGGAGCCTTCTGGGGCGCCGTCGTCTTGCGGAGCGCCTCCGCCGCGGCCGTCAGCGCGAAGACGTGTGAGCGGTCCAGTTGGACGGCCAGCGTCGGCGGGATGAGGAACGCCTTCTCGTCGAAGGTGAAGTCCTCGACGAAGCCGCCGAGCGGACAATAGATCTTCCCTGTCACGCCCTCCGGTCCGAAGTACCGGTCGATGTCGAAGCGCTCCTTCGGAATCCGGATGATGGAGTCCTGCTTCGCCATCACGTTCTCGAAGAACGTGTCGCTGTCGCGCGCACCGGGCGCGAGGGCGCCGTACGCGACGACGGCGACGGGCTCCCGCTTCGGCGGAGGACCGAGGCTCGCGACGAGCTGGGCGTGGTACTCGGGCAGGTACTCCTCCAGCGTGAGGTGGTAGGCCTGTCCTCCCATCGCCAGGGAGTTGATTCCGGCGCGACGCGGGACTCCGCCGGCGGGCGCCTCCCACGGCGCGGGCCGCGAGCGCACCTGGAACGGCGCGCCCTCCACGCGCAGCTCGTCCCGCAGTTCGCGCACATGCGCCTGGGCCGGCAGCGTCTGGTGCTTGAGCGCCATCAACGTGCGGACGATGCCGGGCAGCGTGGAGGCCGACAGCAGGTAGCCCACCATGTTCTTCGTCGACCCCAGCGTGAGTCCACCCGGCGCATGGCCGTTGAACACCTTGCCCATGGCGGTCAGCTCGGAGGCCTCCAGGAACTCCACGCCGTTGGCGTGGCACTCCAGGTACTGCACGGACTCGGGCGCGTATCCCGCGAGTTCATAGGCGCGCTGGGCCGCGGTGACCTGCGCCTCCACGGGCGGGCTGATCAACGCGCCCCGGCGGCCGTCGTTCGCGCCGCTGATTCCGCGGATGACGCCGAGGATGGAGTCGCCCTGCTTGAGCGCATCATCCAGACGCCGCAGCACGAAGAAGCCCGTGCCCTCGCCCAGCAGCGTCCCGGAGGCGTTGGCGTCGAAGGGCCGGGGCTGCGCCTCGCGGGTGAGCAGGCGCATGCGCTCGAAGGTGACGAAGGGCGCGGGCGTCAGGTACGGGCTGGTGCCGCCCACCAGCGCGACGTCGTAGTCCCCCAGCGAGAGCCCGTTGACCGCGCTCTCCAACCCCAGGAGCACGGACGAGCACGCCGAGTTCACCACGAAGTGCGGGCCCTTCAGGTCGAACAGCGAGCAGGCGCGCCCCAGGGCCAGGCTCATGCCCGACACGGTGCCTCGGGTGAACTCGCGGTGGCTGACCTCGCGGAACGTCTTCTCCGAGGACTCCAGGATGCGACGGCGCGCCTCCTCGGGGAGCCCGGAGTCCTCGACGGCCTTCTGGATGGCCTCCATCAACTGCGGCAGGTGCCAGAGGAACGGATGGGTGATGCGCGAGTCGTAGCCCATCTCCGAACCACCCATGATGACGGCGGTCCGCTCCCGGGCGAACTCACGCTCCAGCAGGCGCGCATCCGCCAGCGCGCGCCGGATGGCCTCCACGGTGTACAGCTCGCACCGGTGCAGCTCGTCGAGCATCTTCGGCCCGACCTTGTACTCACGCCAGGGCAGCTCCAGCTCGCCGAAGAAGGACGCCCTCCAGACCTCGCCCTTCTCCGTGTCGGACGCGTCCTGGCTGTAGAAGCTCTCCCACCGGAAGCGCGACTCGGGCACCTGCGCGAACCGGGGCGTCCCGGCGACGATGTATTGCCAGAGCTGCTCGGGCGTTTCGGTCCCCGCCACCATGCACGAGGCCCCGATGATGGCGATGGGCGTGGACTTCCGGTTGGCGGACTGCGGATGCGAAGTCATCTCACGGACTCGTTGAGCAAGCGGTGGACATCACTGAACGCCAGGAGGCGATGGAAGCGCGCGACTTCACCCGTCGAGGCCGGGTGCCCCAGTCGGACCACGTCCGGAAGCGCCTGGAGACATGCCCCGAGCGTCTCGCCAGTGCCGGCCTCGAGGAAGACCCGGACGCCGTCGTCGTGGAGGCGGCGCACGTGCGGGCCCAAGCGGGACGGCTGCGTGTCCAGCAGGGCGAGGTGCCGCGCGAGGAACGCCTCGGGCAGCGGTGCCTCGTAGTACCGACCATGGATGGCGGAGAGCACCGCGACCTCGGGAGCCCTCCACGCGAAGCGGGTCAGCTCCGAGCGGAGCTGCGGGAGGCCCTCGATGGCGTGGGCGGACGCGCCGAGGCTGGAGCGCAGACGCAGCGCGCTCAGCGCGTCCTTCGCGGAGAGCATCCCGCTCGCGACCAGCGCGCTGTACTCGCCCGTCCCCTCCCCCAGCAGGACATCGACACGCAGTCCGTACGAGCGCAGGAGGCGGTAGTACGCCACGCCCGCGAGCACCTCGGCCACGTCGGCGACGAAGGCGTCTTCGGCCCGCGAGGCCGCGTGGAGAGGCTGCCCCGTCAGCGACTCGAAGGCGGAGCCGACCTCCGTGAGCGTCTGCTTCACGGAAGCAAACCGCGCGGACAGCTCGCGCAGCATCGCCGCACTGCGTGCGCCTCGATGTGGAAACACCCACGCGACCCGACGCGCGAGCAGCCCGTCCCGCGGACGCGGCATCGACTCGCGCGGGGAGAACTCCTCCACCACGGCGTGGTAGCTGGTGCCTCCCAGGCCCAGCGAGGTGACTCCGGCGCGACGCGGCCCCTCGTCCGAGGCCGCCCAGGGCTCGAGGTCCGTCGGCACCCGGAAGGGCAGCTCCCGCCAGGGGATGGCCGGGTTGGGCGTCGCGAAGCCCACGTTGGGTGGCACCTCTCCACGGTGCAGCGCGAGCGCGACCTTGAGCAGCGACACCGCGCCGGCCCCCGAGTTCAGGTGGCCCAGGTTCGACTTGATGGAGCCCAGCAGCACCGGCCCCCCGACGCGTCCCTGTCCGTAGACGGCGCGGTACGTCTCCACCTCGACGGGGTCTCCCACGGGTGTCCCCGTGCCGTGGCCCTCCAGGTACTGGAGCTCGTCCGGCGAGACGCCCGCCTTCTCCACGGCCCGGCGCACGGCCTGGACCTGTCCCTCCGAGGACGGCGCCCAGATGGAGGCGCTCTTCGGGTCCGTCGCCCCCGCCACCGCGCGAATCACGGCATAGACGCGGTCCCCCGCGGCCTCCGCGTCGGAGAGCCGCTTCAGCGCGAGCATCGCGGCGCCCTCGCTCGTCACGTAGCCATCCGCGCGCGCATCGAAGGGGAACGAGCCGCTCTGGGACAGTCCTCCGAACGAGCACCACTGGACCAGCCCATCCACCCCGAGCGACGCATACATGCCGCCCGCGAGCACCAGGTCACACTCCCCCGTGCTCAGCCACTGAGCGCCCAGCTCCACCGCCGCGAGGCTGGAGGCACACGCGGACTCCACCATCATCGCCGGGCCCTGGAAGTCCAGGTGGTGCGCGACGCGTCCCACCGCGAGGCTGCCCAGGTAACCGGGCAGCGTCTGGTTGGTGATGGGGGGCAGGTCCTTCTTGTAGTCCCGCTCCACCTCGCCCCGGATGAGCGCAGCCGTCGCGTCGTCGACGCCGCGCTGGCGCAGATGCTCGGCCAGGCGTCCGTCGAACTCGGCGTGGTACACGCGCGCCTGCGCCTGGAACTCGCGCTCCAGGGGAGGCATGTAGCCCATCGCGAGCCCCACGCGCTTCGCGTCGACCGTCCCCGAGTCCTGGAGCGCCTGCAGCGCGGCCCGCATCGTCCAGCTCTGCCCCCGGTCGATTTGCGCCGCGACCTCGTCGGGAATGCGGACCTGTTCCTGGGGCCAGCTCCCGTCGACGATGGTGCCCACGAGGTTCGTGTAGGGCCGGGCCTTGCTCTTGCGCGTGGGGTCCAGGTAGCGCGCGGTCTCCGCCCGCTCCGGCGGCATGGCGCCAATCGCGCAGTGCTTCGCCAGCAGGTTGCTCCACAGCTGCTCCACGTTCGCGGCGCCAGGGAACACACCGCCCAGGCCCACGATGGCCACCGGCTCGGAGGGCCGAGGAGGCGGCAGCGTGCGCGCCAGTCTCGAGTGGGTCTCGGAGGAGAACTCCTCGAGCGTCAGGTGGAAGCTCAGCCCGCCGAAGCCGAACGCGCTGACGGAGGCCCGCCGCAGTCCGCCCGCTACCGCCGGCCAGGGCGTGCCCTGCTTCGCGAAGTAGAAGGGAGTGCCTTCCAGCGAGATTCCTTCCGCGCCCGCCTCGAAGGAGCGCTGCGCAGGCAGCACCTGACGGCTCAGCGCCAGCGTGGCCTTGAGCAGCCCCGCCGCACCCGAAGCTGCCTGGAGGTGGCCCGTCAGCTCCTTGACCCCTCCCAGCATGACGGGAGCGGCACCCGCTTCCTCTCTCCAGAGCGTGCGCAGGCTCTGGAACTCCGTCGCGTCCTCGCTGGGAATCCCCGCCGCATGGCACTCGACGTATTGCACGTCACGAGGCCCGTACCCCGCCTGGGCGTAGGCCCGGCGCATCGCGAGCACCTGCCCCTTCGACTCCGGCACCACCAGCGATGGGCCCTGTCCCTCCGAGGCCGCGCCGATGCCGCGGATGACCGCGTGGACCTTCGCCTCCGCCGACACCGCGTCGTCCAGGCGGCGCAGGACGAACACCCCGACGCCCTCGCCCAGCAGCGTGCCGCTCGAACGACGGTCGAACGGCGCCAGCACGGTCGTGCCCAGACCGCCCAGCTTGCTGAACGCGACCAGGTCATGCGGCGTCAGCAGCTGGCTGCATCCCGCCACCACCACCGCGTCACAGTCACCGGCGTTGAGCTGCTGACTGGCGCTCTGGAGCGCCGCGAGCGTGGAGGCATACCCCGCGTCCACGGCGAAGTGCGGGCCACGCAGGTCGAAGAGCTTGGCGGCCCTCCCTGCCCAGATGCTGCTGAAGGACGCGGTCGCCTCCGTCTCACTGGTGCCGCCCAGCTCCGCGTCGAGCTGCCGGGTGAGCACCTCCGCGAGCTCGGAGGCGAGCCCTGGGTGACGCGCGCTCAACGTCGTCGACGCAGCCAGCGAGCGCAGCATGTCCACCAGCCGGGCCTGCACCCGCGAGCCCGGGCGAAGGCCACCGCCCAGAGAACCCAACACCAGGCCGATGCGCTCCGGAGCCACCGCGCCGAGCCCATCGCGCGCATCGTCGAGCGCCTGCGCCGTGGCCTCGATGAACGCCAGCTGCATCCGGTGCATGTCCCGGAGCACCTTGGGCGGAATCCGGTACTTCTTCGCGTCCAGCCGGGGCTCCTCCACGAGCGCGCCGTGGAGGCTGTGCGTGCGGTCCGGGGCCGAGCGCTCGGCCGCGAAGTACCACTCCGACGGGAACTCCCGAGCGTCCAGCGGGCCCAGCGCCGAGGCCCCCGTCATCACCTGCGTCCAGAAGGACTCGACGTCGTTCGCGCGCGGGAGGACACAGCCGACTCCCACGATGGCGACAGGCCTGAAGCGAGGGGTGCTCATGGCACCTCCCGCACGGAGAACCCGCGGAAGAGCGCGACCCGTCGTCCCTGCTCGTCCCACGCGACGACGTGGAAGGTCTGCAGGTCATCGTGGGCCGAGGTCCTCCGCGCGAACACCTGGACCTCTCCGCGCGGAATCGCGTGCAGTTCGCCGGACGCGAGCTCCAACGGGAGCACCGTCCGCTCGCGGCACAGCACCCCCAGCGAGAAGGCGACGTGCAGGATGGCGTTGAGCAGGGCCGCGGGCCAACCCGGCGCCCTCGGGTCCTCCTGCCAGCCGGACTTGGAGTGGCCCGGCGGCGCGACCACGGCGAGGAGCTGGTCTTGCGCGGGACGCCGATACCGCAGGCCCGCCAGGAACGTGGGCCCGTGCTGAATCTCACGAGGCAGCCGGTACAGCGCCTCGTAGCTCTCCGCACCCGTGAAGTCCAAAGGCCGGAAGCGCGCGGGCGATTCGGCGCGCTCCCCCATCCGCACCTCACCCGAGGCATGCGTCCTGTGGATGCGCGGGAAGCCCTCGCGAGGCGGCGCCATGCTGGAGGAGATGCCCACCGTGACGCGGTTCGCCTCCGCGGCCTCCGCCGTGACGGAGAACTGCAGCGCCCGGGTATCCTTGAAGCGCGCGGCCTGCACGAAGCGCACGTCGCGTACGCCGAGCACCTGCCGCTCCGGTTGCATCCGGTGCGCCGCCTGCGTCATCAGCCCCACCAGATACGCGGCGGGGAACACCGGTGCGCCCTCGACGACATGGTCCAGGAGATAGGGGTCCGTGCGGATGTCGACCCCGCGCTCGAAGCGCCAGCTCCCGTCGGTGGCGCTCACCTCCCCCAGCGTCGGCCCCTGCGCGCTCATGTCGAGGCCGCTCCCGGGGCCAGCCGCCACCCCTGCCCCACCCGACGCCAGTCCTCGCGCGTGTCGTGGAGGACCGCCAGCGCATAGCCCTGCCCCGCCACGAGCACTCCGGAGACGGCCTGCTCCCGCCGCCCCGGGACGTCCAGATGGATGGAGCGGACGAGCGCATCCGCCCCGCCCGTCAGCGGCGCGAGCCGGAGCTCCTCCACCTCGGCCTCCCTCCAGCCGGAGAACGTCACCTGCTGCAGCGCCGCCCTCAGCCCTTGTCCCGTGCACTTCACCAGCGCCTCCTTGAGGCACCAGCCCAGGTTCCACAGCTCATCCGGCGACCGTTGCCAGAGCCGGACTCGCGCCTCGAGCCACACGCGCTCATCCCGGGTGAACACCTCGTCCTGGAACGCCGCGCCCCGAGGCTCGATGCGCTCCAGGTCCAACCCCACGCGGCCATGGCTCGTCACCACCGCCATCGCGAGCTCGCGCGAGTGGGTGATGGACACGTCACACGCGGGCACGCCAGGGGGCAGCTGCGCCACGGGGCGCCCCTGCTCCGGCCCGGCCAGCATCTGCGTGAGGCCCACGTCCTGGGGTGACACGCCGTGTCCCTGCGCGTCCAGATGCGCGCACAGCGCCAGCTTCGCGGCGATGCGGCCCGCCAGGTGCGCCACGCGCCGCGCGAGCACCACATGCATCCCGCTCACCGCCAGCTCCGCCGGAGTGAGGACGCGGGAGATGAGCCCATCGGGCCGCGCGGGCCAGGCACGGCGCACGTGCTCCAGCGGCACCACCATCAACGTGACGCGCTGCCCACCCGGCAGCACCACGGCGACAGGGCCACTCGCGGGCTCCCAGTCGAGGTCAGGGAGCGTCACGGTACTCCTCGAGGATGAGGTGGTAGTTCGTGCCACCGAACCCGTACGCATTGACGGCCGCGCGTCGGGGCGCGTCGCCCACCTGCCAGGGGCTGGCGTCGCGAGCGAAGGACAAGGGCCCCTCGCACGAGGCCAGCCGCGCGTTCAGCTCGGCCCCCGTGAGGAGCGGAGGGAACACGCCTCGCTGGAGCGCGAGCACCGCGCGGAGGACACCTGCTCCAGCGGACGCGATGTACGAATGTCCGATGTGCGGCTTGATGGCGCCAATCCGCACCGGCCGGGCCTCGCGGCCGTAGACCTCCACCAGCGCGCCCGCCTCGGGCAGGTCTCCCTCCAGCATCCCCGTCGCATGCGCCTCGACATACTGGATGCTCTCCGCGCCGACGCCGCTGTCCCGCAGGGCCCGACGCATCGCCAGCGCCTGGCCGCGAGCCTGGCTCGCGAAGATGGACTTGCCGCGACCGTCCGTCGAACCGCCGACGCCGCGAATCAAGGCGTGGATGCGGCTGCCGTCCCGCTTCGCATCCGAGAGCCGCTTCAGCACGAAGATGCCGCAGCCCTCGCCGTGCACGAACCCGTCCGCCTCTTGCGAGAACGGCCGCATCCGCCCCTTCGGGGAGATGGCGCCGACGAAGCACATGTTCACGCAGTAGGGCGCGGTGATCTGCGACCACACGCCGCCCACCACGGCCACGTCCCACCGGCCATCGCGCAGCCCCTGGATGGCCAGGCTCAGCGCGGTGAGCGTCGACGCACAGGCGGACTCCACCGTGAACGCGGGGCCTCGGACATCCAGGGCCCGGGCCACGCGGGTGGCCGGCGCGCTGTTGAGGATGCCCGGCAGCGAATCGGAGGAGATGGGCGGCTGCTGTCCCTGGAAGGCCTCGCGCGCCTGCGTGATGAAGCGCTCCACGCGGTCCGTGGGCAATCCCGAGCGCGACAGCACCTGTCGGTAGATGCCCGCGAGCTCCGGGAACGCCAGCCGCGTCTCCACGGCGATCTCCTGCAGGTTGCCCGGCGTGGTGGCCACGATGACGGCCGTGCGCTCCGAGGGCAACGCACGACCCGCGTCGGCGACAGCGGCCTTCGCGACCTCCAGCGTCCAGCGCTGCGCCGGGTCCATGCGCGCCACCGCGTTCGGAGGAATGCCGAACTCCGTGAAGCGGAACGACGCCTCCGCCACCAGCGCGGCCTTGGGCGAGTACACGCGGAAGAACGTCTCCCGACTCGTCCCACCCCAGGCCCGCGAGGCGTCGTGGTAGAGCGACACCGGCCAGCGCGACTCGGGGATGTCGCCCACCGCGCAGTGCCCCTTCAGCGCGTTCTCCCAGAGGACCTCGGGGCTCGGCGCGTCGGGGTATTTGCACGCGAATCCCACCATCGCGATGGGCTCCGCCGGAGGACGCGGCGCGCGGCCACGGACCTGGGGCGCCTGTGCGTCATATGCCTCCACCACCGCGTGCCACGCGACACCTCCGAAGCCCGCCGCATGGACGGCCGCCCGGCGTGGACCTCGCGTCAGCGCGGCCTGCTCCGTGAGGACCCGCGGCGACGTGCCACCTGGCGCGACGTCCGGATGGAGCGTCTGGAAGGAGCGCTGCGGAACGAGGGTCCGCTCACGCAAGCTCAACAGGACCTTGAGCATCGCGGCGAGGCTCGACGCCGTCTGCAGGTCCCCCACCGACTCGGAGATGGCGCCGAGCGACACACCGTTGGAGCCCCTGTATGCGTCCGACAGGCCCTCGACGAGGTGGGCATCCCACGAGGGGACACCCGTGGCGCCCGTCTCCACGAAGCAGACCGAGTCGGCCGCCACCGCCGCGCGGCGGAGCGCCTCTTCGGCCGCCCTGCGATGCGCCTGCGCGTCCGTGGCCGTCATCGAAGGGCCCGCGCCCCGGTTCACTCCGCCCACGCCTCGGAGCACGCCCTGGATGGGGTCACCATCCCTGCGCGCGACCTCCAGCGGCTTGAGCAGGAACATCACCGCGCCTTCTCCCAGCGCGGTGCCATCCGCCCGAGCGTCCAGCGGAAACACGCCGCGCTTCGACAGCCGGCGCAGCTTGTCGTGCAGCACATACTCCATGGGCGACAGTGCGGGGCTGGCCGCGCCCACCAGCGCCATGTCCCACTCCCCGCTCATCAGCCCCTGCACCGCCGTCTCCAGCGCGGCGAGCCCCGACGCGGCGTGGGCATCCACGCAGAAGTGCGGCCCGTGCAAGTCGAAGAGGCTGCACACGCGCCCCAGCACCGGGCTCATGAAGCCCCAGAACGCCCAGTCGTCCGAGCCGTCGATGTGCTGCCGGACGAGTTCCTCCTGGACCTGCCGAGCGACGAGTCCGGCCTGCTCCGGGGAGAGTTCCTTCCAGGCCTCCGTCTGGCTCGCGGCGCGCAGCAACTCGGGCAGCCGCCACTTGGTGTTGAAGCCCAGGTTGCTCTTGCGCCCCATGCCGCTGGAGCCGGCAATCACCGCGACCCGGTCCCGCGCGAACTCGCGCTCCGGGGTGTAGCCCGCGCTCGTCATCGCCTGGACGGCGGACTCCAGCACCATCATCTCGATGGTGTGCAGCAGGCGCGTCTCGATGGGCGGGACCTTGAACTTCTTCCAGTCGAACTTCAGCCCCTCGACGGGTGCGCCGAGGAAGGACGTCGTCCGGTCGACCGCGTTCGGGTCGTCGCTTCCATACGCGCTCCAGTCCCAGCGCGCGCCGGTGAGCGGCCGCACCGCCACGTGTCCCGCCAGGAGGTTCTGCCAGAACGTGGGCACGTCATGGGCGTCCGGGAGGACACACCCCATGCCGATGATGGCGATGGGCTCCTGCGCTTCAGCTGGCATGCGCGCGCACCTTCGGCTCGGAGGAATGCAGCCCACCGGAAGGGTCCAGGGACGTGCGCAGGTACACCTTCTGCTCGGGGGTGTACGCGTCCACGCTGATGGAGCAGTAGTCGTGCGCCTCCAGGCAGATGCGTCCCGCCTCGTCCCAGACGGTGAAGTCGTAGAACAGCAGCTCGCCCACCTCGCGGTTCAGCCGCGCGCGAACGCCGAGCCGCTCACCCGCCCCAGGCGTGCGCCCCAGCACCAGCCGGTGCACGCCCTTGGGGACCGGAGCCCGGAGGTTGTGGAGGATGCCCAGCGTCCCCGCGAGCTGGAAGCAACCGTCCAGGACGAAGGGGTCCAACCAGAAGCGGGCCCTCGGCACGGAGGCGAAGTAGCCCGTCGGCTCGGGGACCCGCAGGCTCGCGACGGCGTCGCGCGGCCCGGGGTAGCTGATCCAATCCACGATGCGGAACGGCGCCCCGACGTGGAAGTAGGCGTCCTTCACGTAGGAGCGGCTGAAGGGCAGCTCCCCTTCCGCGCCGCGCGCCTTGGCGAAGCCGGGAGGAATCACCCGCGGGTGGCGAGCCCCCAGTCGCACCTGGGCGCGGTAGTGCAGCACGTCCGAGCGCAACACCGCGCCTCGGGGGTTGAGCAGGTCCGCGTACGCACAGACCTCCCACACCTCGTCGCGGCGCACGGCCCGGACACAGGCCTCGGTCGGACGCTCGGGCCGGACGCGGATGAACTTCTCCAGCGACACGTCGCGCACTTCGCACACGTCGCCCTCACCCGCGACCGCGGCCACCTCCGCGAGCCACTCGATGGCCGCGGCGCCGGGCAACACGGGGATGCCGTTGACCCGATGCTCCTCCAGGTACACGTCCTCCTGGAGCGCGAACGTCCGAGCCCAGCAGCCCTGCTCCCGCGCGCTCCCGAGCATCGGGAAGCCGCCCTGCTCCCGAGCCTCGGGCGCGGCGCCCTGGAACAAGGGCCCCAGCTGCAAGCGTCGCCGCGTGGCCAGCGCGGCCGGGATGGCCCCCGCCGCGAAGTCCAGCGTCAGCGACTCCGGCTCGTACGCCATGCTCAGCGCGTTGTCCGCCCGGCAGATGGACTTCATCGACGGGGTGGCGCCCTCGCTGTCGCGCAGGAAGTCGACGGCGGTGTCGAGCGTGAGGTCTCCGCGCCGCTCACGGACCAGATGCTCCAGGCGCCGATAGCGATGGAGCGAGTCCTCCTGCATGTCCTGGAGCATCTCCAGCGCCACGGCCTCGTGGCCCCGAGCCGCCTTGTGCGCGACGCGCAGGTGGTTGGTGGAGACGACGAAGTCCTGCTCCGGCGGCGCCGTGTACTGGCCGGAGTGCGCCCCCACCTGCTCCCAGACCATCGCCTGTCCCGAGCGATGGGTGAGCATCAGGTTCCAGCTCCCACCGCGCGCAGTCGCCTCCAGCACGGCGCGGGCCTCTTCGAGCGAGTGCGCGCGCGACAGCACCTCCCGGTTCTGGAACGTGAGCGGATAGAACACGCGCGGGTCCAGCGGCGCGACGGGGACGTTGACGCCCAGGCTCAAGCCCGCCGCGTTCATCCCCGAGCACACGCCCAGCGCCGCGGGCCAGAACGTGACGGACACGTACGGGATGCGCCCCTCCAGCCGGTACACGACACACGTGGGGCGCAGGAACTTCGCCAGCGACGGGTACGGCACATCCAGGTTGTGCCCGTGGAGGACCTTCCCGCCCGTCGTCGCGCGCCCGAAGGCCGCGAACTGCGAGCAGCCGATGGGCGCGCCCGAGAGGATGTCGAGCACGAGCGTGTGGTAGAGGATGGTCTCCCTCGGGAAGCCGCTCGCGTCCGAGACGCCTCGGACCTCCTCGTGGATGTCCTCGGGCAACAGCGCCGCGAGCGCCGCCATGCGCTCCCGCATGGCCTGCTCCGTCACGCCAAGCTTCTCCAGCATGGGACGGATGGACTCGCCCTCGATGGAGACGGCGTGGGCGATCTCCTCCCGCATGAGGGCGCCGTACTGCCGGCCGACCTCATGGGGCCGGCCCGACAGCACCACCAACGGGAGGGATGCGGACGAATCAGATGGCATAGCGGGTTCCGCCAGCCTCCTTGCCGACGACGCGGAGCGCCTCCTTGTCGTGGCGGGGCAGGTTCAGCGTCTCGAAGGTGCGCTCGTCCGCGATGACGACCTCGCCCGCAGAGCCGCCGTACAGCAGCTCCCCGACGAACCAGTACGCGCCCTCGTCGACGTGGATGACGCAGATGCCCATGGCGCGCAGGCGCTCCAGGTAGTCCGCGTTGTTCTCCACGATTCCGGCGCCCACCCACACCGGCCAGTCGACCGTCACGCTCCGCACGCCGGGCCGCAGCGTGGAGTAGACGAGCCCCGCCTTGGCGACGAGGTAGTTGGCCAGCGAGTAGTCCGTCTGCCCCTTGTTGCCGTAGCGACCGCTGCCCGAGCCGAAGTTGATGAAGAACTGGAGGTCGTCGTTCCAGGTCTCCTGCGCGAGCACCTGCCACAGGTGCGCCTTCGACGCGAGCGTCCGGACGAACGCGTCCGAGGACTTCATCGGCAGGCTCTTGGACTCCTCGATGGTGGCGCCGTGGACGATACCGTCGATGCGGCCGTGCTCGCGGCGCACGTCGGCCAGCAGGGCCCGCACCGCGCCCACGTCGGTCATGTCGCAGACCTTGTACTCGAGCGAGATGCCCTGGCTCCGGCAGTCCTCGAGGTTGCGGTGCAGTTCGCGCCGGTTGGCGATGTCGGAGTCGAAGACGCGCCGCGCCTGCACCGGCGTCTTCCCCGGGTGCTCCGCGAGGTAGCGCTTGATGAAGGACATCCGATAGGCGGGCAGCTCCGCCTCGGGCACCTTCAGCCACTCCTCGCTGCCGCTCGGCGGCACGGTGCGGCCCGTGATGATGACGCGGGCGCCGGTGGACTTCGCGAGCAGCTTCGCGCACGGGTAGACGACGCCGCGGCCTCCACCCGAGACGACCACCACCGAGCCGGGCCGGAGCGACACCGGCGCGGACTCCTTCGGGAAGGACGTCTCGATGTCACGGAAGACGTAGCGACGGCCGCCGGTGTAGCCGACCTCGACATCGAGGTCCGCGCTGACCAGCTCGTTCCAGACCTGCCGCGCCCACTGCAACGCGTCCTGGCCATCCAGGTCCACGACCTTGCAGCGCGAGCCGGGCAGCTCCCGCCGCAGGCACTTGACGAAGCCGCCCGCCGCGCCGGCCAGCGGGATGCGGCCCTGCGCATTGGCGTGACCGAAGAGGCCTCCGCCCGCCGTGGCCACCAGGTACCAGCCGCCCCCGGGCAGCGCGCCAATGCGGTCGTAGACGGCGAGCGCGCTCTGGTACAGCCCCAGGGAGAAGGTGTTGACGGTGGACGCCCAGGCCGAGGCCTCCTGCTCGTCCAGCTTCGCGGTGGGCGCCGTGGTGTGCAGGAGGATGAGGCCATCCAGCGGCTGCTTCTCCTGGAGCTCCTTCAGCGCGCGGCCGGCGCTCTCGGGGTGACGCCAGTCCAGGGACACGCCCTGCTCCGGCGCGGGGCCGGAGGACAGGATGACGACCCGCGCGCCCGCGGCTTCCAGCATCTGCGCCAGGGCCTTGTAGGCGCCATGCGCGTCCGTGGAGATGCCGAGCGTCTTGCCCTTCAGGTGCGCGACGCTCGGGGCATCGACCTGCGGGGCCAGCTCCACGGGGTGGACCTCGTAGCGCTTGCCCGCGAGCTGGGCCGGCGGCGACACCGACTGCGACGCGGACTTCAAGCGCCCCTCGAGGTGCTCGGCCAGTCGCCGCAGCGACGCGGTGTCCCCGCTCGCCTCGCAGCGGGCGATGAAGCGACGGACGTCATCCAGACCGAGCGTGCCCTGCTTCGCGGCGGGAGCCGCCTCCGCTAACGCGGGCGCCACCACGGCGTTGGCGACCAGGTACTCCGACATCTTCCGCACGGTGTTGTAGTTGCGGACCCGGAACTTCTCGTTGCGCGCCACGCCGAACTTCTCGCGGGCCATGGCGAACGCTTCAATCTGCGTGACGGTGTCCACGCCCAGGTCGACCTCCAGGTCGAGGTCGGGCTGGATGAGCTCGATGTTGTAGCCCGTCTTCCCCTGGAGCACGGAGACCAGGAAGGACTGCACCTCCTGCACCGTGAGGCCCGGGGTGGGAGCAGCGGTCGCCACGGGAGCCTGGGGCGCGGGGGCCGCCGCGGCGGGCGCCCTGCTCGTCAGGTACTCCACCATCTTCCGCAGCGTGTTGTGGTCCCGCAGCCGGAAGTTCTCGTCCTTCTCCACGTTCAGGTACACCCTCGCCATCGCGAAGGCCTCCACCTGTTTCACCGTGTCGATGCCCAGGTCCGCCTCGAGGTCCAGCTCCGCCTCGAGCATCTCCGCCGGGTATCCCGTCCGCTCCACCAACGCACCCACCAGCAGCTTCATCACCGAGTCAGCATCCACGGTGCTCGCCTTCGGCGCCGGAGACGCCACCGGCTGGGACACGGCGGAAGCGGACGCAGCGACCACGGGCGCTCGCGCAGCCTCGGTCACGAAGGCGGAGGGCTTCACGTCCTCGGTCGACGACCTCGCAGCCTGCACCGGCGGCGATGAGCCGACGGATTCCCCCCACGCGGCGCGCGGCGCCCCGGAGACGGACGCAGCGGGCGACCGCGAGGCGTCGGGCGAAGCCTTCGCGGCTTCTCCCACCGGCGCGGAGGCCGCCCCCGTGGAGGCAGCGGGCACCCGCGAGGTGTCGGACGAAGCCTTGAGGGCCCCGCCCTCCAGCGCGGATGCCGTCACGGTGGAGGCCACGGAGGACCGCGAGGAATCAGGCGAAGCCTTCGCGGCTTCTCCCACCGGCGCGGGTGGCACCACGACGGAAGCACTCGTCGCGACAGGCGTGGTCTTCGCAGGCACAGGCCCCGCGACCGCGGCGGCCCTGCCCGCCAGGTACTCCGCCATCTTCTGCAGCGTGTTGTAGTGACGCACGCGGAACTTGTCATCCCGCTCCACCCCGTAGGTCATGCGCGCGTGGGCGAAGACCTCGACCTGGGTGATGGTGTCGATGCCCAGGTCCACCTCCAGGTCCAGCTGCGGCTGGAGGATGTCCAGGCTGTAGCCGGTCTTCGCGGCCATCGCGTCGCGCAACAGCTGCAGGATGGCGTCCGCGCTCGGCGCACTCGAAGCCGGAGCAACAGCCGCCACGGGAGCCTGGGGCGCGGGGGCCGCCGCGGCGGGCGCCCTGCTCGTCAGGTACTCCACCATCTTCCGCAGCGTGTTGTGGTCCCGCAGCCGGAAGTTCTCGTCCTTCTCCACGTTCAGGTACACCCTCGCCATCGCGAAGGCCTCCACCTGTTTCACCGTATCGATGCCCAGGTCCGCCTCGAGGTCCAGCTCCGCCTCCAGCATCTCCGCCGGGTACCCCGTCCGCTCCACCAACGCCCCTACCAGCAGCTTCATCACCGCCTCGCCATCCACTCCGCCCGCCTGCTTCACGGGCTCGGCGATGGCGAGCGCGGGACGCGCGGACGCGGCATCGAGCCGGGCGAGCGCCCCTCGCGTCTCCACGAGGACCGTCTCCAGGACGGGCCGGTCGCTTCGAGCCGCGCAGTCATCGACGAAGGCCAGCACCTGCTCCAACGAGACTTCCACGTCCCTCTCCACGGTCGTTCCTTTGTCCAGGTGCTTCGAGAGTCCCTTGGCGAGCAGCGCCACCGTCGTGCCGTCCACGCGCGCGCCGACCGGGACCTGCAACTTGCGCTCGACGGAGGACACCGCGTCCTGGACCTCCGAGGGCGTCAGCCCGAGGTCCTCCACGAGTCCGACATGGGGCGCGAAGAGCTCCGGCACATACCCGGTCCTCTCCACCAACGCGGCCACGAGCTGCTGTTGAACTGCTTCCTGATGGGAGACGTTCATCTCGAGAGACCTATTCGCGGAGCAGATGGTGGGCGTAGCTGAAGGCGAGGAGGCGGTGGAACTGCTCGACCTCGCCCAGCTTGGGGTGATTGCTGGCTTGCGCCAGGTACGGCAGACCCTTCAACGTGGACTGGATGAACGCCGTCAGCGACCACTTGGGCCCGGCTTCGATGAACAGCCGCGTGCCCTCGTCGTGCAGCCGCCGCACGTGCTGACCGAAGTGGACCGGCAGCACGTATTGCAGCGCGAGGTGCCGGGCCATGAAGCGCGCGTCCGTCTCGGGCGCGTAGTAGCGCCCATGAACGCTGGAGAGGACCGGGAGCTGGGGAGCATTCCAGGTGAGCTGCTCCAGCTCCGCGCGCAGCAGCGGCACCGCGCCGGCGATGATGCGTGAGTGGTACGCGTGCGACACCGGGAGCACGCGGACCTCGAACCCGTTCGCGCGGCACCAGCGCGCGACGAACTCGACGGCCTCGACCTCGCCCGCGACGATTCCCTGCCCCGGAGCATTCTCCGCGGCCACCGTCACGTAGCCGCCCGCCTCGGGCAACACCCGGCGCAGCCGGTCGAAGTCCCCGCTGACGCTGAGCATCCTCCCGGGGGACTCCACGCGCAGCCCGGTCACCGCGCGGGTACGCCGGTACACCGCGCGCAGCGCCTCTTCGAAGGAGAGCACCCCGCTCGCGGCCAGCGCCGCGTACTCCCCCGCGCTCTGTCCCAACAGCACATCCACCCGGATGCCCTGCGCGCGGATGAGCCGGTAGAGCGCCACGTTCGCCACGAAGACGGCGGCGTGCACGGTGTCGTCGTCCTGGCGATAGCCCTCCTCCGTGCCAGGAGGCACCCAGAAGGTGCTCGAGAGCGACTGCCCCGTCATCGCCGAGAAGGCGGCATCCGCCTCCGCGAGCGTGCTCGCGACCAGCGGGTACTCCACCGCGAGCTCGCGCAGCATGTTCGCGTACTGCGGCCCCTGTCCCGGGAACACCGCCGCCACCTTCCCCGTGTGGAGCTGGCGCGCGTCGCGCACGTCGTAGAAGAAGAGGCCCTGCTCCGGAAGGCTCGGCGAGCCCGTGCCCGCCAGCAACGTCCGGGCGCGCTCCAGCGCCTTGCGAGCCCCCTGCCCCCGAGGCAGCGTCATCGCCAGTCGGCACGGCAGGGCCGCATCCGCCCTGGGCCCACCCCGAGGGTCCATCCCTGGCTCGCGCTCCACCGCCTGGAGCAGACGCGCCACCTGCTGACACAGGTGCTCGCGGCTCGTACCGGAGAGCGCGAGGAAGGGAGGCCGCGTCGGCTCCGCGCTCGTCACCTTCACCGCGTCCTGCGCGGGCTTGCGCGGGTACTCCTCCAGCACGGCGTGGAAGCTCGTCCCACCCAGGCCGAAGGACGTCACGCCCGCGCGACGAAGCCCCGGCCCATCCATCACCCAGGGCTGGACCTCCGTGGGCACCTCGAAGGACACCTGCGACCAGGGGATGCGCGGGTTGGGCGTCTCGAAGCCGATGTTCGGCGGCACCTGCTGGTGGTGCAGCGCCAGGGCGACCTTCGTCAGCGCCACGGCGCCGGCGCCCGAGTTCAGGTGGCCGACGTTCGACTTCACCGAGCCCAGCAACAGCTTCCCCTCGGAGGCGGCCCGGCCGTAGACGGCCTGATACGTCTGGACCTCGATGGGGTCACCGACGGGCGTCCCCGTGCCGTGGCCCTCCACGTACTGGACATCGGTGGCGCGGATGCCCGCCTTCTCCACCGCCCTGCGGACCGCCTGGACCTGTCCTTCCGAGGAAGGCGCCCAGATGGAGGCGTTCTTCGGGTCCGTGGCCCCGGCCACCGAGCGCACCACGGCGTAGATGCGGTCCCCCGCTCCTTCCGCGTCCGACAGGCGCTTCACGGCGATGAGCGCCGCGCCCTCGCTCGTGATGTAGCCGTCCGCCCTGGCGTCGAACGGGAACGAGCCCTTCTGCGACAGACCGCCGAAGGAGCAGCACTGGCTCAGCGCATCCACGCCGAGCGACGCGTACATCCCCCCCACCAGCACCAGGTCGCACTGCCGGGTGCGCAGCTGGTTCATCGCGATGTCGAGCGCCGCGAGGCTGGAGGCACATGCGGACTCCACCATGAGCATCGGCCCCTGGAAGTCCAGGTGGTGCGCGACGCGTCCCACGGCCAGGCTGCCCAGGTACCCGAGCAGCGTGTCCTCGGTGATGGGCGGCAGCTCGCTCTTGTAGCGCGCCTCGGCGGACGCGCGGAGCTTCGTGGCCGTGGCCGCGTCGACCCCGTGGCGCTCCAGCTGCTCGGCCAGGCGCGCGTCGAACTCGGCGTAGTACACGCGGGCCTGGGTCTGGAACTCCCGCTCGAGCGGCGGCAGGTAGCCCATCACCACGCCCACGCGCGACGGGTCGACCTGCTGCCGCGTCGCCCCGGCGTCCTCGAGCGCCTGGAGCGCGGCCTTCATCGTCCAGCTGTGTCCCCGGTCGATCTGCGAGGACATCTTGGGCGGCACGCGGATGCGCGCCTGGGGCCAGGCGCCGTCGACGATGTAGCCGGCGAGGTTGGTGTAGGGCCGCACCTTGCTCTGCCGCGTGGGGTCCAGGTAGCGGTCGATGGGCGCGCGCTCGTCCGGAATCTCACCGATGGCGCAGCGCTTCTGGAGCAGGTTCTCCCAGAACGCGGCGGGATTCTCCGCCTGCGGGAAGACGCCGCCCAGGCCGACGATGGCGATGGGCTCGGCCACCTGCGGCGCCCGGAGCGTGCGCGCCAGCGCCTGGTGGTACGCGGGCGAGAACTCCTCCAGGGTCAGGTGGTAGTTGATGCCGCCGAAGCTGAACGCGCTGACCGAGGCACGACGCGGCCCCTCCTGGACCTCCGGCCACGGCCGCCCCTGGTTGGAGATGTGGAAGGCGGAGCGCGAAAGGTCGATGCCCTCCGCGGCCTCCCGGAACGAGTGCTGCGGCGGCAGGAACTTGTGGTGCAGCGCCAGGGCCGTCTTCATGAGCCCCGCCGCGCCCGAGGCCGCCTGCAGGTGGCCGGTCAGCTCCTTCACGCCGCCCAGTCGGATGGCGCCCCGCGGAGCGCTTGCGCCGAACACCTCCTGGAGGCTCTGGAACTCCGTGAGGTCGCCCAGGTTGGTGCCCGTGGCGTGGCACTCCACGTATTGGACGTCCTGGGGCGCATAGCCGGCCTGCGCGTAGGCCCGGCGCATCGCGAGCACCTGGCCCCGCGAGTTGGGCGCCATCAGCGACTTGCCCTTGCCATCCGAGGCCGCGCCGAGGCCGCGCAGCACCGCGTAGACCTTCTCGCCGCGCGCGAGCGCGTCATCCAGGCGCCGGAGCGCGAAGACCCCCACGCCCTCCCCCAGGAGCGTCCCGTTGGCGCGGCGGTCGAACGGAGCCAGCGTGGAGTCGGACAGCCCTCCCAGCTTGCTGAACGCGATGAGGTCATGCGGGGTGAGCAGCTGGCTGCAGCCCGCCGCGAGCGCGACGTCGCAGTCGCCCGCGTTGAGCTGGTCGCACGCGGTCTGGATGGCGGCCAGCGCGGAGGCGTAGCCCGCGTCGACCGTCGCGTGAGGCCCCCGGAGGTTGAAGAGCTTGGCGGCCCGCCCCACCCAGACGCTGCTGAAGGAGGCGATGGCCTCGTCCTCGGTGATGCCCGCCAGCTCGCGCTCGACCTGCTGGGACGTGGCCTCGAGCAGCTCGGAGGCCAGGGACGCCGGGAGCGCCGCCTCGGCGAGGGCCCGGGAGAGACACTCCCGCATGTCCAGCAAGCGGGTGCGCACGCGCGTGTCCGGACGAAGCCCTCCGCCCAGGGAGCCCAGGGTGAAGCCGACGCGCTCGGGAGCCACCGTGTCCATCACGCCCCGCGCATCCTCGAGCGCCTGCGCCGTCGCCTCCAGGAACGCGAGCTGCGTGCGGTGCATGTCCTGCGCGACCTTCGGAGGGATGCGGTACTTCCGATAGTCGAGCGTCAGCTCGTCCAACGGCGCGGCGTGCCTGCAATAGGTGCGGTCCGCGGCCGTGCGGTCCGCCGCGTAGTACCCGTCCAACCGCAGCTCACGCCCGGTCAGCTCCCGAATGGCCGTGGGCCCCGTCAGCACCCGCTCCCAGAACGCCTGGGGATTGGATGCCTTTGGGAATACGGCACCGATGCCGACAATGGCAATCGGCCGAAAAAGGCGCTCCTCCATGAATACCCTCTGACGTCCCCAATGGATGCGCTCGGCGAGCGCCGGGCCAATGCCTTGTCGCAAGCGCACGGGCCCTCCCCTCGATTACAAGGTAGACGAGATTGTTCAGGCAGATCAATCCCTCCGTTCATTTCCTCCCCTCGGACAAATGGCCTTTCACGAGGGTGGAATTTGTAGCGCGGAGAGACACACGCGTTTCAACCTCCCTGAGAATGTCACGGTTCGGCGAGCACTCGAGGTGACATCAATGACACATCAGACACCACCCAGGTCGACCCAACCCGCGCGTGCGCCCCCACCCCTGGCATCGGCCCCTCCTCGGAGAAGCCAGACACCGCGAGGTCACCGCGCGGGGACGTCATGGATTGTGTCCGCCCCACCTTGGAGCCCCACGCGGCTCAGGGCTGGGTTTCGGCGGAGCCCGGCGCGGCGGGCGCCTGGGGCAGCTTCTTGAGCAGGTCGATGTTCGGCCCGCCGATGGCGAGCAGGGTTCCGGCGATGTACTTGCTGGCATGCCGCCGGGGCAGGCCGCGCATCCACGTCGGCTGCTCGGGCATGGCGCCGCCGGTGGACTGGCGGTCGTCGATGGTGACGCCGCGCTCCCAGAGCATCGTCAGCATGGAGGTGGGACAGGGCGTGGCCAGCTCCTGCTGGAGCTCCGCGTAGGCCGCGCGATACGACGGCTCGGCGATGGGCTGGAGGTATCTCGCCGAGTTGCTGGCCTCGACCAGTCCCGTGCAGCGGGTGATGGCCGAGCCGCAGCTTCGGGCCCTGCGGGCCACGTCCACGGGCGCGACGATGCTGGAGAACGACGTGCTCGCCCAGAACACGGCGCGCATGCGGTCGCCCTGCGCCTGGCTCATCGGGGTCCACTCGGCGGGAGGCTGCTTCATCAACGCGTGCGCCTGGCGCTCCTGCCCCAGCAGGGCGTTGCCAATCATCGCGCCGATGAGGGTGTCCGTCCGATACGACAGCCACGCCAGGTGGCGCACGTCCCGGGCGGCCTCCAGGGGCTGCCCTGTCTTCACGCCGTGGAGGAGCCGGAGCTTGGACCACTCCAACAGCGCGATGAAGTGGGGCACCGGGGCCGTCATCATGTTGTACGGCTCCTCATGCCGGAACGGGAGGTTGCGCGCGAGGTCCCACCGGTCGAAGCGCTGGAGCTCGCGCATCCACTCGAAGCGCAGCGAGGACAGGTCCGGGTCCGCGGCGAACCACTCCTCCAGCGTCTTCTTCTCCTTGAGGTGCGCGGGAAGCTGGAGCGGTGAGTCCGCGGGCATCGCGGGGCCCGGGCTCTCCCAGTGCACCCAGGCGTTGAGCACGGGGCCCGCGTCCCCGTCAGGGCGTGGCTCGCGGAACCACGGGTCGGCGGCGAGCTTCTCCTGCTCCCGGCAGAACAGGTCCAGGTGCGCGACGACGTCCTGCCGCTGCGCGTCCAGCGTGGGCTCGTATCGCGAGCGCATGAACAGGTCGAACGCGACCAGGGCCACGACGATGAGCACGACGAGGAGACTGACGAACCAGACCAGCACTCGCGACACGCTTCCCCGGGACCACCGCACGCTCGGACGCATGTCTCGACTCTAGCAATCCCTCGCACCTCCCCGAGAATCCAATATTCAACTTAATCAATTTTTACAGCTATTTACTGTTTATGCCGGAGAGATGCTCCCGGAGCGTCGCCCGGTGGCATGGGACTCCAGGCCGGCGGCGCGCTCCCCGCGGTCAGAGATGAGAGGGCCCCATGTTCAAGAAGGCAGCAGTCCTCGCTGTCAGCTGTGGTGCGTTGTGGGTCGGCTGCGGTGTCGACCCGGAGATGGAGAACGAGGAGATCGTCTCCAACCTGGTGGAGGCCGGCTTCCGCGTCGACGACCTCCTCATCGCCGACGGCAAGGTGTACGTCGGTCGTGACGCGCACGTCACGCTGGAGGCCTCCCGGGAGATGCTCCAGTCCCTGGACGAGAGCTCGGAGCAGTACCGCACGACGAACCAGGTGGGCACGGGCGTGACGAAGATCTGCGTCAACCCCACGCCCGATTTCAACACCTACAGCATGCTGAGCCAGGGCCTGGACCTGGCCATCGCCAACTACAACGAGCGGGGGCTGCGCCTCACCTTCGCGCGCGGACCGAGCACCGGCTGCACGGCGAACATCACCGCGCAGACGACGACGGGCACGGGCGGCTCGGCGGGCTTCCCCTCGGGGGGCCTGCCCTATGGAATCATCAACATCGGCACCGGCCTGCAGGCCTACAGCGCGGACGTGAACGAGCACGTCATCACGCACGAGCTGGGGCATGCCATCGGCTTCCGCCACTCGGACTACTACAACCGCAGCATCAGCTGCGGCGCAGGCGGTGACGAGGGCGACGCGGGCGTGGGCGCCATCCACATCCCGGGCACGCCGACCACGGCCACCGTGGGCGGCTCCGTCATGAACTCCTGCTTCCGCTCGACGGAGACGGGCGAGTGGACCAGCTCCGACCTCACCGCGCTGGACGCCCTCTACGGCACCGGCGGCGTCGCGGCCTGCTCCACCTACAGCTTCACGTCCTACCGCGGGCAGAACGGGACGCAGATCCGCTGCAGCTGCCCCGCCACCAGCAGCGGGACGGTGTGGGGCACGGACATCTACACGGACGACTCGAACGCCTGCGCGGCCGCGGTGCACGCGGGGGCGATTGCCTCCAGCGGCGGCACGGTGACGGTCGTCATCCAGCCGGGCCAGGGCAGCTACGCGGCCAGCACCCGCAATGGCATCACCACGCTCTCCTACGGCGCCTGGCCGGGGAGCTTCACGTTCACGAACACGACGCCGGTGCAGGCCTGCTCCACCTACGACTTCACGTCCTACCGCGGGCAGAACGGGACGCAGATCCGCTGCAGCTGCCCCGCCACGAGCAGCGGGACGGTGTGGGGCACGGACATCTACACGGATGACTCGAACGCCTGCGCGGCCGGCGTGCACGCGGGGGCGATTGCCTCCAGCGGCGGCACGATGACGGTCACCATCCGACCCGGGCAGAGCAGCTACACGGCCAGCACCCGCAACGGCATCACCACGTTGTCCTACGGGGCCTGGGCGGGGAGCTTCTCCACCAGTCCGTAGTCGTCACAGCGGCCCGATGCGCCGTGGCCCGGGGGTGGCTCGCTGATGAGCGCCTCCGGGCCCTGCCCGGTTGGGAGTTCTCCGCCCGCCCGCCGGAGTCGAGCGCGCCCGGTGAGGAGCGAGCCGGAGGTGGCTCGCTGAAGCGCCCCTCGGTCCATCGGGAGTCGAGACTCCTGGATGACCGCGTGCACGGCGCCAGCGAGTCACTCCACCGGCGTGACCGGCCTTCCCGCACACGAAGCGTTCAACGTGGCGCCCTTGGGACAGGGAGACCTCGCGGCCTTCGTCGGGGGCGGCTTCGAGAAGACGGAGCCCGCGGAACGCGGCGAGATGCGCTGATACCGCGCATACGCCTCCACGAGCGCCGTGCGCAGGGCGGTGGGCTCCGTGGGCCCATGCCGCGCCACGGTGCTGGCCAGCGCCTCCAGCAGATAGGCCTCGGGCGCCATCAACGTCCGCGTGAGCGCGATGGGAGTCGAGCCCAGCGCCTTCAACACCGGGCCGAAGTACTGCTCGCTCATGCAGGCCAGGACGACCACGGGCCGGGGCGTGGCGCCCGGTGGCACCTTCACCTGGGGAGGCTCGCGGTCCATGAGCCGGTCATGCCCGGCCCACACCAGCAGGTCGGCGCGACTGGCGCCCGCCGCCGCGCGCAGGAAGTCCTCCAGCGCCGTGTCGATGGCGTCGCCTGCGTAGGCCAGCAGCTTCAGCCGCACGGGTCGCTCCCCCTTCGCGGGGGTCCGCTCGAGGATGAGCTCACGCAGCACCACGCTCCCCTCGGGCCCCGGCTCGCGGCTCATCACCTTGAAGCCAGGAGCCCGGGACAGGTACCGCTCCGCGCCGTACATCGCGCCCCAGTAGAGGTTCGTCTCCAGCGCGCGCGGAGCCCCGGCGGCAGCCCGGCCACACTCGATCAACGCGTTGTCACACAGCGGGACGAAGACCTCGACCTCCACGGGAGGCGCGGCCAGCAGGGTCAGCATCACGAAGGTCAGCACACGAGGCCTCCAGGGGCGTCGCCTTCAGACACCCCGGGTCCTGCCTTGCGTTCCACCGAGTGGGCCGCTCCCTCATGCGGGCCCGCGGCTCAGCCTCCGCCCCGCGGCGCTGTCACGCGCCTGGCCGACAGCACACCCGCCAGCGCCATCACGAGCCCTCCGGCGAGCGGCACCACGAGCAACCCCAGGCGCAGCCCCACCGCGTCGGCGATGAGCCCCACCACGGGGGGCGACAGCAGGAACCCCAATCGCATCAACCAGCTCACCACCGTCAAGCCCGTGCCGGGCCGCAACCCGGGCAGCTCGTCCGCGCCGTGCATCGCCGCGGGCACCAGCGTGGCCACACCGAAGCCCGCGAACGCGAAGCCCACGATGGTGGCGGGCACCGAGGGGAACAACAGCGCGCCCCCCATCCCCAGCGCCGCGAGCGCGCCGCCCGTCCGCGCCACGGCCCGCTGTCCGAACCGGTCGACGAGCCGGTCCCCGAACAGCCGCCCGATGAACTGCGCCCCCACGAGCGCCACGTAGCCGAACGAAGCCACCGCCACGCTCGCCCCGAGCGTGCCCGAGAGATAGACCGCCGCCCACGTCATCCCCGCGTCCTCCACGAGCACGCCACTGCTGGCAATCAGGACCAGCGCCGCCATCGAGAACACGAGCCGCAGTCGCCCCGCTCCCCGCTTCACGGAAGCCCCCTCCGCATGCGCGGCGGCCCCGGAGGCTTCGGTGGGCTCGGGCCCGGGCAACAGGAAGCGCAAGGCCGTCAGCGAGACGCCGGAGAAGAGCAGCGCGGAGAGCCCCAGGTGGAGGCCCCGTGGAACAGCGAGCCCCGCCGCCAGCCCGCCCATGAGCCCGCCCACCACCGCGCCCACGCTCCACAGCGCGTGGAACGAATTGAGGATGGAGCGGCCATAGAGGCGCTGCACCCGGAGGCCATGCGCGTTCTGCGCCACGTCGGTGATGGCGTCCATGCTGCCCGCCAGGAACAACGTCACGGCGAGCGCGGCCCACGAGGGCGCGAGGCCCGCGAGCAGCAGGCCCAGCCCCGTGAGCACCGTGCCGGCGACAGCGACCCGGGACGAGCGGAAGCGACGGATGATGGCTCCCGCGGCGAGCCCCGCCATCAACGCCCCGAAGGGGAAGGACGCGATGGCGAGCCCGTACTGCGCATTGGTGAGCCCCAGGTCCGCTTTGATTTGCGGATAGCGCGGCAGCAGGTTGGCCAGGATGGCGCCGTTGGTGAGGAACAGCACCGCCACGGCGGCGCGGGCCGCGCGGTGCGCCCGAGGCACCGACGGAGGGAGGGAGGAGTTCATGAGGCGGCTCTAGGGGGAGAGGAATCGGAGCACGGCGTCGCGAGTGACGTCGCGGCCATGCGGTGTGGCGTCGAGGCTGACGTGGATGAACAGCCCTTCGATCAGCGCATCGAGCTTGTGGGCCGTCCGCGAGTCGACGTGGCGCTCGAGCACCGCGCGGCTGCGGCGCATCCAGTCGTGGGTGATCTGCCTGAAGGCGGGCTTCCGGGCCGCGAGGGTGTACAGCTCGAGCGTGAGCACCAGGTCATCCGGCCCCGCCACCAGGTCCTCGTGCACCAGCTCGACGATGGCCGCCGCCAGCTGCTCGCGGTCTTCCACCGCCGACAGCCGCGCCGCGAAGCGCTCGCTGACCCGCTCGGCGAAGCGGGTGAAGGCCTCGCGAAGCAGCTCATCCATGCTGGTGAAGTGGTAGGTCATCGACCCCAGCGGCACGTCCGCCCGCTCGGCGACACGCCGGTGTGACGTCCCCGCCACCCCTCCCTCGGCGATGACCTCCAGCGCCGCGTCGATGATGCGGTCGCGTCGGGCCGGGTCACTGCGGCGCTTCACCACGGAGACTCCTGCCACGGCAGGGCCTCGACGTGAGCGCCCCGGAGCGTGAATCGAAGGTTCGAACGAGCCCCCCACACGGGACAGCTCCCGCATGTGTACGTTCGTACATATCGACACGGACCGGAACGACTTTGTTCCCGAGAACGGCCAGGACGGAGGGACGAACCAGACGCCCCCGTCCCGGCCGCGCCCCCTCGGCTACCTGCGGATGCGCAGCGTGACGGAGTTGAACACCTTGATGTTCTTGCCGTCCTCGCGGATGACGACGTAGTCATCATTGGGAGGCACCGGCCGGATGAACAGGCCTTGCACCTCGTGCTCGTTGACGGACTCGGCGCCGAACCGCGCCATCACCATGGTCCCCATGGCCATGCCCGTGCAGCCCACGCACTTGGGTGCGCGATAGACGAACACCGTGCCGCCCTCGATTTGATTCGAACCATTGAGGCGCGGCTTCGGCACGGCGATGAACAAACGCTGGTCCGTGCCGGGGATGTCCCAGACGGCCCCCAGCGGGTGGGGGTTGCTGCTCTCGGCGTTGCGCCCCACCGGCCGGAGCGTGATGTCGATGGTACCCCCGTTGTCGACGACGGAGTTCACCTGGACCAGGTCCTCCTTCTTCGTCCACCCCAGCCAGTGCAGCTGCGGGAGGTTGTAGTTGTCCGAGCCGTTGCTGCCCATGTACGTGCTCGAGTCACCGTAGTGGTCGACCTCACCCGTCGTCGGGTTGCGGGTGTTGCCGTGCGCCAGCCCCAGCACGTGGCCGACCTCGTGGGCATAGTCACGGAACAGGCCCCCCTTGAGGAAGACGCGGTTGGAGCCCGCGTTCGAGACGGAGCACATGCCGCTGGGCATCGAGTACACGGTCAGGAACGCGTTCGAGCGGGCCTTCTGGACCGCCTGGTTCTTCGCCTTCGAGCAGTTCGCGCTCGTCACCTCCACCGTCTGCGACGCGGTGATTTCCAGCCCCACCTGCCCGCCCGAGGCGACGCCGAAGAACGAGTAGAGGTCGCGGACGTTGTTGCGGATGTCGGACAGCGAGGGGGTGCTCCGCCCCGCGTAGGTCACACGGACGACCTTGACGGTGTGCTTCTTGTTGATGGCGCCCAGCCGCTTGTTGTGGTTCTCGACGCACGCCGGCTCCGACGCGGAGCAGGTGTACCGGTAGGGCGAGGCGGGGGCCTCCACGTCCTGGACCCGGTACGAGCGCACGCCGTCGTTCGCGCTCGCGCCGCTCGCGAACGAGGTCTCACAGAGGTTGGCGCTGGTCTCGACGGTGACCGAGTCCCCGGAGCAGTCCGCCCCGGCATGCAGCGTCACCTCCTTGCCGATGGCCACGTCGACGTACGAGGCCCCCGCCCCGGCGGGGAGCGCGTAACAACCGTTGGCCGAGGACTCCTGGAGGATGGTCGAGTCGCCGTGACAGTCGTCGCGCAGGACCACGGGCGCCAGACGCGGGGCGAGCAGTTTCGCGCGCAGCGCGGCCCAGTTGTCCGCCGTGCAGGCGTCCGACTGGACCTCCTCCAGGAACAGGCCGTCCTCGAGCTCCGCGTGCTCGTACGTCCTGCACGTCTCCCACATCTCGCTCCAGTGCGCCCAATCACACGTCCCCGCCGCGACGTACCCCTCGACACAGGCGAGCGCCGCCTCGAGCGCGGGGGAGACCACCGCCTGGCGGTTGGAAGAGACGGAGGCCGCGGTGCCACCAGCGCCCCCCAAAGGAGGCTGGGACATGGGCTCCTGGAGCCCGCCATCGCAGCCCGAGACCCATGCTCCGCACAACATGACGCCCACCATGGACAGCTTGCGCATACCGCTCCCTGCCGCGGCCCGGGCCGGGGGGCGCCAGGACACGTGCTCAATGAGGGTGATTGTGGAGTTCCGGCTTTTACACGGAGTCAGGATAAAAAACCATCCGTTCAATATGGTTTTCGGACCGACCCCGACGCAACTCCCGCGGGCTGATCGCGATAATCCCGGCAAGTTCCTTCTTTTTTGAATTCGTGAGGCCCCACCATGGGTTTCGACATCCGGAAGACCATCAACACCGTCCGCACGAACGTCCAGAAGACGGTGCAGGACGTCAAGAAGACCGTTGAGGACAACAAGGAGCTCATCAAGGGCGCCACGGCGGTCGCCACCCAGAGCGCGAAGGCCTTCGGGTACGGCAAGGACGCCTTCCAGCAGATCAAGAACATCAAGAACGGCGCCGAGGGCCTGCTGACGGGCAAGAACCTCGATTTCGTCAGCAACCCCACCTACAAGGCGGGTGAGTTCAAGGGCCTGACGAAGCTGGGCGCCGGCATGAAGGCCGCCGCGCGCTACGCGGGCATCCCCGGCGCGGTGATGTCGGGCGCCACGGCCATCAAGGACATCCGCCAGGCCATCCGCACCGGCAGCAAGGACGACATCCTCGCCGCCACGCGCTCCTCGCTGGACGCGACCAAGGCGGGCATCACGGCCGCGACGGGCGGAATCCTGGGCGGCAAGGTGATGGGCGGCGTGCTCGGCGGCACCGTCTTCAAGGAGAAGCTGGAGGCGGGCAAGAAGGCCGTCGACGCGTTCAAGAAGACGCTCCCCAACGCCAGCGACGACGTGCTCAAGGCCGTCAAGAACGCGGCCACCACCAGCCTGTTCGAGGGTGGCACGGCCAAGGGCGTCAGCCGGGCCGTCAAGGCCGCCGCCTCCGAGACGGCGAAGGCGACCAGCACCCTGGCCCAGGGCCTGGGCACCGGTCCGCGCACGGCCGCCAAGGCGCTGCTGAAGACGGCGGGCTCCGAGGTCGGTGAGGCCGCGCTCAAGCAGGGCGCGAAGGCCGCCGCCGGCACCGCCGCCAAGACGCTGGGCCGCTTCGCCCCGGGCGTCAACGTGGCCATCGCCGCGGTCGACGTGGCCAACGCGGGCGCGACGCTGATGGACAAGAACGCGAGCACCGGCAAGAAGGTGACGTCGGTCATCACCGCGGTGGGCTCCATCGCCGCCGCCACCAACATCCCCATCGTCAGCCAGGTGGGCGCCGCGGTCTCCACGGTGTCCAGCATCGTGGGCGCCTTCTTCTAGAGCAGCGACCCCATCGCGGGGTTTGTCAGAGCGGCTCGGCTGGACTATGCCCTGGTCCATGCCGAGCCGTCGCTTTTCCCCCCATTGGCGCGGACGCTGGCAGGCCTATCTCCCGGGAGCATTCGTGAGCAGCAAGCAAGGGTCTCAAGGAGCAGGTCAGGGCGTCGAGCGGCTCCTCAAGATGAGCCCGGTGGTCAGCCTCGTGTCCGCCAAGGCGCTGGAGCTGCCCACCGTGAGCGCGCCCTCCCTGGAGGGCATCTCCGTGCTGGTCCCCACGCCGCCGGACCTGACGGAGGAGGACCTGCTGCGCGCCTTCCACGAGAAGCACCGCGCCGTGTCCCCCTCGCGCGAGCGGCAGGCGGGTGAGCCGCTGGCCCTGGGCGACGAGGTGAAGCTCAACATCGTGGGCTACTGCGATGGCCGGCTCATCCCCTTCTCCTCGCGCTTCGGCCTGACGACGGAGCTGGCGCCCATCGAGATGCTGCCCGGGCTCAGCGAGTCGCTGGCCGAGGGCGGCAAGGTGGGCGAGTCCCTGCAGGTCGCGCTGGAGCTTCCGGACACCTACCCGGTGGAGTCGCTGCGGGGAAAGCCCGCGCGATTCCTGGTGGACGTGCTGGGAGCGCACGAGGTGACGCCGCTGCCGGACAGCGACCCGGAGTTCCTCGCGAAGCTGGGGATGGGCGCCACGCTGGACGAGGTGATGAACCACCTGCGCGAGGAGCTGGAGGACCAGGGAGCCGCCGAGCTCTGGGTGCAGGCGCGGGACCTGGTGCTGGACGAGCTCATCCAGCGCGCCCCGGTGGAGCTGCCGCGCGCGCTGGTGGACGAGGAGCTGCGCCGCCGCTGGGTCCAGGCCGAGGGCCAGGGCCTGGTCGACCACCAGTTCGACGTGGACGAGCAGCGTGAGGCGCTGGAGGGCTGGCTCACGGACGACACCACGCGCGCGGACGTCGAGCGGCGGCTGCACATCGGCATCGTGCTGAAGGCCGTCACCGAGGAGCACAAGCTCCAGCTGACGCCGGAGAAGCTCGAGCAGCTGGTGGCCCTCCAGATGGAGCCCTTCGGGCTCACCGCCGCGGATGCCCACGCCGCCCTGCGCGAGTCTCCGGAGACGACGAAGCGGCTGGCGGAGATGGGCTGGTACCTGCTCGCGGTGGAGTACGTGATGAACCGCGCGAAGGTCACCTTCGAGGGCGCGGACCAGGCGGGCTGAGCGCCCCCTCGGGGCTCAGCTCTCGCTGAACCACAGGCCCGCGGCCCCCGCCAGGCCCAGCCCCACGAACAGCGCGGCCAGGCCCCAGGTCTTGCCGCGCGACATGCGCAGCGACTCGCCATACCGGTAGCCGCACACCAGCACGAGCAGGGCCAATCCCAGACAGATGGACGCGGGCCCCAGCGCGACGAGCACCTTGCGCGGCGTCCCGCTCACGTCCAGGACCCCCAGCAGCGCCAGCGGCCAGAAGCCGATGACGAGCAGGCCGAGCACCAGGCCCCACCCCCACTTCCCCTCGGGGGAGGTCAGCTCCATGAAGTCCAGGAAGCGCGCCCACGGGCCCTGGGGTGGCTCTCGACGGGGCGGGGCGGACGTCGGCACGGGCGGGGCTCCTGGGACAGGGTGCGGTGCACCGGGGATGCACCGCGCGAGGATAGGACAGCGCCCCCCAGCCAACCAGGGCACGGAGGCCCCGTGTCTCAGCGGCGGCCGAGGAACTGGGGGTCGGTCCAATCCCAGAGTCGCTCCGGGTGCTCGTCCACGTCGAGCGGCAGGCTGTTCCAGCGATACACGGCGCGCGAGCTGGCGCCATGGATGTGGATGAGCAGGCTCAGCGTGGCCAGCACCGCGAAGGTGGCCGTCAGTCCGCGCCGGGCCTCGGGGCCCTTCCACTGGAGCGAGCGCACCACGGGGACGAGGAAGAAGACGAGGTAGGGCACCATGTCCGTGAAGAAGCGCGGGCCATACGAGTGCCCTCCCCACCAGTGCGGGAAGGTGGAGATGGAGAACCAGTGCAGCGCCACCACCGCGAGCAGCACGGCGTGCAGGCGGGTGAAGGTCCGGGCGCGCACGTCCAGCCACAGGCCCCAGGCGCTCAAGAGCAGCACGGGGGTGAAGACGAACAACCCGCGGCCGGGGGACACGAGGTTGCCGGCCAGGGCCTCGGCCACGCGCGAGGAGGACCACTCCAGGCGCTGCGGCTCGTAGTAGGGCGCGAGCACGGAGCCGTAGTGGACCTGGTTCACCGCCACCCAGGGGATGGCCACCAGGAGCGCGCTCGCGAAGAACCTCCAGGCCTGACGCGGGTAGGTCCACACGACGTAGAGCGACAAGAGCAGCACGGACAGCCCGTTGGTCGGCCTCATCACGTAGGCGAGCGCCAGCGGGAGGCCCGCCCAGCCGACGACGGCGGGATTGTCCCGTGCGCGCACGAGGCAGACGAGCGTCAGGGTGAGGAACAGGAGCGAGGGGCCGTGTTGCCACAAGGCGCGGCTGGCGGTGGAGAGCAGCGGCGTGCAGAAGACGAAGACGGCGGCGAGCAGGAGCGCGCGACGGCGGGACAGCTTCAGCGACATGCCGAGCACGAACATGGCGACACCCGCCAGGGCCGTGACCGCGGAGGCGAAGTAGCGCTGCGGCTCGTTCCACGCGTTCAGGTCCACCAGGCCGGTGGTGTCGTGGAGGTGGCGCCAGTGGGCCAGGGACCTGCCCAGTGACGGGTGGAGGCCGCCCACGGGGGTGACGAGCCGCACGAAGCCATCCACCATCGCCACCATGGGCACGGCGACGAGCGAGGGACCCAGGGGGAAGTAGTTGTAGTAGTGGCCGTCGCGCTCGAAGAGGCCGTTCTGGTGCACCTGGAAGGTGGGCGCGTATTCGTCCAGGGCGATGTTCCCCTCGCGCAGGAGCGACAGCGTGGTGGGGAGCGTCAGCTTGGAATCGAAGGGGGTGTAGACGGGGAACGCCGCCAGCACCGCGAAGAAGCCCAGGAAGAGCAGCGCGTATGTCGCCCAGGGACGGGACATGGAGGCCCCTCTTAGTGCCTCGCGCCACGGGGGTCACCCGAAACCAGCGGCGGGTCAGGCCCCTGCCCTCTCCGGCCTCGTCCTCCAATCCCTATCAATGACAAGTCACCCCACCGCGTCCCGGACACGGGAGCGCACGCGCATGGCATCGCCCGTGCGCCTCCGCGCCACGCGGAGCCAGGCCCGGCCCCCCGGGCGTCCGGGCGGGCGTCCGGCGCCGGCCCACCGAGGAGGCGTCCGAGCGGTGGACGCCCGGAAGATGCCTGTTCGTTGACTCCTGGCGACTCCAGAATCTTTGTGACACGGCCGACCCGGCCGGGCTGATAACCCAGGGCCACGCGAGCGGGGTACCGAGGAGGCACATTTGGGTGGGGCTGGAACAGCCAGGGGCACACGGGACGCGGAGCTCTTCGACGCAGTGGATGTCTCCCTCTGGGTGGAGGACTTCACCGCCGTGACGAATGCGCTCGACGCCCTGCGCGCATCGGGCGTCACGGACCTGCGCGCCTGGCTCGCGGAGCATCCCGGCTTCGTGATGGAGGCCGCGGGCTGGGTGGAGGTCCTGGACGTGAACGAGGCCACCGCCCGCCTGCTCGAGGCGCGCGGCCGTGACGAGGTGATGGGCAGCCTGTCCCTCTCCCGCATCTTCCTCCCGGAGACGGCCGCGGCATTCACCGACGAGCTCGTCATGTTCTGGGAAGGCGGCACGCGCCTGGAGCTGGAGACCGTGCTCAAGACGCTGCGAGGCCGCCACGTCGACGTCATGCTCACCCTGACCCGGCCCTCGCCGGAGCACAGCGACCGGGTCTTCGTCACCATGCGGGACGTCACCGCCCAGAAGGCGTCCCAACGCGCCCTCCAGGAGAGCGAGGCCCGCTTCCGGAACATGGCGGACCACGCCCCCGTCATGCTCTGGGTGACGGACGTCACCGGCCGCTCTCTGTATCTCAGCCGCAGCTGGTACGAGTTCACCGGGCAGACGGAGGCCGAGAGCCTGGGCTTCGGCTGGCTCGGCGCCGTGCATCCGGACGACGCCGAGCGCGCGGGCACCGTCTTCCTCGCCGCCAACGCCGACCACCTCCCCTTCCAGCTCGACTACCGGCTGCGACACAAGGACGGTCGGTACCGCTGGGCCATCGACTCGGCCAGCCCCCGCTTCGGACCGGCGGGCGAGTTCCTGGGCTACATCGGCTCGGTCATCGACATCTCCGACCGCAAACAGGTCGAACAGGAAAGAGAGCGACTGCTGGTCGCCATGGACGAGGCCATCCGGATTCGCGACGAGTTCCTCGCCGTGGCCAGCCACGAGCTCAAGACGCCCCTGACGCCGCTCCACCTGAAGCTCCAGACGCTGGCCCGGGTGGCCCAGGAAGGCCGCGGCCCGCAGCTGCTGGAGCGGCTGCCCGCGGACCTGGAGGTCATGCAGCGACAGGTGAAGCGCCTGTCGACGCTGGTGGGCGAGCTGCTCGACGTCACGCTCATCAGCGGAGGCCAGCTGCGCCTGGAGCCGGAGCCGGTGGACCTGGGCGCGCTGCTCCACGAGGTGGCCCTGCGCTTCGACGCCGAATCCCAGCGCACCAGCACCCCCATCCACACGGAGCTGGGCGAAGTGGTGGGCCAGTGGGACCGCGCGCGGCTGGAGCAGGCCGTGTCGAACCTGCTCGCCAACGCCCTCAAGTACGGCGAGGGCCACCCCGTCCACCTGCGGACCGGACGCACCGCGGAGCACGCCTGGTTCAGCATCCGGGACGAAGGCATCGGCATCCCTGCGGAGGCCATGGACCGCATCTTCGAGAAGTTCGAGCGCGCCGTCTCCGAACGCCACTACGGCGGCCTGGGCCTGGGCCTGTACGTCACCCGGCAGAACGTCCGGGCCATGGGGGGCACCATCGACGTGCGCAGCGCGCCGGGCCAGGGCGCCACCTTCACGGTGCACCTGCCCTGCCGGGTGTCGGGTGAGAGCGCCGCGGGAGGACTGGCGCGATGAGGGGCCCCCGAGCCGTGGAGGAGGTGCTGCGCGGCGGCGGCGAGTGCGGCGCGTTGCTCCGACGCATCGACTGGGAGAAGACGCCCCTGGGCCCGGTGGAGCGCTGGCCGCAGTCCCTGCGCACCACGGTGGGAATCGTCCTGGCGTCCAACTACCCGCTCTACCTGGCGTGGGGCCCGCGCTACGTGCAGATGTACAACGACGCCTACCGTCCCATCTGCGGCGCGACGAAGCACCCCGCCGCGCTGGGACAGGAGGCCTCCATCACCTGGCCGGAGGTGTGGGACACCATGCTCGCCCCCGGCTGGGAGCGCATCCAGGCCACCGGCGAGCCCATCCGCGTGGAAGATTTGATGATGCCGTTGGACCGCAACGGCTACGTGGAGGAGTGCTACTTCTCCTACAGCCACAGCCCCATCCGCGACGAGTCCGGCGGCGTGGGCGGCATCTTCGCCGCGCTCACCGAGACCACCGAGCGCGTGCTCAACGAGCGCAGGCTGCGCACGCTCTCCGAGCTGAGCGCCGCGGCCCTGGGACAAGCGACGCCGGCGCTCACGTGCCGGGAGATGGCGCGCGTGCTCGCGGGCAACCTGAACGACGTGCCGCTCGCGCTGCTCTATCTCACCGATGACGCGGAGCGCACGGCGAGCCTCGTGGCGCTCAGCGGCCTGCCGTCGGACAGCCGCGCGGCCCCCGCCCGAATCCTCCTGGACGAGGAGCCCCGCCCGGACACCTGGCCCCTGGCCCGCGTGGCACACACCGGAGAGTCGCTGCGGCTCGAGCAGCTCCCCGAGTCCCTGGGGCCGCTGCCCGGTGGCCCCTGGCCCGAGGCGACCACGTCCGTGGTGGTGCTGCCCATGCCCCGTCCCGGACAAGCCCTGCCCCTGGGCTTCCTGGTGTTGGGCATCAGCCCCCGTCGGGCGCTGGACGAGGCCTATCGCCGCTTCCTGGAGCTGGTGGCCAGCGGCGTGACGACGGCGGTGACCACCGCGCGGGCCCGTGAAGAGGAGCGCCGCCGCGCGGAGGCCCTGGCCGAGCTGGACCGGGCCAAGACGACCTTCTTCAGCAATGTCTCGCACGAGTTCCGCACGCCGCTCACGTTGATGCTGGGCCCGGTGGAGGACGGCCTGCGCGACGCCGAGGAGCCGCTGGGGCCGCGCCAGCGGCATCGCCAGGAGACGGTGCACCGCAACGGGCTGCGGCTCTTGAAGCTGGTCAACACGCTGCTCGACTTCTCGCGCATCGAGGCGGGCCGGACGCGGGCCTCCTTCGCGCCCACGAACCTGGGCGCGCTCACGGCGGACCTGGCCAGCGCCTTCCGCTCCACCGTGGAGCGCGCCGGCCTGAGGCTCGTCGTGTCGTGTGAGCCCCTCCCCGAGCCCGTCTGGGTGGACCGCGAGCTGTGGGAGAAGGTCATCCTCAACCTGCTCTCCAATGCCTTCAAGTTCACCCTGGCCGGGGAGATTCGCGTCGCGTGCGCGGCGAAGGACGACGGGGTGGAGGTGTCGGTGACGGACACGGGCACCGGCATCCCCGAAGCGGAGCTGCCGCGCATCTTCGAGCGCTTCCACCGCGTGCAGGGCGCGCACGGGCGCAGCTACGAGGGCAGCGGAATCGGGCTCGCGCTGGTGCAGGAGCTGGTGAAGCTGCACGGGGGCAGGCTCGCCGTGCGCAGCGTGGAGGGACATGGCAGCACCTTCACCGTGTGGCTGCCCCTGGGCCATGCGCACCTGCCCGCCGGGCACCTGAAGCCCCAGGAGCCAGGTCACACCACCCACCTCCGGGCCTTCGTGAGCGAAGCGCGGACGTGGCTGGAGGCTCCGGCCTCCATCGAGGTCACCGACGACGAGGCGCCCCCTCTTGCGCGCCGTGAAGACCGGACGTCCCACGCCAGCGAGACGGTGCTCGTGGTGGATGACAACGTGGACATGCGCGACTACGTCCAGCGCCTGCTGGGTAGACGCTACGCGGTGGAGACGGCCGCCAACGGGCATGAGGCGCTGGAGCAGGCGCGGGCCCGACGGCCGGACCTGGTGCTCAGCGACGTGATGATGCCGGGGATGGATGGCTTCGGGTTGCTGCGCGCGCTGCGGGCCTCGCCCGTCACGGCGGACATCCCCGTCATCCTGCTGTCGGCCCGCGCGGGCGAGGAGGCCACCGTCGAGGGGCTGGAGGCGGGCGCCAATGACTATCTGGTGAAGCCCTTCTCCGCGCGGGAGCTGCTCGCGCGCGTGGAGGGCAACCTCGCCGTGGCCAGGGCACGCGAGGAGAAGCGCCAGGTCGAGCAGGCGCGGAAGGCCCTGGCCGTCGTGGTGGAGCAGAGCTCGGATGCGATTGGCATCGCGGACACCGAGGGCCGCATCACGTATCTCAACGAGGCCGGCCAGCGGATGCTCGGCGTCCCGGGACAGGAAGCGGCGCGCCACACGTCCCTGCTGGACTACTTCCCCGAGGAGGACCGTCCCTTCGTCCAGGACACGCTCCTGCCCGGCGTGGCGACGAAGGGGCGCTGGGAGGGGGAGCTGCAGGCGCGAAACCTCCGGACGGGGGCGCGGCTGCCCGTGCGCTACGCCATCTCCACCCTCACCCACGCCCGGACGGGCCAGCCGGTGGGCGTGGCCGTCATCGCGCACGAGCTGTCCGAGCAGAAGCGCCAGGAGGCCGAGACGCGCCGGCGCGCGGAGTTCGAGCAGCAGCTCATCGGCATCGTCAGCCATGACCTGCGAAACCCGCTCAGCGCGATTCAGCTGGGAGCGTCGGTGCTGGCCCGGCGGGAGGAGCTGAGCGAGCGCAACCTGCGCTCGGTGCTGCGCATCCAGGCCTCGGCGGAGCGCGCGGTGCGGATGACGCATGACCTGCTGGACTTCACCCAGGTGCGCCTGGGCGGAGGTCTGCCCATCCACCGGCGGCCCGTGGACCTGCATGAGCTGTCACAGCAGGTGATTGAGGAGTTGCAGATGGGCCACCCGGAGCGGGAGCTGCGCGTGGAGTCGGACGGGGATGCCTTCGGTGAGTGGGATTCGGACCGCATCGCCCAGGTGCTGGGCAACCTGGTGGGCAACGCGCTTCAATACAGCCCCGCCAGCTCGCGCGTGACGGTGCGTGTCCAAGGCGAAGCACCGCGCGTCGTCCTGTCCGTCCACAACGAGGGACCGCCCATTCCCGACGACGCCCGCGAGCGGCTCTTCCGTCCGCTCCAGCGCGCCCGCACGGCGGACAGCAACACGGGGCGCAGCATCGGCCTGGGGCTCTTCATCGTGAAGCACATCGTCGAGTCCCACGGGGGCACCGTCGACGTGACGTCCCAGGACGGCCAGGGCACGACGTTCATCGCCCTGCTGCCCCGACTGGCTTCGGGTCGAAGCACGAGCTGAGCTGGACCCCACCCCGCAGAAACATCCCCATGCGGGTACGGCACTGAGTGGATGACACGCTCGAAGACTTGTCATCCACGCCATCAGCCAATAGACATACTCAATACTCCCCTCACCTCGGCATCCGTGGCGCGTCTCCCAGACGCCCAAGGAGACTCCATGGAAACCCCAGGCGCCCCATTTCCCCAACTGCTGTTCTTCAACTCGCTGGCCGACGCGGACCAGAAGAACATGCTGGTGGCCATCAGCTGCAATCGGAAGGCAAAGGAGCTCATCACGCCTCGAATCGCCAGACAGCTGTTCGAAGAGCTCGAAGGCAAGACCTCGGGCCAGTTGGGGATTTTCATCGCCGACGAGGTGATGAAGTTCAACGAAATGGCCATGAACATGTCCGAGCCCAAGGCCCGGGCACTTGCCTTGGACTATGGAGACCACTTCGAATCACTGTTCGCCCTGGCGCTGTCGGAATGCAGCGAGGCGTTGAAGCAGCGGACCCACATCTTCCGCTGGAATGAAATAGAGACTGCGGAACTGCTCGACAAGACGCGGACTGTCGAGGACATGTACGACACGCAACCCCAGGTCCGGCAGATGATGGATGTCGCCGCCGCCAAGCTGCTGGCCTGGCGCTGCCCCGACGTCACACCCTCTCCCAGACGCCTGCGGGCCATCCTCGACTTCATCTTCCGGGAGGTGCCCATCGTGGGAGCGTGGGGCCCGCCCCTCCACGTCCGGAACATTCCCTGGCACGGTCTCATCTATCCGGCCATCAATCCGCGAGGGATGAACGTCATCACCGGCCTCATCGCGGAGCTGGATGAGTGGATGGGCAAGACCATGCGCCATGTGCTGGTGATGCACATCGCGCAAGAAGGCTCTGTGTATTGAGGTCGGGAGCCGCGACCACCGAGCCGCCCGCGGGCCGGGGTGTCCTGCTGCCCCTGCATGCCTCGACAGGAGACCGTGGTGTCCACGAGCGCATGAGGGGTGCGAGCGAGGGCAAGGCCGTGCAGACTCCGGGGGAAGTGCCTCACGCGGAGTCTCCGGTGTCCGTTCCCGCTGTTCCCAAGCCGCCGCGCCGTCGTCCGGGCGCGGTCCTCGCCACCGCCGTGCTGCTCATGAGCGCCGCGCCCGTCCCCGTGAGGGCGCGGTGGCGGAGCTCGGACGACTGCGGACGTGCGCTCCGGGCGCGTACCTGCGGCGCGTCCAGTAGGCCCAGGGCCCCGCTCCGTGCGAGCAGCGGGGCCGCGGGACATCACTACGGGCGCTGCTGCGCGAGCAGCCACTCGTAGAGGTTCGGGGAGTGGTACGTGTGGTCCGTGGCGTAGGCCCGGCCGTAGGCCGTATGCCCCACGTTCTCGTAGCGCGTCACCACCGGCGCCGACGGGGGGGAGCAGGCGTTGAGTCGCGCGACGAAGTCCGTGGCCGTCCTCCCCCAGCTGGCGTCATCCGCGCCGTAGAACTGCCAGACCTTCACGTCCGCCTGCGCCAGGTAGCACGCGTTGGTCGTCACGTTGTCCAGGTCCGGCGTCCAGATGATGCCGCCGTAGTGGGCCCCATCCGTGGGCGCGATGGCCGCAATGCGCTGCGCGTTGGCGAGCGAGAACTCCACGAAGGCGGTGGTCCCGAAGCCGCCCAGCGACAGGCCCGTCAGGTACACGCGCTTGGGGTTGATGCGCAGGCCCGCCAGCGCCACGTCGAGCAGGCGTTCGATTTGATAGGGATGCCAGCTCGCGCCGGCCTCGCCGAGCTGGGGGATGAGCACCACGAAGGACTCCGTCACCCCGTTGATGGTGAACTCCAGCGGGTGCCCCGCGTTGATCTGCGCTGCCGGGCCATGGCTCAGCACCCGGGGCAGCTCCGTCGTGCCGTTGCCACGCTCCCCGATGCCGTGGAGGAAGATGAGCAGCGGCCACTGACGGCTCGGGTTGGCGTCATACCCTCGCGGCAGGGATTCGTAGTAACCCATCTGCCCGTTCCAGAGCTTGGGCACCGTGGTCACCCTGGGCGTGAGCGTGCGCTGAGTCACCGGCGGCGGCGTGCTGACGCGCCGGTGCGAGAGCATCCAGTGGTAGATGTTGTTGGCCGGCGGCTGCGTCGGCGATGCCCCCGAGCCGATGATCCAATGGTTCCCCGTGGCGGGGCGCGTGTAGCGCGGCGCCGGATCCGGCGCGGGTGAGCAGGCGTTGAGCCCGTTCACCGCGGCGTCGGTGTAGCTCACGTGCACCGTGCCGTCGTCCGCCGCGTGGAAGGCCCACACGGGCACGTCCTCGGTGGCCAGCCGGCAGATCTGCGACACGCCGTTCACGCTGTAGACGCGCCCACCCGAGAAGGGAACGATGGCGGCAATCTGGCGAGCGTTCGTGTCCGAGCGCTGCGGGAAGCTCCAGGTGTGGAACGCGCCCAGCGAGAAGCCCATCAGGTACACGCGGTCCGCGTCGGTCCGGAGGTTCGCCTTCGCCGAGTCGATCATCGCCTGCGTGAAGAAGTCCTGCCAGTCGCCGTAGTTCCCGTGGAGCTGCGGAATCAGGACGATGAAGGACTCGGTGACGCCGTTGATGTCGAACTCCAGCGGCACGTTGTCCCGGACGAGCGTCATGTTGCCCAGGACGCTCGGCAGCGACTCGGGGGTGCTGCCCTTCTCGCCGACGCCGTGGTGGAAGATGATGACCGGCCACTTGCGGTTCGGGTCCGTGTCGTACCCGCGAGGCAGGGACTCGTAATAGTGGATGACCTTACCGCTCGCCGTGACGGACTTCGAGGTGAGGGTGCGCAGGGTGGGCGTACCGCTCCCCGTGCTCGGCACCACCGACACGCTCACGTCATCCGACGCGCTCGCGCCCAGGGCGTCCGTCACCGTGAGGCGGAAGACATAGGTGCCCTGCTCCAGGTTGCCCGCGACGAGCGGCGTCCAGGGGTTCTGGTAGAGCCTGGCCGTGGTGGGACCGGAGACCTGCGACCACACGAAGGTGGTGGCCTGTCCCTCCGGGTCGGAGAAGGACTGCTGGAGCGCCACCGTGTTGGTGGGCAGCGGCACGGTGCGGTCCGCCCCCGCGCTCACCACGGGCGGCTGGTTCACCACCACGCCGCCGTCCTGCTCGATGACCTCGAGCACGCCCAGGTAGCCGAAGAGGGCGCCGGGCTTCATCGTCACGGTGATGTCCAGCGCGCCGTTCGAGGGCACCAGGTTCGTCAGCTGAACCACGCCGTCGATGTTGTTGGTCACCTGCAGTTCCACCGTCTGCGCGCCCACCGTGTAGCGCGTCGTCCGGTCCGCCGAGTCCCCCGCCATCCGCGACGCATAGAAGCGCAGCGAGTAGGTGCCATTGATGGCCAACCCGGAGAGCCGGACCTGCGCCTGCGTGTCCGTCGTCCCCTCGTTGGTGCCGATGAAGAACGTGTCCCGCGTGGCCGACGCGGGATAGACGGTGCTCGCGGTGGTGCCTCCACCGTTGTAGGCGCCCGTCCAGCCCTGCCAGAACCCGTCTGTTATCTGGAGCGACAGCGCCGAGCCCACGCCCGCGCTGTCCACCAGGTTGCTCAGCGATGAGCCGGTGGAGCCGAAGTGGAGGTTGTTCCACCCGGGCGTGGCGGTGGGACCGTCGCCGAAGTCGACCAGGAAGCGCCGCTCGGCGGCCTCGGCCTCGGTGGCGCCCCAGGCCTGGAGGAGCAGTGAGACCACCGCGAACATGGGAAGTCCGGGCATCGCCCGGCGGGAGAGACGCATGATGGAGAACCCTCCTTGGCTCACCATCATAGTATTCAGATATAGCACAAATTACATGAATTTCCGACTTAATCAGTCATCATGATACTGTTGCAGCATCACTCAGGCCCTTCGGCGGAAGGGCCACGGGGCGCCCCCGCCCACGCCCTGGACGCGAGATCCACGCTCGCCTCGGGCGGGCAGGACGGTTAGAAACACCCCTTCCATGGCGCCTCCCGGCCTCGCTCCCCCCGCTCCCCTGCCCCCCGTCTCCGGAAGTGGGGGTGTCCGCGTGAAGGTCGAGGGCCTGCGCCGCACCTTCCCGGGTGACGTCGCCGTGCTGTCGGGGCTGGACCTGGAGGTCGCGCCTGGCGCGTTCGTGGCGCTGCTGGGGCCCTCCGGCTGCGGCAAGTCCACGCTGCTGAGGCTGGTGGCCGGGCTGGACCGCGCGGAGGCCGGGCACATCACCTTCACGCCGACGCTGGAGCGCACGCCCGGTGAGCGCGCCCCCATCGCCTATGTATTCCAGGACGCGCACCTGCTGCCCTGGCGCACGGTGCTGGACAACGCGGCGCTGCCGCTGGAGCTGACCGGCGTGCCGGAATCGGAGCGACGGGCCGCCGCTCGCGCCGTGCTCGAGCAGGTGGGCCTGGGGGATGCCACGGACCGTCATCCCGCCGAGCTGTCCGGCGGCATGCGCATGCGCGTGTCCCTGGCGCGCGCGCTCGTCACCCGCCCCCGGCTGCTGCTCCTGGACGAGCCCTTCGCCGCGCTGGACGAGCTGACGCGCGGCCGGCTGGATGACCAGCTCCGCGCGCTGTGGCGTCAGTTGGGGATGACGGTGCTCTTCGTCACCCACTCCATCTCCGAAGCCGCCTACCTGGCCGAGCGCGCCGTGGTCCTGTCGCGGCGCCCCGCGCGAGTGGTGCTGGACCGGACGCTGGAGCTGCCCACGGAGCGCGGCGCGGCCCTGCGCACCGAGGCCACCTTCGCCCGCGAGGCCCGGCTGCTCCACGAGGCGCTGGAGCAAGGAGAGCGCTGGTGAACCGCACGGCCCTTCGCGCGGCGCTGCCGCCGCTGGTGGCGCTCGTCGTGCTGCTGACGCTCTGGGAAGCCGCGGTGCGCCTCTTCGAGGTCCCGGTCTGGCTGGTGCCTCCGCCCTCGGCGGTGGGGGCGGTGGGAGCGAGGGAGGCGGGCTCGCTCCTGGGCGCGGCGCTCACCACGGGACGCGCGGCCCTGGTGGGCTTCGGGTTGAGCGCGGTGCTGGGCGTGCTGGTGGCGGTGACGCTTGCGTCCTCGCGGATGGTGGAGCGCGCGCTCTACCCGTACACGCTCTTCCTGCAGACGGTGCCCATCGTGGCCATCGCGCCGCTCCTGGTGCTGTGGTTCGGCCCGGGCCCTCGGGCCGTCGCGGTGTCCTCCTTCATCGTCTCGTTGTTCCCGGTCATCGCCAACACGCTCACCGGGCTGCGCTCGGTGGAGCCGCCGCTGCGAGACATGTTCCGGCTGTATGGCGCCGGGCGCTTCGCGACGCTGTGGAAGCTGGAGCTGCCCGCGGCGATGCCGCACCTGTTCACCGGGTTGAAGATTGCCTCGGGCCTGTCGGTCATCGGGGCCATCGTCGGCGAGTTCGTCGCCGGCTTCTCCGAGGGCTCGGCGGGGCTGGGAATCCTGGTGCTGGCCGCGTACCGTCAGCTGCGCACGGACCTGTTGTTCGCGGCGGTGCTGGCGGCGTCGGGGTTGGGGCTGGTGTTGTTCGGGGCGGTGAGCCTCACGGGGGCGCGGCTGCTGCGGCGCTGGCACCCGTCGGCGCAGGGGAATTGAGTCACGTGGGAGGGAGGCAGAACGTGAGCGGACGTCTCGTGAAGCTGTTGGGGTGCGTGGGGCTGCTGGTGGTCGCGAGCGCCTGTTCGCGCCAGAAGGAGGAGCCACAGCCAGGCGCCCAGGCGGGCACCCCGGCGCCTCAGAAGGCCGCTCTGGCCAAGGTGAAGCTGGCGCTCAACTGGGTGCCGGAGCCCGAGTTCGGCGGCTTCTATGCGGCGCGCGACTCGGGGGCCTTCGCCCGTCATGGCCTGGAGGTGGACATCCTGGGCGGCGGCGCGGGCGCGCCGGTGCAGCAGATGGTGGCCACGGGCAAGGCCGAGTTCGGCATCAGCGGCGCGGATGAAATCATCACCGCGCGCGCGCGGGGCCTGGATGTGATTCCGCTGTTCGCGGTGTACCAGACGTCGCCGCACGCCATCATGGCCCACGCGTCTCGAGGGGCGAAGGGCATCCAGGACGTGTTGTCCTCGGGCACGGTGGCGCTGGAGCCGGGCCTCTCCTACGTGGCCTTCCTCAAGAAGAAGTACAGCTTCGACCAGGTGAAGGTGGTGCCCTACGACGGCGGCGTGGCGCGCTTCCTCGCGGACAAGGACTTCGCCCAGCAGTGCTTCGTCACCGCCGAGCCCATCGCCGCGAAGCGGCAGGGCGCCACGCCGGCCGTGTTCCTGGTGGCCGACGAGGGCTTCAATCCGTACATCGCCGTGGTCATCACCCGGAGGCAGTACTGGAAGGAGCACCCCGAGCAGGTGAAGGCGTTCGTGGCGGCGGTGCGCGAGGGCTGGCGCGCGTATCTGGACAACCCGGGTCCGACCAACGCGGTGATGGGCAAGCTGAACACGACGATGGACGCGGAGACCTTCGCCGCGGGGGCCGAGACCCAGAAGCCGCTCATCGAGACCGAGGAGACGAAGGCCCGGGGCCTGGGCGCGATGAAGCGCGAGCGGTGGGAGCAACTCTCCCAGCAGCTCGTGGAGCTGGGCCTCATCGACAAGGCCCCCTCCGTGGACGAGTACCTGCTGCCGGAGTTCACCGGCGCGCGGGAGTGAATGAGTCTGGACTCGGTCAGGCCCCAAGCGGGAGGACCCGGTGGCCCAACGGAAGGTGGGCCACCGAGTCATGTGTGCATCGACCCAAGCAGCAGCAAGTCAGTGCAGTTGGAGCAGCGGCACCCGGTAGCCAAGACTCAATCCAAAGGAGACGTTTCGTCGACTGGCCTCCTCGTTGAACTTCCACTGTGGTGCATAGCGAGCATCCAGAATAAGGTTCCAATTCCGGTAGCTCGCGCTGATTCCGAGTCCTGGAGCGAAGGCCGTCATCGGCTCGGGCTTGACCGCCTGCGCAGCCCTGTCTGAGACATTGAGGCTCGCGTATTGTCCCAGGTCGAAGACAGACACATTCCCTCCCAGCCCAACATGGTCCGATAGGCCGAACTCCACGTTGACCCCCAGGGGTAGCGCAAGATGGGTCCCTGCTGGGAAATCATTCACCCGAGTGGAGGCCCACCTGAAGGCCCTGATTCCAGGCGTCACCGTGAGCGCCACGGCGACATCTCCCACTTGCTGCGTTCGGTCGCTGGCCAGGTCCACGAACGTGTTGATGCTCTGTCTCCGCAGTCGACGTTGCTCTTCCAGGCTCAATTCGACTCCTGGGCTGCCCAGCGCATTCAATGAGGGATAGGATTGGAGATAGTTCGCGAAGGCGCTGGCATAACGCATCTTCCGGTCGAACTTCTCCGCAGGATCTCCCGTCAACTTCACCGCGGCGATACCCGCAGCGGAGACCAGTGCCAGGGTGAAGTTCTGCTTGAGCATGGCCTCGGACATCTCACGATACGCACGCAACTCGCGCTTCCGCTGGAGCCGCACTTCTGGCGTGTCGTTTCCTGCCTCCACCAGGAGCTCGAGTGTCTCGAACGACATCGCCGCGGCCTCAATAGCGGTTCGGCGGCTGTCCTGCTGGCTGCGCGGAGACATCACAGCAATCCCGTGGGCCACGATGCTCGTCAGCCGCCCCTGAAGGGCGACATAGCGTGGGTCGTTTCCAAGGTTCTTCAGCAATGGATGACTCTTCAGAGACATGAACAACTCGGGGTGTTCGATATGACGGCGGACCAGATGGCTGTCACAATCCCCCTCGACATGGCACGCGGCGATGACCGTCGCCGCGACGACAAGCCCACCCCTGATGATGAGCGAGTCGGGCACGCCACCCACCTCCTGCAGACGGTGCAGGCTGTCCTCTCGGATGGATTCCACGAACTGCCGGACCACCAGCTGTGCGGCGGCGATGCTACTCCCCGTGGACTCAGGCTCCAGTGAGAACTTGACCAACAGCGCGAGCCCTCCAACGATGGCTGCGAGCCCCTGGTTCGGATCCCTCGCAATCAGCGCATGGGTTTCCGTGCCCTGTCTCATTCCATACATCCCTTGTTTCAATGGAAGGGCCAACAATGTTGCCGCGAAATCTGCAATATCCTGCTTAAGTGCGACTTGAAGCCCCGCGCTCGCTGTTGCCAACTCTTGGAGACGAACCCGTTTGAGTGCTTCACAGGTCCGGTGCAATACCGGCTGAGGCGACCCTCGAGCCTCCCACTTCACGCCCTGGAATGCTTGATCCACCAGGTCTTCAAGACTGGCATCACACAACTTGGCGAGAATCTGCTCACGAATGGCCTCCAGCGCGGCAATCTCCACCCGCTCCAATGCAACATCCGCGACGGCCTGGAAGAGTTCGGAAGTCGCTGAAATAGCGCTGTCCTCGAAGCTTCGCCCACTCGATGGCAGCGGAACCGCGACCTCCCCCCGCTGTCCGAAGTTCTTCAGCAATTGCTGGGGCGAGAGCAATGGTCCCGCCATTATGTAGATGGGAATGCTGCTCCACCCGGCAGCCAAGTCATCCCCAGCAGCCGCAGCAGGGCAGGTATCATTCTGCCCCGAACGCATCAAAGGCATTTTCTGTGTATTCCCGGTCTTCCGAAATGCACAGGCGAACAATTCCTTCTGGCCTTCCCTGACCAGTCGATCCTTGTAATTGACGAACCCGAACTGAGACCAAGACGTATCTGCGAACGGAATGCTTGGATGCTGGAGCGCATGCGCGAAGAAGGAAAGCTGCCAGGTCCCCACTCCGAGGACCACCGACTTCGCGAGAGGAGAGTTGATCGAGGGGTCCCAAACAACCTCGATGTGATCTCCCGCATAGTCCTCGTCGAGGGGCCGGACGATTCCAGCATCGGCGCCATTGAAACCACTGTCCTCCGTCTTGAACCTGTCAAAGCTGGCCTTAGTCGTCGACGGAGGAAGGCTCGCCGGCAACAATGTGATGCGCACCGACTCTCTAGAGACGATGATCACACCTTGACTCAACAGGGCTGTGCCTTCAGCCGGATGCCCCTTTCCCTGCCCGGTATCCCCTGCGATCCCTCCATCACCTCCTCCCAGATGGGCATCACCGCGCGTCACGACAATCTCCCCCTGAGTCGCCGCCACACTCCCAGCATCAGGAGTCCCTTCCGCTGCCATAGGAGCGGCGCCTCCCCACCCCAGACTTGGAATCAAGAGTCCCAGCAACACGAGTCGTGAAGCTCCCCGCCAAAGCCTCATGTTCGTTCTACCGTCCCTTCTCGTTGCGCCCGGTCTGGGCCAGAGTCGACAGGCGCGAATCGAGCCATGACCGGATGGCATCGATTCGCGTATAGATTCCTCCCTGCCCGCATTGCACGCGAGCCCCCGCCGTGGAGCGCGAAGTGATAGCAATGAGCCTGCGCTCCACCCCCATGAGGGGGAAATTCTCCGGGTCAGCACAGTACGTCCGAGCAATACATGCTGGAACCCTCGGCATGAATTCGAACAGCCCACCCCCACTGTCCCCCGAACACGTATCACGCCCAGGGCTTCCGCCTACGCGCATCTCGTGCCGAGGATTGCATCCCTCCCTGAAAGAACGCTCGGCGCTACAACCCCACCCATCCCCATCCAACAAGACCTCTCGCTTCGCACCGAACCCGGACTGACCATTGACCGAAGAGGCTCCAAATCCGGCATGCGACAAGATGTGACTCGGAGGCGTGCCATCTTTGGACTGGCGTCGCGCATGTCGTGGGCTCTCCAACGGGCGAGCCAATCGCAACAGTGCGATGTCGACCGAGGGGTCCGGATGTCGCTCGGTCTCCACGACGGGAACCACCATCTGGACCTCTTCAATGGAGTCTCCCACCATCACCCGGTAAGCAGGCAGGCAGTGTGCCGCGGTCAGGACGATATCCGGCTCGAGGAGGACACCTGAACACTGCCATCGCGCGGCGCTCCCCACCGCGACGATGTCCGCCAGCGAGTCGCGCCCATCGCAGACGGGCAGACATGGAGCCTCGTCGATCTCTCCGTCGCAGTCATTATCCACTCCGTCACAAGTCACCTCTTCTGGTTCGTAGTGCGGATTCGAGCAATCACGTCTGCATTCGCATTGGTCTCTGAACTGCTGCAGGACCGCCGTGAACCGAGCATCGGGCAAGCAGGTTCCTTCCCTCCCACATCCAGCATTCGGAAGCGCGGGCCCTGGATGTCGCGCCGGATCATCAGCATCGAAAACCACAAACTGAGCTATCCCATCCGTACCCTGACGCCATTCGGCAAGGAACTGGTCGCGAAGTTCCTTCAGGCGCCCCCGACGGGATTCCGAGTCAGCAGGCTCGACGCGGCTCTCCCCAGCGACGAAACAATCGGGAACTCCGTCCGAAGCAATGACCAGCACCGCCGGGTCCCCCTGCTTCGCGCTCTGGCCCAGTCGCATCCTGCCGAACTGAAGCGCTTGGGTCAGTGGCGTGTCGTACCTCTTATCCGGGCCTGTGACAGGAAGCAGCAACTCCCGAACGTCGACGGCGAAGTCTTTCTCCAAGAGCGCGTCCTCGCTTGTCTTCGCCGTGCCGAACCGTCCTCCAACCATCGGCTGGAACCGAGCCCCCGCGTCACCTGTCCGACAAGAAGCCTCCCAAGCCGCATCAGGGCTTCCTATCGCCGCCGGCTGAATTGATGAGAACCCCCAGACCTCGGCTCCGATAGAACAGTGCCTCGGAAGGTCACGTGCCCACTGAGCCACAAGATCCAATTGCCTTCGAGACTTCTCCCGAACAAGGGCATACGCAGAAGGCTTCCCTCCCTGCCCGATCATCGAGCCAGAGAGGTCGAACATCAGCAGAAGCCTCAACTGGAGAGGAGCGGGTTGCGGAGCATCCACTCCTCGTGCAGGTGACGCGACCAGTGCACACGCGAGAGCCATCCCCATCACGCGAAGGTGCATAGAGGATCGTCTCCGTCAGGGATTCCGCCTATCCGACACTCGCTTCTCAAATAGGATGACGCGCATCGAATTGGCGACGGCACGCATGATGAGTTCCTCTGGCAACTTTCCCCCTGGGACGAACTCCTTCTCCTGGCCCGCCTTCAGAAGTTCCTCAACCAACTCCCCATCCTGCCGGTAGCTGAAGTTCACCTCACGAAGTGCCCTGAGTCGAAGTCCGCGTTCGTGCGAGGCGACGAAAACCGACCCACGCATGGGCAGCCACTCCACCATTGAATCCTCGCGATAGAGAAGATCCACGGGCGAGTCACTACAATCGATGGCGACATCCAGGACGTACTCGTCATCACTCTCGCAACTCGTCGCCCCAGAAGACTTGAGACAAAGGGCACCTTCCGCGTGGCTCGCCACCAAGGCACGTCCAGCCTTCACGGCAACCCATGTCCCCGCCGAGACCTCCAGGGTCCCATCAGCGTTCGCCGTGCATTGGCCCGTCGACTTCGTGCACTCCAGACTCAGGGCCCCTACGGGAACGACGTATCCCTTGTCTCGTATGGAGATACGACGGGGTTCGCCCTCACACGTGAGCAACAACTTGCCATCCTTGGTGCTCTGCCCCTTCGCTACCCGGAACTTGGAGGCACCACAGCCAGCCGAAAGAAGTGCGGCCCAAAGCAGCAGAACGGCGTACGCCCACCTCTGCGTCGGAATCCGTTGCATGTCCCCCCCACTCATGACCTCTGGGAGCCACAGACTTTACATAAAGAACAAATCCGTCTGCAATTGAGTCAGTACGGACCCTATCCATGACAGCCTGCAGAAACTCCGATTTCGGAGGAGTTCCGAGTTCAATGCCAACAAACACCACACGGCTGGTGGGTTTCCCTGACAACGAGGAGCCATCAAGCCGCCCGCACAGCTCACGAGCAGCCAGTCCGCTCGCGCCCCCACGGATTCAGAGGATGATGTGCGTGATGGGTGACCAGACGGGCTGTAGGTCCCGGGTGACGCTCTGGGCCTCGGGAACCACCAGCACCTCGGTGTGCACCAGGTAGGGGCCTCCCTGGGGGCGCTTTCCGACGAGCAGGTATGTGTAACGGCCCGCGGGCAGCGCGTCGTAGACGACCTCGGGAGAGGACGGCTTCGGCGGAGCGGGTACGCCCTGCTCACGCATGAGCCGCTCGAAGCCTGAATAGGTGCGCACCTGCGGGACGGTCCCCGGGATGAGCACCGCCGCGTGAGGAGCAACATCCTCTGGAGCGACGCCCGTGAAGCGGGGCATGCGCAGACGCAGCGAGGAGCGCCCATCCTGCTCCTGGATTTGGAGCACCCGCTGCTCCTCGGGCGCCAGCGTGACCCTGCGTGGGACATAGCGGCCGGAGCGCTTCTCCGACCAGGCATTCCCCAGGGAGTCGTGCACGGAGAGGACCTTGAAGACGTACTCCCCGGGCTCCAGCCCCGCCACGTCGAAGCTCCCATCCCGGACCTGCAGGATGCTGGGCGAGTGGCCCTGGTGGTCCCCCAGGGGAAAGACTCGCAGCACCACGTCCGCGGGCCGCCCCTCGCGGTCCTTCACGGTGCCCGACACTCGCGCGCCCGAGGAGAGGAGCAGCTCCAGCGGCTCCTCGCTCACACGCAGCGAGCCTCGCAGGGGCAGGTAGCCGGAGCGGGAGACATCCAGGCGCAGTGAGCCGGGCTCCACCGGGGCGAGCTCGAAGCCCCCTGTCGCGTCCGTCCTCGCGCTCGCCAGCTCCGGGGCCTCCGTGCCCCCGGAACCCGCCTGCGTGTGCTGGACGGCGACCTTCGCGCCCTCGATGGGAGCGGAGGTCCTCGTGTCCAGCACCCGTCCGCGGATCCGCTTCCCACCTTCGAGGATGAGGTCGCCCAGGTCCACGTCCTGACCGGGCTCGACTCGCACCTCGCGGAGGGTGCGCAGCAGGTCCGGGGCGTCGAACGTCAGCCAGGTCACGCCCGGCTGCTGGATGGGAAACCGGAAGGCCCCGTCCTCGTGCTCGAAGGGCTCGTCGTTGAGGGTGAAGCGGGTGATGGGCGTGCCGTCCGAGCGCCGGAGTCGTCCCAGGATGCTGCCCTGATAGCGCATCACCAGCGTCACGTCCTTCGCGCCCGCCAGGACGGTGCGCCGGGAGTCCTCGCCATCGTGCTCACGCTGCACGTAGCCAGGCTTCTCCACGGAGAGGAGGCAGTTGCCCGGTAGCAGGTGGTGGACCGTGAACCGCCCCGAGGCATCCGTGCGCGCGGACGAATCCGACACGCGGTGACCATGCTCTCGCTCGTACCGCTCGGCGTGGGCTTCCGGGTCCGACCGGGCCGACACCTCGGCGTGAGCCACGGGGCGCCCGGCTTCATCCACCACGGTGCCGGACACGGAGCGCCCTGTGTCCATCCGGAAGGTCACCGTCGTCGGCTCCGAGGGACGGACATCGATGACGCGCGACACCCGATGCGGGGCGCCCGTGTCGAAGATCGCTTTGAGTGTGTATCGGCCGGGCTGCACGGTGCGCAGTTGGAAGCGCCCCTGCTCATCGCTCGTGGCCTCGGCGACATGGGTCTGTCTGCCCTCGGCGAACAGGAAGAGATTCACCTCCGGGAGCACGATTCCCGAGGCGCTGACCACGCTGCCCACCACCTGCCCACCGGCACGCAAGACGAGCCGGAGGTCCTTGGCGGGCGCCGAGACGTCCACGCGTGTGACGACGTAGCCCTCCGCTGAGGCGACAAGGAAGTGGGGCCCCGCCTGGGCCACCTCGAGAACGAAGCGGCCCGCGTCGTCGACCTCCGTCTCGAACCGGTCGGAGACGTAGTCTCCGAACCGCTGCGTCAACCCGCCAGCCTGCTCCACGAGGTCCGGCTCACCGGCAGGTCGAGCGACATCCTTCATCAGTCGGGGCGGCGTCATCGCGGCCACCGTGGCCCGCGCCACCGGCTGGTCGTCCTCGTCGAGGACGACCCCCTCCAGGAGGACAGCGGAGGCGGGGCGCACAGCCGTGTCCTCGGACGCAGCGGGTGGAATAAGAGACGGGGGTAACGTCGCGGGAGCTTGGTCGAGCGACGAGCCGGTGACGGACTCGCGCACGGTGGTCATCGCAGCCTCCGCAGCCGAGCGCTCGCGCGAGACGAGAGCCCCGACCACGACGAGGGCAAGCACCCCAAGGATGATCGCCACCACGGATGCCCTGTGCATGCGTCCCTCACGTAGAGATGACACTATCAGCCTGTTTCACTCAATGGGATACGTGCCGCCTGCCTTCAGGCTTTGGTGCCCTACCCTCCTCGCCTGAAGTTGCGCGCCCCTTACCACTCGCCTTGCCCAGCGCTCTCTTCGCCAGCATCAAGAAGCCGAGTCCCAGGCCTGCCTGAACGCAGAGCGAGCCGCTGCCACCCCCGAAAACAAGCCGCTCGAGCGCCCGCAGCACCGAGAGCACACCCAACGCGCCAAACAACGTGACGAGCAGATACCAGAAAATTGCCATCCACCTACGATAGAGCAGTCACTACGGTCAGCACCAGCTTGCTCCTATACAGGAAACGGGGACTTGTTCGGGCCCCTGGGCTTGCGCTCGATACCCAGTTCCAGCAGCGCCTGCTCGAACCGAGGCTCCCAGTTCGACTGATGACTCAACCAGCGCTTCGCCTCACGTCTGACCTTGAGATCATTCGCGCTCTCAACCCCTCCACCCAGCACCCTCTCACCGAAGACGCCATGCCCATAGACATACGTCGCATTGCCTGTATCGGAAAACTCGACAACCGAATACTCACTGAAACGCAGACAGAAGGCGTTCACGTCCCCTTTCGCCAAGCGCCTCGCCCTCCTGAACGCGGCTTGCTGCTCCGGGGGGAGCGTTCTCTCGTTCCTCCGCAATGCGTCGTAGGCATCCGGAGCCAGCCAGCAGGTCGTCGATTGGATGACGCCGAGGTAGCCCAACCAGAAGACATGCCTGTCCCGTTTGTTCATCGCTTTCTCGAAGAAGAACTCGAGGTCCTGCTGGATGAGTGCCGAAAGGAATGCCTCGAAAGCCGGCTTCGAGCATTTGCGAACAGCACTCCAGGCCTCCGTTAGGGTGGACAGTCGTGGGTCCCCGAAGACACTGTCCCGCGCGATGAGCCGCTCCTCGACGAGAGCCTGCACGTCCTTGCCGACACGGCCCCGCGCACGGCACTCCAACAGCGCCGCGACGACGGCGACGCGTGCCTCCACCGGAGCACCCAGGACACTCCCTCCACCGGTCGCGCTCGGCAGCCACGCCCGCCCCTCCTGCGATTCGACCAGATACAGCAGAGACTCCGACACATCCTCGCGAGCGACACATTGTCGCAACAGGTGCTCCGCGACAACGTGTCCCGCGTAGCCAATCGAGGGCCGCAGCCCAGCCTGCCCGAGCATGGCGACCACCTCACTCAGCGGGCAGGCTCCCCAACCAGCCGCAACGCTCCTGGGCCCCTCTGGCTCGAGTGCCAGCTCAATGGACACAGGAAGACGCCACCGCAACAAGGGCAAGTCCTTCGGACACCGACGGGTCAGCCCCGTCCATTCGCGCAGATGCTCAGAGTCCGCATCCGCCAGACACCAATCGCGAAGCCGTTGCCTCACGAGCCGGGGCCACCCGTCCGGGAACTGATCCAGGAACTCCGCCATGCGCAGAGGCTGGACCTTGCGCCAGAACGAAGGCACGACGCGTCGCTCACGAGAACTCAACTCCGAGTGGAGCCCACTATTCACCTTCCCAAGCAGCGCATCCACGTCGAGCAACGCCACCATCCGCTGGACGCGTCCTGGCTCCCTTTCGTCCATGCGCCGCTGTGCTTCATCCAGGCTGGACTGAAGCTGTTGCAGCCCGCGCTCCACCTGCTGTTGGAACGTGCCGAGCCCTGCGAGCGCGATGTGCTGCCGCTCCTGCACCTTTGTCAGCCATGCATCCAGGTCCATCCAGCCTCCTACAGGCGTAGGTCGCCACGCACGCGGATGACGAGGCGTCGGTTCTCGGCGTCACCCCCATCGGCACCAGGCCGTGGCGCCATCTGCCCTCGTCCCGAGACGACGAAGTTCGAATCGAAGCATGTCCGCGCCTTGCTCCCTTCGGGAAGTCGATTGCGCACCGTGAAGAATACCTCCTGCGCACGCGCTGCACTGGCTCGCACGTTGTTCTCGAAGCTGTACTCCACCACCCCGTCACGGACTCCGCACTCCGAACTCGTCCCAAGGAAGGGGCGGTCGTCCGTATGCCCTTCCAGGATGATGGACGGCTCGGCGCCTGCATCACGCATATCATCCACCGCGAGGCAGACCTGTTCGATGAGGTCGACCGCACCATCGTCGAACTGGCCGACATAGGTCCGAGGCGTTTGACATTTCCCCAGGGCAAACTGGAGGTTCTTGAACTCGATCTCCAGCGCATTCACACCACCATCCAATCCACTGAGCGCGATGAACCCACCGTCAAGCTTGGCGTCCAACTGAAGCAAGTCCGAACGCAGCCTGCTGAGCGATTTCTCGACCCCCTCCTTCTGCGAATCCACCTTCTCGATGGCGGCCTCCTTGTCGCGGATGGCAGCCTCACGCTGCTGATGCGCCTCCAGAATGAAGATGACCGCCAGCAGCAGGAACACCACCGCGACGCCCGCCATCAGGTCCGCCAGCGACTTCTCGCTCCCATCCCCCGAGGCACTCATGGTCGGCGCACCTGGGTCGTCAGCGCCTTATTGAGCGCTTGGACCGTCTCGTTGAGTGCATCGACCCCCTGGGCAAGCTCTCCCGAGGACCTCGCCACCACGCTCTCCATGTCCTGCATCACCTTGCCCCACTTGCCACTCAGGGTCTGCGCCTGGCGCTGGACGGACTCCTCGTAGTTACGCGCCAATCCGTCGAGTACTGGCTGGACACGCTCGAACGCCTGCCGTTGTGCACTGAGCAGCCCCTCCTCCACCTTGGCCACCTCGCGGCGGCTCTGGGCAACCTGCATGAACTCCTTGGCGGTCTCGCTGAGTTGGCGGGTCACCTGCTCCATCTGCGCCGCGGCCCCTCGCGCCTTGTCTTGCGTCTCTCCTGCTCCCCGGGTCGCAGAAACCAGCTGGGCGGCCGTGTTGCGCAGTTGCTCCGTGAGCTGTCGGAGCCCGTCTTGGGTCGTCCCCATGACCCTCGCGAACTCCTCGGAGCGACTCTGGAAGTTGCTCATATCCACATTCGCAGCCGCACGGAGCGCCTCCACCTGTCGCGACAGGAAGTCCGCCTGCTCTCCGGCCTGCTGTTGGATGTGCTGCGCCGACTGCGAGGTCGATTGCACGAGCCGCTGCGTGCTCGCATCCATCCCCGCGAGCACCTGCTCGAACCGTCCCACGACGGACTCCACGCTGCGCTCCAAATGGCCGAGCATCTGCTGGTTCTCGACCCCCAGTTGTTGTGAAGATTCCTTGGATGCTGCGAGAACGCCCGCGGTGGCACTCACCAACCCATCACGGACCCGGTCGAAGCTCTCGACAACCGTGGCGACACGCTCATTGAGCACATGGATGGCGCGCTGGTTCTCCTCGCCCCACTGCTGAGCCTGCGTCCCCATCATCCGGGCCATGGTCTCGAACTGCTGTTCGAGCCGGGGCAGCACGCCCATCAGTTGTTGCATTTGTCGAGCCATGTCCTGCGACTGGGAATGAAATCCTCCCGACACGGAGTCCCGAAGCTGCTCGAGGATGCGCCCCAGGTCGTGCTCCTGCCGCGAGGAGAGCGACTGCTGGATGGAACCCAGGCTGTCGCGGACCATGGACATCTCCTGCTGCAGTGTCAGCGCGAAACCCGAGGAGATGGAGCGCTGGAGGTCCGCGGCAATCTCTCGCACGGCCCTCTCTACCGCCGAGAGTTGCCGGGTGATGACATCACCGACCTGTTCCTTCATCATCGAGCCGAAGGTCGACAGAACATGGGTGCCGATGTCCTGGAGAGTCACCTCGACGTTTTCCAGTCGGAGAAGTCTCTCGGAAAGCTCGCGGCGGGTCTGCACCAGTTCATCCTTCAATGTGCCCAGTGCGTCCCCCCTCTCGGTCGCGAGCACGATGTCGTGCGCCTCCAACGTCCTGGTGGCGGACTCGAAGCGTGGCCGCATGGCATCCAGTCGGGCAAGCAACAAACTCTCAATGATGGACGCAACGGACTGAAACAAGAACGACCCCACCAACCCCATCGCCGAGACGAAGAACTTCGCCCCCATCTGCCCGATAGCCACTGAAAGGAGTTGCGCCTGCGAGGCCCCTGCCCCGCCACCTCCCATCAAGGCCTCCCTGACGGGCCCCACCAACACCATTCCCAAGAGGCCGAACGTCATGACCAGAGAGACGCCGGTCAGGCTCTTTCCCAGCGCATGTCCCCACGAGTGCCGGAACAGCGCCCGACAGGCCTCACGCAACCCCTGAGACGGCTCCGCGCGAATGAGCGCGGGCAGAGGAACGGGCTGCATCCCAGGAGGAAAGACGAGCAACTCACGAATGGCCCGCCACAGCGCTCGCGCCTCCTCTTGCGGACCAGGCTCCTGCTTTCGTCCTTCGAGAACATCCTCCAAATGCGCATCCAGCAGTTCGATGGCGCGCAGGAGCTTCCGCCTCCGAAACAACACCAGGGCCAGGGCCAACAGCGAGAAGCCCGTGATGGTACCTACGGCATACCGCAGTGCCTCGTCTCGCCAGAGTGACGTCAGTATCTCCATGCTTCAGCCCTCCCCCTCTTCACGAGCTTCCTGGAAGACGCCCATGTACTGCCGGGCGTCTTCGTCCATGGGCGACAGGAAATCCCGCGCGATGGCGCGCTTGCGCTCGACCAACTCGTGGAGCCTCAGGTCGAAACCTGCGTCGGGACGGCCCCGGCGGTGGAGCAACGGGTAGTAGACATGGACGGGTCGCACCTGCCCGATGCGGTGGGCACGGTCCGTCGCCTGATCTTCCTTCGCTGAGTTCCACCAACGTCCATAGTGGATGACGTGGTTCGCCGCGGTGATGTTGAGCCCGGCGCCCGCGGCCAATGGACTCAGAATCAAGACCTGGAACCCCTTCGCCCGGGAGAACACCTCGATGTTCTCAAGTGCTGCCTTCCGGCTCGCCGGTTCACCATTGAGGATATCAACACGCCCCAGACAGAACCGCTCCGAGATGAGCTGCGCCAATAAATCCTGCATGGCCCGGGAGAGGACGAAGACCAGGGCCTTCTGAGCGCCAGCCCCGCCGCCCTGGCTCTCGATTTCCGACAACAAATCCAGGCACAGCTGCGTCTTCGGGCTCTCCCTTAGCGCCGTGGCGGAGGACAGTCCCCGAGCGTCCGTCAGCAGCGCGGGATGCTGATAGAGCTTCTGGAGCGCGGCAAGCGCCCAGAGCGAGCCTTCCGAAGGCATCTTCCGCGCGATGAGTCGCTCGTGGGACTCCTGAGCCTCCGTCATCTCGACCAGCCTGCGATGAGGGCTCTTGGGTGGGAGGTCTTTCAGGGCCTCCGACTTCTCCCGCCGCAGCAAGGTGCAACCCGCGGAGGGATAGCGCAGGCGTTGACGCAGCGTCTGGACGGCGTGCTCTCCCTGGTGCTCCTCGCGGAACGCCGCCCGCGTACCGAAGACGCGAGGCTGGCGGCACTGGAGCGCATCGTAGAGGGCCCAGACATCCGACAGCTCGTTCTCCACCGGCGTACCTGTCAGGCCGACCGCGAAGGAGCGCTTCAACGCACGGGCCGCCCGCGAACGCAGCGTGTCCGGGTTCTTGAGGTTGTGCGCCTCGTCGAACACGACCACATCGAAGTCCACCTTCAGTAACGAGCGTTGATAGGCTCCCAGCGTCTCGTAGTTGGTGAGAACCAGGTCCTGTCGGGAAAGGAAGGCGCCGTTGAGCTCCCCCTCACGTTTGACGGCCTCCAGACCGGGGCCATGAAGGATGAAGGGTGCCCACGTGGACTCGATGAAGAAGCGCGCTAGCTCTTGCCGCCAGTTCTCCAACAGGATGGTGGGACACACGACAAGCTGGGGCTTCAGCCGTGCGCCAGGAGGCAGATGGTCCTGGTTCATCATCCGTCGCAGCGTGAGGAAACAGGCAACCTGGAGCGTCTTTCCCAGCCCCATGTCATCCGCCAACAGGACACCGGGCGTCACCTCCCGCGCGCGACGCCACAGCCACTCGATTCCCTGCCTCTGATGAAGCTTGAGCTCGACGCCTGTCACCATGACTGCGCGCAGCAATTCCCAGGGCACGGGGTCCGCCTCGCCAGACAGGGCCCCCTCCGTGGCGGACGCATCGAGTTCTCGCACCTTCACGGCCTCAAGGGGCTTCTTCACCCGTGACGAAGGCGCCGGTTCGGCGCTGGCGGAGGGAGTCGACTGGGGATCAGGTGCCGACAACTGAAGCGCCAACATCAATTGACGCCGCAGGTCTTCGCTCGGAGCAATGCGGGCCCCCGCCACGACGATGGGCTTCGAGTCGCCTCGCGCCAGTGCGGCCTCGTTCGCGACGTGGAGTTCCATCGCAAGCTCCCGAGAAGCTACTCGCAACGGCACTCCCTCACGCCCGTCCGGCGAAGCGACCTGGAGCGTGAGCGAGAAGTCGGCCCCCTTGTCATCGGGATCGAACCATTCGAGCCCTGAACCCTCGACTCCGACCGTGGGGTCACGTCCTCGAAGGACCTCGAAGCCCAGCACCCGCGCAGAATAGTGCGAGAGGTCGATGATGGCGTCCGCGTTCATCCCCTCGGGGATGATGACAGTGGGGTCCTCCAGCTCCCGTTGGACGTCCACGGCGAGGCGACGCTGGAGAGGACGGACGTTCTCCAGGATTCGCTCGACACCTTCAGGAAGGACCAGTGGCCGCCGGGCGTCTTCCCCAGCGATACCTCCTGGCTGGAGGCTCGAGAGAGACAATGTCGATTCTGCCCCATCAGGATGGACCGCGTAGGGTTGCAGCGAGACGATCTCCGTCGCCTCCGGATCTTGCTCCCAGCGCAATCCCACGCGGACAACGGGCTGGGGTTGGAACCGGCCCAAATAGCCTTGAGAGGTATACCGGACACGTCCTGGCAATCGTCGCCCCACGTCTTCCAGGACACCACGAATACGCATCACCCGCGCGAACTGCTCCTTGCGGGGTGCATGGGTTGCCAGGCGGGCTTCCACACAGGCCCAGGCAGCAGCCGGCCCGAGCAGAACGGGCACACCCTCCTCGGACAGAACGAACCAGGGAACGGGCTGGGGCGCATCAGGGAGGAGTAGGCCCGAAACTCGAACCCGGTATCGAGCCCCCGCTCCACCTGGGACCCCTACGACCTCACAATCGATAGCCTGCTGCTCGAGACCTACCAAGTCCAACAGGAGGTGCTGAAGCACCGCCCATTCCTCGTGCAGCGCTTCGCGCTCCTCATCGTCTCCTCCTCCCTCCACGGGTCGTCCCAACGCAGCCCACTCCCCCTGGGAGAAGACGAGTTGGTGACCATCAATCCACCCTCGAGCTTGCCACTCTGCCTTCCGCAGGTTTACGCGGAACGCGAGCTCCGGAGGCAGCGCGAGCAGGCTGATGCACAACTGCCCCGTGTCGATCGACCAGCGCTGGAATGTGTCACGACGTGTGGACGTCCGTGGCTCAGAAGGCGACATCGGGAGGGCCCTCGCAAGCGGGCTTGCTTGCACCTGTGCATCAGAGACAGGCCGTCTACCCGGCTGCACTACCACCTCAGGGTGATAGCCAGAAGGATGGCAATCAGCCTTCCATGAGGCGTGACCCAGGCGGTGTCATCATTCACCCAGCGTGACACAGACTGTTGACGCCCCCCCGAGACAGCCCAACCGTGGAGCGCCAGGGATTGCAGGCCGAGCCCGGCTCCGTGACATGTCGCATCAATCACTCGAACCCATATCACCGAGCCTGTGCATCGGTTCAGTCGCTTGACGGCTGATTACAGGTGCAATTGAATCCCGCCCTCCAGCCGCGAGCGGCTCACCCGGTCACCGCGAGACTGGAGCTCACGCAGCACCCGTCAGGAGCAGACCATGCAGATCAAGACCAAGGTTCGCGGTGGTCCCCGTACGTGCGGTGGTGGCGTCATCATCGTCGGGCCCTACAACCCCAACAACCCCTACGAGCAGATTCCGTAGCACCGCTCGCCCCTCATCCGGGCGATGACGACTCGGGTCGCCAGCGGGAGGTCCTCTCCTGCTGGCGATTCGTCGTTTCCGCCGTCGGACGCGCTCGAACTCCGGCCTGAACCTCCACCGGCAGGCACGCTATCTTCCCGCCCTGCTTCCCTGGAGCGTGCGCTCGAGGGAGCGCCACCGAGGCGAGCATGACTCCCGAGATTCGACGCAAGGCCCGTCAGAAGCTGGTGCTGGACCACTTCCGCGACGAGGTGCGGCAGCAGTGGGACGACGTCCTGTCGACGTTCCCTCATCCCCACTACGAGCTGGTCCCCACGATGACGGTGCACGACGGCGGCTCCGCGGTGCGCGAGTACTACCGGAACACCCGCGTCGCGTTCCCCGACCAGCACCACGAGCTCATCTCCCTGCGGCACAGCGACGACGCGGTCATCGTCGAGTTCTGGCTGATGGGGACCCACCTGGGCCCCCTGGGAAACATCCCGCCCACGGGCAGCCGCTTCCGCGTGCGCATGACGGGGTTCTTCATCTTCGATGCGTCGGAGACCCTCGTTTGCGAGCGCGTCTATTTCGACACGCTCAGCATGCTCAAGCAGCTCCTGGGCGGCCTGGACATGCGCTCCCCCAAGAACTGGCTGCTCGCCGTGCGCTGCTTCAAGGGCCTGTTGTCCATGACCCGCGGCGAGCCCCCGGCGGTGCTCACCCAGACGACACCTCCGGTGCTCGAGGACTGAGGGCGCGACCCGCTCACAAGGTAGGTGGCTTCGGAGCAGCCGGAGCCACGCCCGCGGCAGCGGCGGCGGAGGCTCCCACGGGCGCGGTGCCTGCCGCCGCCGTCGCTGTCGACGCACCTGTCGCCCCCGCGGCAGGAGCGGAGGGCTGACCCTCCGAAAAATCCGAATCATCGTATTGGTAGATCAACGCAAACACTTCGCGTGGCATGGCCTGGCGCTCGAGGCTTTCTCCTATCCCTGCCTTGATAGCCCCTTGCCTCCCGAACTTTTTCCGCCGAGCATTGAATGGGCCGATGTGAACTCCACAACTCCCAAGCATATCGAGAGTCTTCGCATAGGCTTCGTCGAAACGGCCGGCGGCCTCCAGCGCGCTGATGCCCGCGAACTTCTCCCCGAAGACAGGGAACTCCTGGGCCAGTGCGTGGCGGTTCATCCGTACCCAGTATCGTTTGACGAATCCCCGGAGGCGAGGCGCGATGTCGTATGTCTCCGCAAGCCCCGCCGCGAACTCGGAGTACTGCGCCAGGAATTGCTTGCTGTTACAGTCCTCGATGATCTTCGCCAGCTCGCCAGGGTTCAATTCATTCTCGGGGTAGTTCGCGCACCGGACGATGAACTCGGCGATGTTCCCTGCCTGCTTGACGAAGCTGTCGTACAACGCCTGCTTGTGCGCAGTCCCCTTCGTGCGCCAAAGCTGATAGGCCATGGGAATGCCGGCCGAGATGGCCTCACTGAAGGACTGATCTCCTTCCGCGATGGTGAAAGACCTGTCCGCGGCGCGCCATAGCTGCTGCATGTCAGAGTAGGCAATCACCTGCTTGGGCTTCATGGCCACGACCTTGAACACCCTGTTGCCCAGACTCAGGGTCTCGACGGTCAGCGTGTCGAACTCAACGGCCTTGCCCCTCTTGAGCTGGGCCAAGGGGCCCTTCCGTTGCTCGAGGTATCGCTCAAGATACGTGATTCCAAGCCGACTCTTCTTGCTGTCCTCCCCCACGGTGTGATGGTTGACGGGGAGCACGATGGCCTGGGTGATGCTCGGGTCGAAGATGACTCTATCCAGGAGGAGGTCGTAGCGAGCCCTCTCCTTCTGGCCGGCACCATAACCAAAGAAGAACCGCCACTCCTGGCCATGCTTCGGGAGCACCTCTCGCAGGTGTGGCTGGGACAGGTCCAGCTTGCTCAGCGCGAGCGGCTGCCTCAGCGCCAGGTTGCTCATGATACCGATTTCGTGTTCACGCAGCCCCGAGCTGCGCGTGTACTCGTTCAGCTCCTTCGCCGTGCGGTAGCCATACTCCGTGACAACCAGCCGGTCCTTCGTGCCGACCATGCCGGGAGTCTCCAAGGCGACCTCGTGGTACTCGTCTTCAAGAGCGCCCTTCTCGACCCCGGCGAAGCTCGACAGCATCGTGGCGAGGTCCGGGTGGTTGGAGTCGATGGCGACCGTCCACTTCGTGCCCACCATGAGCATCCTGCAGGTCTGCAGGCCGTTGATCAGGTCACCGAGGCCATTTTGATTCGCTGAGCGGACCAAGAGGTCCAGGTGCGGGATGTCCAGGTTTCTATACGGCTCATCCATCTTCTTCTGCTGGAGCGCCGTCAACTTGCTCGGCGCGCAGGGCTCCGCTGCTGCTGCTGCCGCCTCCTTGGGACTCTTCCCGACAGCCTTCTTGCGCGCCTTGGACGTCGGGGCGGAGCCCGAGCCGGCGGCCGACTGGGCAGCTGACTTCTTGTGCAACCCGGTGAGCATCGCCACGCTCACCAACACCTTGCCTTTGAACCGGTTGCATTCACTCGCGGCCCATCCGAGAGGGACGCGTGCTTTGTTCAGCCCCTCCGTGCAGGTGGCGCAGAACACAGGTTGCGCGCTCGAGGCTCCAGCCAGAGGCTTCCCACAACTTGCACAAGACATGTATCGGCTCCATCCCGAGGACTTCGCGCATGAGGTTGATGCGGGAGCTTCGTGTCGCCCCTGGCGCAGGGCAGGCACGAGGGGGGCCTGCGCCAATCCCGAGCGGCACGACGCGATGTCTCGCGGTGCCACAGCGGGCGACTTTCCGAAAATGCATTGCAGGTGCCATGCCGCAACACCTGACGTCGCCAGATGCGAGGGAGCGAACACTCCGTGGCGCCCCGGGTCCCCGAGGTCCGCGTTCACCCCGGACGCGCGCGCGTCCTCGTCGGACGTCCTGCGCGAACAACCGAGGCCACTACACGCGCGGCCCCAGGTCGGCTACGAAGCGGGGCTCCTCGCGGACACGAAGGGACATGACATGGACCTCATCGGACAGCTCTCCCAGCAGCTCGGAGTCGACGGCACGCAGGCGCAGGGACTGGCGGGCGGCCTGCTGAAGCTGGTGCAGGGCACGGTGAAGGAGAAGCTCGGCGCGGACACCGCGGACCAGCTGGGCCAGGCCATCCCGGAGATGGACACGTGGCAGAAGGCCGCGCCCGCCGCCGAGCCGGAAGGTGGCGGGCTCATGGGTGCGCTCGGCGGACTCATGGGCGGACAGGGCGGCGGCGCGGGAGGGCTGCTGGGCGCGCTGGGCGGCGCCGCGGCGCAGGGCGCGGAGGTGGCCGCCGTCGTCTCGCTGCTCGGCCGCTTCAACCTGGACGCGAGCAAGGCCACCCTCGTGGCGCCGCTGCTGCTTGACTTCCTCAAGTCGCGCCTGGACCCCGCGCTCGTCGGCAAGGTCCTCTCCGTCCTCCCCCTGCTCACCGGTGGCGGCGCCTCCGGCGGCGGGCTGGGAGGTCTCGGAGGGTTGTTCGGCGGACGCTGAGGTCGCCCGCCAGGGAATCCCCGGTGTCCCGCTGGGCACGCACCGGGACTCCAGCGGCGCTGAGACCCGGAGTCCTGGGCGAGCCCGCGCGTGCAATCGCCCGCGCGCGGCGCCGTAGGACGGCACTCGCCCCCGAGGTTCCCCCGTGCCCGCGCTGCTCGAGGATGTCCGCTTCGCCGTCCGGCTCTTGCTCAAGAGCCGGGGCTTCACGCTCGTCTCGCTCCTGACACTGGCCCTCGCCATCGGGGCGAACACCGCGCTCTTCAGCGTGGTCAACGGCGTGCTGTTGAGACCGCTGCCCTACCCCGAGCCCGACAAGCTGATGCAGGTGGTGCGCATCAACAAGGACCATGGGCGCTCGGCGTCACAGTCCATCGCGGCCTACTCGTGGATGACCGCGGAGGGCTCACCCTTCTCGCGCGTCTCGGCCCACGAGCAGCTGCTCTCGGGCTTCAGCGTCGTGGGTGACGGTCTGCCGGAGCGGCTGCCGGGCGCCCGGGTGACCGGGAGCTTCTTCGAGACCTTCGGCACGAGGCCCACGCTGGGACGCGGCTTCCTTCCGGAGGAGGACGTGGTGGGCGGCCCCCGCGTGGTCGTCCTCAGCGAGGGGCTGTGGCAGCGGCGCTTCGGTGGCGCACCGGATGTGGTGGGCCGCTCCATCGTCCTCAACGACGAGCCCTACACGGTGGTGGGCGTGGCCCCCGCCACGTTCGCCCATCCCCGGGGCGCACTCCTGTGGACGCCACTCCAGCTCGACCTCACCGACCACGCCGACGTCAACTTCCTCTTCGTGACCGGACGGCTGCGCCCGGGCATCCCCCTCGACGGCGCGACGGCCATGCTGCGGACGCTGGGTGGACGCGTGCGCACGCAGAGCCCAGGCCTGCTCGACGAGGGCCAGGACTACGTCCCGGTGGAGCTCAGGACGTTCCTCGCGGGCGACCTGCGACTGGCGCTCTGGGTGCTGCTGGGCGCCGTGGGGCTGGTGTTGCTCATCGCATGCGTGAACCTGGCCAACCTCCAGCTCGCGCGAGCGGCCTCGCGCAACCGCGAGTGGGTCGTGCGCGCGGCGCTGGGCGCGGCCCCGGGGCGGCTCGCGCGGCAGATGCTCACCGAGAGCCTGCTGCTCTCCGTGCTGGGCGGCGGGCTCGGGGTGCTGCTGGCCTCGGCGGCGCTGCCCGGGCTCCTGTCACTGGCGCCCGACACGTCCCCCCTGCTGACCGGTGACGGCGCGCAGGTGGGCATCGACGGCACGGTGCTGGGCTTCACGCTGGGCGCGTCGCTGCTCACGGGCCTGTTGTTCGGGCTGCTGCCCGCGTGGCAGGCGTCGCGCACGGACCTGGAGACCGCGCTGCGCGAAGGGGCCCAGCGCACGAGCCTGGGCCCCACGGGCGGGCGCACGCGCGCGCTGCTCGTGGTGGGCCAGGTGGCGCTGGCGGTGATGTTGCTCGTGGGCGCGGCGCTGCTCATCCGGGGGTTCTTCGCGCTGCGCAACGTCCAGCCGGGCTTCGACCCGCGCGGAGTCCACGTACTGCGGATGTCGCTGCCGGAGGCGCGCTACGGCACGTTGCAGGCCCTGGAGCGCTTCGAGGCGCAGGTGGAGGAGCGCGTGCGGGCGCTGCCCGGCGTGGAGGGGGTCGGCTCCACCTCCGCGCTGCCCATGGGCGCGGGCCCCAGCATGTCGTTCTCCATCGAGGGCAGATACACGGGTGATGACAACGGCCCGGGCGCGGGCTGGGGACAGTACCGCCCGGTGACACCGGGCTACTTCCAGGCGCTGCGCATCGGGCTGGTGCGCGGGCGGCTCCTGACGGAGTCGGACGTGGCGGGCTCCGAGCCGGTGGTGGTCATCAACGAGACGGCGGCGCGCCGGTTCTGGCCGGGCGAGGACCCTTTGGGCCAGCGCATCCGCGTGGCGCACTCGGTGCCCAGCCTCCGGGACGAGGTGCCTCGCGTGGTGGTGGGCGTGGTGCGGGACGTGCGCGAGGATGGCCTGAACGACGAGCCGCCTCCGGTGATGTACGTGGCGCCCGGACAGATGTCCCAGGGCATCGCCTCCCTGCTCGTGCGGATGATTCCGCGCAACCTGCTGGTGCGCGCTCCAGGGGGCCACGCGGAGGTGGTCGCGGCCGTCCAGCGCGAGGTGTGGGCGGTGGACGCGCAGCAGCCGGTGATGGAGACGCTGAAGCTGGAGGACCACGTCGCGCGCTCCCTCGGCTCCGAGCGCTTCAACATGGTGCTGCTGGCGATGATGGCGGCGCTGGCGCTCCTGCTGGCCGCGGTGGGCATCTACGGCGTGCTGTCCTATCTGGTGGGTCAGCGCACGCGGGAGCTGGGCGTGCGCCTGGCGCTGGGCGCCACGCGGGGCCAGGTGGTGCGACTGGTGCTCCGGCAGGGCCTGGGCTCGGTGGCGGGCGGCGTGGTGCTGGGGTGCGCGGGCGCGCTGGCACTGACGCGGCTGGTGTCTGGCTTCATCCATGGCGTCAGCGCCCTGGACCCGCTGTCGTTCATCGCCGCGCCGCTGGTGCTGCTGACGGTAGGGCTGGTGGCGACGTGGCTGCCAGCACTCCGGGCCTCGCGCGTGGACCCCATCATCGCGCTCAAGCACGACTGACATCCTCAGCCGATTCGAATCCGTCACTTTCGTCCAGACGCCCGATCCGGCCTGGACGAAGTCGCTTCACTTGAAGTCGGATTCATCCACACCGGAGTTACCCTGGTATCGGCGTCACATGTTGAACGAGGCGGCTTCGAGGTCTCGTCGCACCCTCCCCTTCATGAGATGCGGTGCGGTGCCCATCGAGGCGGGCTCGCCTTGGATTAGGCTGGCTTCGTCCCACTCACCCGACGAGGCACCTCATGAAGCAGTCTCTTGTTGTGACAGCGGTGTTGTTCAGCCTCTCCCTGCTGGGCTGTGGCGGTCCGGTCAGCGAGCCCGAGGCCGTGCCCGAGAGCAGCCAGGACTCGGCGCTCTCCCAGTTGGCGTGCTCGGGCCATCCCGCGTGCAGCTCGCTCGTGAACAAGCGTTGCTTCAACGAGGGCGAGGCCCAGACCTGCTGCGCCGGCGATACCACCGGCGAGCTGTACTGCGTCTACTCCGAAGGCCGGCTCATCTTCGTGTACTGACGCGCCCGCCCTTCCTCGCCAGGGCGCTCGTGGCCCGTGGCGAGGAGGGCCCTCCGTGGCGGAGAGGGATTACGCGTAGCGCGCCTGGAGGCGGAAGCGGTTGACCTGGTCGCGGAGCTGGTCGCGCACGTCCGCCACCGAGCCCGAGTACTCGAAGGCGGGGTCCTTGCGGTCGGTGGTCGTCGCGGAGAAGCCGCCGCTGAGGGAGCCCAGCCCCCGGCCGAAGCCCTGGGAGAACTCGGTGACGTCGGTCTCGTACGGCGTGAGGCTCGCCTCGAGCTGGGTCACCCCGGCGAACTGGTTGAAGGCCTTGCCGAAGCGGCCCTGGAGGAGCGACTCGATGCCGCCCGAGCCGAAGACCTCGTCCACACCACCGGAGAACGCGAGCCGGGCCTCGGCCTGGCCGCCGAGCGTGCCCGCGATGGGCACATTCCCCTGCGCCTTCACGTCCGCGGTGAGCGAGACGGAGACCTCCCCCGTGCTCACCGCCGTCGACGCGAGGTCCTTCACGAGGCTGCCCGGGTTGCTCATCACGTCGCTGACGCTGAGGTCGTCGGGGAGCTCGAAGCTCTCCTGCACCTCCAGCTTGACGTCCCCGCCGAGCTCCCCCTTCAGGCCGGGGATGCCGCCGGCCACCTCGGCGGAGATGTTGGTGTACTGGCTGAGCACCACCCGGGGCGCGCCGTCGCCGAACTCGAGGCGCACCTTCGCGCCATACTCCTGGTTCACGCCGCCTCCGAGCGAGGCCTGCTTGCCGCCGCTCAGGCTGGCGGCGAGCTCGGTGGACGAGTTCGGGTTGAGCTCGAGCGCGGAGACGTTGTCGAGCAGCGCGCCGTAGTCCGGCGTCGCCCCGTCGAGGGCCCCGTCGATGCCCCCATCGAGCAACCCCGAGACGCCGCCGGCGACGGGGCCCAGGAAGGTCCGGGCCGCGTCCGCCGCCTCCTCGGCGCTGTCGAAGGTGAACTCGACGGTGCCACCGGTGTTCGAGAAGGCGCCACCGGTGACCTCGCTCCCCTTCTGCTGGAGGCTCCCCATCAGCCCCGCCCCCGCCTCACCCGCGACGGCGAGCGTGAACGAGCCGTCCTCGTTCTTGGTGAGGGTCTGCGTGCCCTCGAGCCGCCCGCCGATGCCATACACCGAGCCATCGAGGCTCGCGCGAAGCTGGTAGCTGTCCCCCGGGCCCAGGTCGTCGAGCTGCTTCTCGATGGCGAGGAAGTCGACCTGGTCCTCCACCGCGTCAATCACCCTGCGCCCGACGTCCTGGGCGAAGTCGATGCCCTGCTCGGCGGTCTCGACAATCCGGTCGCGCGCCGTGGCGAAGGGGTCGAGCAGGACGGAAGGGGATGGCGCGGACTCGACGAAGCTGCTGACGCCCTCGTAGACCTCGGTGGCCTGGGACGTCGCCGTGTCGAGCGCCTCCTCGCCCGCGTCGACGACGTTGTCGACCGTCTCCGTCACGGCATCCTTCGTGGCGTTGTAGGCGTTGCTGATCGGATTGCTGATGGACGACAGCGAAAGTCCCATGGTCCGCTCCCGGGGTGGGTGGGTTCATGGGTGATACGCAGCGGAAATATCCCGGTTACACGGGTCAGGTGGGTGCGGCTCCAGCCCTCACGGAGGCGGAGGCCGCCGCGCGCATCCACGAGGGGTTCCCCTCGCTCGCGACGGCGCGGGTCATCCACCTGGGCGAGGGCCTGGACCATCAGGCCTTCGAGGTGGATGGACGCTTCGTCTTCCGTTTCCCCAAGAGCGACGAAGCCGCCTCACACCTGGCCTGGGAGGCGCGCCTGACGGCGTGGCTGGCGCCCCGGCTGCCCCTGCCGGTCCCCCTCTATCGATTCCTCGATGGCCCGGCCGAGGGCCTCACACCGGGCCTCGGGGGCTACGAGAAGCTGCCCGGAAGACCCGCGTTGCTCGTCGACGCGGGTCGGCTCGGACTGTCCAGGTTCGGACGTGAGCTGGGGGCCTTCCTGGGGGCGCTCCATGCGCTCGGGCCGGCCGAGGCCATGCGGCTCGAGGTCCCGGAGGACGACGACCCGGAGCTCGAAGCCTGGTCGGCGGCCGCCGTGGAGGAGCTGCATGTCGCCGTCGAACACGGCCATGTCGGAGCCCAGGAGGCCACGGCGTGGGAGCGGCGATTCCTGGAGCGCCCCACGGAGGGACGCGGCGCGCCCCGGCTGCTCCATGGAGACTTCGCGGCCGAGCATGTCCTGGTGGATGCCCGGGGTGCCCTCACTGGCGTCATCGACTGGAGCGATGCGTGCATGGGAGACCCCGCGAGGGACCTCGCCGGGCTGCTCCACTGGGGCGGCGCGCCCATGCTCGCCTCCGCGATGGAGACGTATGGCGCGGTGAGCCCCACCGTCCTCGCGCGAGCACGATGGTTCGCCGCTTGCCGCGCGGTGGCGGACCTCGCCTTCGGGCAGACGCAGCGGCGACCAGAGTACCTCTCCGCCGGTCAACGGGCGCTCACCCTGCTCACGGAGCCCTCGTCCTCCCTCGACTGATTCACGGGACTCGGGCGCTGTCGCGCAAGGCCTGCTGAGCCTCGTTCGTCCGGGAGCGCTGGTGGTGCTCGACGAGGTCCAGCGCGACGTCCAGCGTCCCGTCGACGGCGCGGTTGACCCAGCGGACCATCCCATACGTACCGGCCAGGGTCGTGTCCTGGAGGGACTGCAGGACACCCAGGGGGGCGTCGAGCGCGGGGATGAACCGCAACACCTGGAAGGGCTTCGCGGCGGTGGAGCGGTGGATGCGCTCCACCGCCGTGGCGCCCTGCTCCACCGCGTCCCGGACCAGGTCCTTCACTCCACGCAGGCGATTCATGAGGCCTCCATCGTGAGCGACGCGCGCAGCCGTTCGTAGACCGACGCGTGGTGGGCGAGCGTGACGTGGTCGATACCCGCGACCACCTGGACGTTCTGCGCAGGAAACAGCGGGCTCGAATCCCGAGGCCCGGTACGACCCGAGGCGCTCGCCAGCGAGACGACGCCGTCACCGAACAGGGCGGAGACCCACCGCCCCTCCTGCCCGAGCGCGCCGACGATGAGGTGGTGGGCGATGCCCTGCGGAGGCCGCAGGGGCGTGCATGGCGTCGAGGTGTCTTCCCAGTCCTGTCGGCGGAGTCGAGCGACGCCCAGGTCCTTCACGCCGCTGCTGCGCAGGTCGACGACGTCGGCGACGAGGCGCGTGTAGGGGTTGGGCACGGCGCGGAGCACCTGGGCGACGACGGTGCCCATGCGCTCCAGGGGGCTGCCGAAGTGGGGCACGCCGATGGAGCAGGAGCGTCTCACGAGGCAGAGCCAGGGCAGACCCGCCTCGTCGGCGAGGTGGCAGGCGCTGCGCAGCACGAGGCCGCCCATGCTGTAGCCGACGAGGACGAGCTCGGTGATGGGGACGGGGAACTCGGCGACCAGGCGCTGCAACAGGTGCGCGAGGGTCTCTCCGTTGTCGGAGATGTGCAGGCCCGTGTTGTAGCGGAGGTAGAGCGGAGTGAAGCCCGCGTCACGCTCCAGGAGGGTGCCGTAGTCCGTGGTGGGCTCGGAGGGAAAGGCCCAGACGGCCTCGGTCACGGCGAGCCCGTGGACCCACAAGGCCACGCGCCCCGTGGAGGTCGGATGCGCGGCGCGCAAGGCCTCGCGCTCGACGGGGAGCGGAAGGCCCTGGTGATAGAGCCCCATGGGCGTCGCGAGCGCGTTGTTCTGACGGTGGAGATAATCCCCCAGCACGCCATTGAGCACACCGAGCGCCACGTCGACCTTGCCGACACTTGCCATTCATCACCTCCGCGAGGACAGTGACACGTCGCGTCATGGATGTCGAATCACGGCCCGGTGCGGGGGGAGCGGTGACGGAGGGATTCGAGGCCAGCGTGCTGTTCCAACCGGCGGACAGGGCCCTCACTCCCGCCCCCCGATGGTGCGCAACGGCCGGGTGCGCTCGCCGGGCGCCGATGAAGGTTTGAATAGAAGAGACGGAAGGCGGCCATGTCCCCCTGGGTCACCACGCGGTCTCCGGCGTTGCGACACACCCCGTCGAAGACGACCTTGTTGGCCTGTCCCAGGGTGGCCACGGAGAGGCACGGGCCAATCACCGAGCCGTCCCGGTCGAACCAGACATCGAAGAACCAGCGGCCCGACGTGTCATTGAACGTGGCCGCGTCGATACGGATGTTCCGGTTGCAGCCCAGGGGCAGGCAGGCGGTGCGGGTGGAGGTGCGTCAGGTCGCGCGTCTCATGGATGGGGAGCTGCCACCCGTTGCCGGTGCCGGACAGGAAGAACAGCTCGTCGTGCTCCTTGTGGATGTCGGGGTCCGCCATCCCCGCAACGAGCAGCGTGCGCCGTCCAGAGTCCTCGCCGCGCATGGCCCGGGCGCCCCCGGTGAAGCATGGACAGCGGGATGACGGCACGAGCGGTGCTCATGGTCTTCCTCCTGACGACAGCGTCTTCGATTCACTCCTGCGCGTCCGCGTCGGGAACGGCGATTTCCTGGCGGTCGAGCAACCTCCGGAGCTGGGTGCGGTGCATCCCGAGCGCGCCCGCCGTGGCGGTCACGTTGCCTCCGTGCTGGCGCAAGGCGTGTTCGATGCGGGTGCGCTCGTCGGCGGGCAGAGGCTTCGCCTTCGAGGGGCCTTTCCGAGGCGGTGCGCGTGGCGCTTCGGCGGGCTGTGACAAGGCCTGCCCGAAGGCCACTCCGGCGTCGGGCTTGAGATGACCGCCCTCGACCCGCGATGCGCCTTTCCGCTGCGCCGCATGTTCGGCGACGCCCAGCTCGGACATCAGCTCCCGGATGTTGCCGGGCCAGGGCCTGCGCAGACACTCCTCGACCAGCGAGACGTGCAGGCGCCTCCCGGGTGACAGTCCTCGTTCGAGCAACAGGGGAATCTCCTCGGGGCGCTGGCGCAGCGGCGGCAGGGTGACGTCCGGTCGGCCGATGCGGAAGTACAGGTCCTCCCGCAACCGTCCGTTCGCCACCTGCGCGCGCAGCGCCTTGTTGCTCGCGCAGCAGACGTGCAGGTCGACCCGCTGCGCCTTGGACGCGCCCAGCGCAGTCACCTCCCGGTTCTCCAGCACTCGCAGGAGCTTCGCCTGCACCGCCAGGTCCAGTTCCACCACCTCATCGAGGAACAGGGTGCCGCCATCCGCGGACTGGAGATAGCCCTGTGCATCCACGTCGGCCCCCGAGTACGCCCCCTTCCGAGCACCGAACAGCAACCGCTCCGCGAGACTCTCGGGGATGGCCGCACAATTGACGGCGATGAAGGGGCCACTCCTCCGGGAGGAGAGGGAATGGAAGGCGCGCGCCACCCCCTCCTTGCCGGTGCCACTCTCTCCATGGATGTACAGGGAATGGCCGAGGCTGGCCTGGGCGACCTCCCTGAGCAGGCCTTGCATCGCGGGCCCTCGCACGAACTGCTCCACGACTTCGACCCCGTGCGCCTCGAGCGGCCGCAAGTCCAGGCTGGGAACGAACAGCGAGTCTCCCATGCGCACCACGCGCCGGGCCTCATGGGCAGTCCCCTTGGGAATGGCCGCTCCATCCACGAATGTGCCGTTCTGACTCCCCAGGTCCGTCACCCAGAAGCGCTGCCCATCGAAGCGGACCTGGGCATGGCGCCGCGACATCTTCGCGTCCTGGACCTCTCCCAGCGCGGCGACGCCTCGCCCCAGCTCCAGCGCGCCCTCTTTCAGGCGCAGCGCCACGGCCATGGCCCTGCCCCCACCAAAGAGGCGCATCAGGCCCGGGACACGCGCCTCTGCGTCCGTGCCCCCACCAGCGCCCCCGCGGCTCGCGCGCAGCGTCGACCGCTCCTGTTCCGTTTCCATGACGGCCATCCTATGCCTGTGTCACGGCACACTTCAGGTGGCACCACCGTTGACCTTCCGGGGCGGACAGGGAGGCCTCAAGAATTCGGGGTCCTCGCCGTCTCATGGCGTGGGATTCGCCAAACAAGCCATACGCCTGGATGGAATGGACATGCCCCTGAAGCAAGCCCCCCGCCCCTCCGTGTCCGACTCGCGCGCGCGGTCGCGGCTGCTGTGTCTCTTGATGTTGTTCCTGGCCCCTGGGGTCAGCGGCTGCTGTGCATTGTTTCCCGGGAGCAAGTCCTGCGTGAAACCCACGCCGCCTCCCGGAGAGCCCGACCCCAACGAAAGCCTGCCCGTGCGGGACTGTAGCGTGGAGACCTGTGAGCTCGGAGGGAGAGCCCAGCCCCTGACTCCCTGGGAATGTCCGACGGGACAACCCAACTGCCAACCTCCCGAGACGAACGGACTGGGCATCTACATCATCGAGGGCGGAAACTACTGCTTCGTGGTGGATGGCAGTCCACGCTTCTGTCCCGAAGCCTTCGAGAACGTTCCGGCCTCGGCCAGCTTCCCCCACCCCTCTGTCCGATTGATGGGCCGAGACCCCACCCGGCGAGGGGACAGGCTCGGCGCCCACACCGTGAGCGGGCTCATTCAGAACCCGCAGGCTCCCGGCGGCGGCGAGGGCGTCCGGATTCACAGCATCCAGGCCACGGGCACCCAGCTCACGGTGAACTACTGCTCCCAGTCAAGCCCCTGCCTGGACAGCGCCACCGGGGTCCGCTCCCTGAGGGGCGAGGAGCTCCACCAGCTGAAGCTCGTGATGCTGCTCCCAGCCGACGACGGCGGCGGGCCCAGGAGAGCCGTCATCCTCGAGCTGGCCGTGACACCCCGCGCGGATGCGTCGGCCCGGGTCCACGCGTACGACGTCCTCTATCGGGAATACGGGACCGGACTGCCCTGGCTGAATCACTGCGCGCCGAGGGGCATCACCGCCCCCGACAGGGACCCCACTTCGTTCCTGCAGGGGCTGCGCATCAACAGCGTGAACGCGGCCGTCGAGCCCGTCCCCGCGTGGACCACCATCGGCTGTGAGTCGGGCGCCATCGTCACCTGCCTCGACTGGGGCTACGCCCCCTGGAGCCCCGACACGGGCGGCTACGACGTGCTGCGCGGCCATGTCTTCGGCTCGTGCCTGCAGGCCAAGCGCGCCGCGTACTTCGTCGGCCGCGGAGACCTCGCGAGCTACACCCGGAACGGCACGCGCATCGCCAGGCGCGACGAGTTCGGCCTGGGGAGGAGTGCGAACAACCACGTCGAGGAGCTGCGCACGCTGGAGGCCCTCTGGAGTCCCCGGGGCGCGGTCTGCCTCAACGCGGAGAATCGCCGGGTCCCCGACATGCCCCTGCCCGAAGGCCTGCACGGGATACCACCATGCCCCAGGCCCCCCACGTGGACCCCGGCGGGAAAGCTCGCCACGGGCAAGCTCACCCCGGCGCCGGACTGAGCCCCGCCTCGCGGAGCGCGGCCGCGTGCTCCCGTCGGAGCAGTGGATTGAGGGTGAGGGCCTTCACCAGTGACTCACGGGCCCGACGCAGCGGCTCGGCGCGCTCCGCCTCCGAGCGTGCCAGCCGTGCCTGGAGCAACAGCAGCCCTCCGCGGACGGCGTGGGCCGAGGCCAGCTTCGAGTCCAGCGTGAGCGACAGGTCCACCTGCGCGAGCCCCTCGGAGATGAAGCCAGGGGCCTCGCGGGGTGACACGGCCTCCGCCAGACGCAGGCAGGCCCTCGCCAGCTCCTGGTGGGAGTCGTTGTAGGGCTGGATGTCCACCGCCTTGCGCGCTTCGGCGCGGGCGCGCTGGAGGTGCTGGAGTCCGGAGCCCCCGTTGCGTCGCGCCCAGGTGGCCTCCACGAGCGCCAGCCGCGCGCGCAGCACCTGGCAGTCGGCGCAGCTCGCATCCCCGCGCGACGCGGCCGCCAGGGCTCGCTGGCCCGCCTGGAGCGCGGCATCGGGGTCCCTGTCTTCTCCCACGGCCTGGGTCGCCGAGAGCAGGTGCCCCATGGCCAGGGAGAAGTGGGTCCGCCCGAGGGTCGGATTGATGGCGAGCGAGCGCTCGAACCAGCGGGAAGCACGCTCCAGCGGCGCCCGCGCATCCGCCCCCGAGGCGACGAGGTACTCCGCGCGAAGCAGCTCCGAGAGCCCCAGCTTGTTCAGCGCGGAGTGGAAGTTGCCGTTGATGGCGAGCGCGGCCTCTCCCGCCGCGAGGGCCTTGCGCACCTCGGGCTCCGGGTCCAGCCCCCGCGAGAGGCCCTGCGCCGCCATCGCGTTGTACAGCTCCGCCAGGTTCGAGTACCCGAACACGTATCTCGGGTCGTACCTCACGGCCAGACGCAGCAGGCGCTCCGCCTCGGCATAGGCGGCGGACGGGTCCTCTCCGCGCTCACGCTGGCGATTGCCTCGCCAACGATGCACCAGCGACAAGTCATTGAGCCCCCAGGGGTATTGGGGCTGGAGCTCCAGGGCCCGGCCCAGGCGGGAGATGGCCTCGTCCCAGGCGGGCTCGGGGTCTCGTCCCTCCCAGGAGGCCTGGAGCCCTTGGAAGAAATGGCCGACCCCCAGGATGTCATGTGCCTGGATGTCCCGAGGAGACAGCGCCACCGCGCGCGCCGCGGTCTCAAGGCAGTCGGTGAGGATTCGTTTCGGGTCCGGCCCCTCGCCTCCGGGATTCGCGGCGCGGTAGCGATTGAGGAGGATGAAGGCCTTGCGGGTGTAGGCGGCACCGCGAGACGGCGCGGCCAGGAGGCCCTGCTCCGCCGCGGCCAGCGCCTTCTCCAGCGACGCGTGGGGAGACTGGCCCTGGCGCCGGTCCAGCTCCGCCTCCTGCAACCCCACCTCCGCCAGCGCCTCGTAGCTCCGCGCGTCGCTGCGTCCCAGCTCCACGGCGCGCTCATGGAGGCGACGGGCCTCGTGGAGCCCCGAGCGCGCCTTGTCGTATTCGCCCCGCTCCAGCTGCTCCATCGCCCGCGCATGCGCCACGTCTCCCGCGAGCTTCCGGGCCTCGTACAACCACGGAGCCTCGGCCTCGGCGAGCAGCGCGGCCCGCGACGCCGCGTCGTAGTCACGGCGATAGAAGGCAATCAGGCCCTCCAGATACCGGGGGGACTCCAGCTCCAGCACCCGGCTGTGCTCGAGCGATTGGAGCGCGGGCTGGAGGTACTGCTCTTCGACGGCACGCTGCCGCGCCGCGACCCACGTCGGGTCTCCACCGCGCCGCGCTTCCTCCATCGCCTGGTGGTAGCGCTCACCGAGGACCCGGCCCAGCGCATGATGAAGCTCCGGCGAGTCCAACCCCTTCTGTCTCGCCTGCGTCAGCGCTTCGTGGGCCTGCTCCAGCTCGTGCAGCGCGAGGTGGCCCCGCCCCAGCGCGTACTGGACGAGCGCGTCCCCAGGCTCCCCCAGCGTGTGCCGCCAGGCCGCGATGCGCGCCATGCGCTCGCGCACGAGCTGCTGCTCCCGACCGGTGTCGTGCAGGGGAACCGTGTAGGCCATGCGCAGGAACCACTCGATGTCCTTCACCTGCTGGCCCAGCTGCTCGGCCATCCGCGCACGCCCCTCCGATTGCAGTCGGGCATGACGCGCCTCCAGGCGGGAGGTGACGCCCAGGACCGCCAGGAGGAGGATGCTCGCGAGCGACACGGCGGAGACCGCCACCAGGGCCCGGTGCTTGCGCGCGCGGCGCCAGAGTCGGGAGAGCAGGCCCGGACGTTGCCCGAGGATGGGCTCTCCGTCGATGTAGCGCCCCAGGTCCTCGGCGAGGGCGCGGGCCGAGGGGTAGCGCTGCTCGGGGTCCTTGCTCAGGCACTTGAGGACGATGACCTCCAGGTCACCGGGCAGGTGCGGCACGAGCGTGCGCAGGGGCGGCGCCTCCTCGTGGAGCACCTTGTTGAGGGTGCCGACGAGCGTCGTGTCCGAGAACGGAGGCGCGCCGGACAGCAGCTCATGGAGGGTGGCGCCCAGGCCATAGACATCCGAGCGCCGGTCGACCGCCCGCGTCTCTCCACGGGCCTGCTCCGGTGACATGTACCCGGGGGTCCCCATCACCGCGCCGGACCGGGTGAGGCCCTGCTCGAGGCCGGACTCGTGCGCCAGGCCGAAGTCCATCACCACCGGGACACAGCTCCCGTCCTCCCGCCGTCGCACCAGGATGTTGGCCGGCTTGAGGTCGCGGTGGATGACGCCCAGCCGGTGCGCCTCATGCATCGCGGCGGCGACCTCTCGCATCACCTGGACCTTCTCCGGGAGCGACAGCCCTCCGGCGACCTGGTCGAGCCGTGGGCCCTCGATGAGCTGCATGGCGATGTAGTCGCGGCCCTCCGCGTGGCCGACTTCGTACACCGCGCACACGTTCGGATGGTCGATTCGCGCCTGCGCCCGGGCCTCCTGGAGGAAGCGCATCACCCGGTCCGGGTCGGCGCCTCGCACGAACTTCAGCGCGACGGTGCGGCCCAGCCGCCGGTCCCAGGCCTTGTGGACCTCGCCCATGCCACCGCGGCCGAGCAGCGCCAGCAACGTGTAGTGGCCCACGGAGGAGTCCCCCTGGAGCCCGGTCTCCCCTGCCCCCGGCGCGATGCTGCGCTCCGCGGTGGGCTGCGCCGCCTCCGGAACATCCTCCCGGTCATCGTCCACGTGTTCCCCCTGGCAACAGGATAGCCCATGGCGGTCGCCCCAGGCGCACGGCCCCGGCCATCCGGGCACGGTGTGCCCGGCACCGCTCGGTGCTGTGCCTGGGCCGTGCCCGACAGGCCGACGGTCGCGTGGGACCAGAGGGAGAGGCCCCTGGAGACCGCGGCATCCGGCCAGGCACGCGGGCTGCAATCCCTCGCACCCGACGCGGATGCATGGAGACGGCGTCACGACGGACGCCTCAACTCCACACACCCACGCTCATGCCGCCGAGCCGAGAGGCCGGCTCCGGCAAACACACTCACGTGCCTCGAAGCATCTCCACTCCCAGAAAGCGGAACCCATGACCCATCACATGAAGACCCTCGTTGCATCCGCGCTGGCGCTCGCCAGCGTCGCCGGCACCGCCAACGCCCGCTCCGTGGCCGGGTGGCACGGCAAGCCGCAGCTCCAGGTGGACGGCGCCTGCATGGGCGAGTCCTGGACCACGCAGACCAACAACTGCACCCGGGCCGTCACCCTGTTCTTCCCGACCACGGTCGACAGCTCCGGTAACTACCGGCTCGTCGTGAACGCCTATGGCGCGACCACCGCCAACAACGTCGGCTGCCGGTTCTTCGGCCTCACCAGCGATGCGACGGGCATGTACTCGGTGCCCGTCACCTACCTCCCGAGCTTCGGCACCAACCAGAACATCTCGCTCGGCCCGGTGTACGCGCCTTCCGGCGGCACCCTGAACGTCGCGTGCACGCTCAGCCCCGGCGGACGCGTGAACAGCGTGAGCTGGTTCCAGTAGTCGCCTCGAGCCGCCGCCATCCGCCGTCCAGGTGGCGGCGGCTCAATCCTCCGAGGTCATGACCATGAAGCCCCGGCAACTCTTGACGGGCGGCGCGCTCGCCTGCGCGTGCGCCACCGTGCTGTTCGTCTACCAGCGACACGAGAGGGACGAGCTCCTTCAGCGCGCCTCCACGTCGGAGCCGCTCGCGGCCCAACGACAGGAGCCGGCCCCTGCTCCCGAGCCCACGCCGCCCATCCGCCTGCGCGAGGCGCGCGTCGAGGCCGCCGTCCCTCCGCCCCTGGCCCCCGGGCCCACGGCCCCCGAGCCTGCTTCTCCGCCACGCGATTCCGCGGTGACGCCACCCCCTTCGCCCGTGTCCACGGCGCAGCTGAGACAGCGCCTCGAGGCCTACTTCGGAGATGAGCCTTTCGACCCCGCCTGGGCTCGGAGCGCCGAGCAGCACGCGAAGGACGGCGTGAGGGCCGCGCTGCCAGACCCCTCGCAGCTCAGGTCCGTCGAATGCAGGGGCAGCCTGTGCCGCATCGAGACGGAACATGGAGACAGCGAGCAATCCCTCACCTTCGTGCAGGCGGCGTTCATGGATCCGAAGCGACAGGTGTGGAACGCGGCCTTCGTGACGGTGCGCGGTGAGGACTCGACCGACGACAGAATCGTCACCGTCACCTACCTGGCGCGCGAAGGCGTGGAGCTTCCCATGGAGCGACTTCTTTCTCCGGGGACCGATGACACCCAGGCCTTCCAGTAGCCGCCACGACGGGGACGCCTGCAGCAGCCTCAAGGCAGACAGGCGTCCTCGCGGCCCCAGCGGTTTCGCTGGAAAGTCAGGGTCGGCGCACCCGAAAGACAACATGAGGTCTCTTCAGGCCAGACGTGGGGTGGTGGTATGGAATCGCCCCATGCGGAATTCCCAGCCACCCCGCCTTCCGACCGCCAGTCCTCTCGCTGCCGGGTCGCTCCTCCTGGTGATGCTCGTGCTGACCGCCAGCATGTCGTCCTGCTCCACGCAGGACGAGGACACCGGGAGCACGGCGCCGTGGCGCGAAGGGATGACGACGGATGACGAAGAGCCCGAGTCCTGCGACGAGTGCGATGGAGGCGCCGACGCGGGTGACGCGGGTGACGCCGGAGACGCGGGCTGCCCTCCTCCCGAGCAGGACTTCACCGAGACGCCCACCTGCGAAGACGACGCGGGGGTGGACGCGGGCGTGGATGCGGGGACGGATGGAGGTGGCGGGGGTGGTGGTTCAGACGCGGGTCCGGACGGCGGGCGCGACGCGGGGACCGTGCCTCGCGTGGACGCAGGCACGGATGCTGGGACGGATGCGGGGGCCGCCCTGACGGAAGCGCCGGCGATGCAAGCCTTCTCCACATCCCCGCCCTCCCCTGCTCCGACTCCCGTCCTGAACCCCACGCCGACCACGGCGGCGGACCGGACGAATGGCGCGGAGCGTGCTCGGATGCGCGCGCGCTGCGGCATCTGCGAGCTCCGGCCCCGAGGCCCCATCGACCCGAGCAAGGTGCCCTACATCTCCGTGCACGGCATCGGGGCCGGCCCCGAGGTGATGGACCCGGCCATCAATCACTTCCCGCCCGATGCGCAGGTCTACGACTTCTTCTACCCGGACAACCGTCACCCCATGGAGACGGCGGACTGTCTGCGCAACGCCATCATCCAGGCGCGGGGGGCGCATTCGGGGACGACCGTCCAGGTGGTGGCGCATTCGCTCGGCGCCATCATCGCGACGGGCGCGGACCACTCGCTCGTGGACCCGGAATGGATGCCGACGGAGGTCCCCACCAACTGCGGGTTCATGAAGAAGGTGCGCGGCAGGCATCGCAACGGCTTCGTGCTCGAGCCCCCGCCCAATCCCAGTCAGCTCGACCTCCGGATGACCCTCATCGACCCCGTCTTCCAGGGGTTCACCGACGCTCCGCTGTTCATCTCCGACTGCGTGCCCGGCCCCGGAGACCTCACGGCGGGCAGCGCCCTCATGCAGACGCTGAACACCCGGCCCACCTTCTCCCGACAGCGCAGGGTGTTCTACGCCAACCGCGCGAACGACGACACCGCCCGTGACCTCACCGAGTTCGATGACGCGGACCTGGAGTTGATCTGCAAGGCACTCCGAGGCGAGAGCGTGCGCACCCGGAAGTTCGGCCTCGTCAACGCGTGGAACGCCGTCAAGAACCTGCGAGTCGGTCCCGGGGGCAAGAAGCTCAAGGACGCCCTGGGCTGCGGCCCATGCACCGCGGCGCGCATCAAGGAGCTCGCGGGCCAGGCAGCCCCCCGGCTGCCGGGCGACCACACCGAGGTCATCGACGTCATCCCCTTCTGACCCCAGACCCAGGCGGCCCCGAAGGAGTGATTCCAGCGCCTGTCCGAATCAGGACGCGGTTCGCCCTATATCCCCTCCATCGTGTGCGTTCAGGGGCCCGAGCCGGGCCCTCGACCTCCTGAACGGAGCCGATGGCATGAGTGAGCAGGGACAGAACGACGGGGCGCGGGACTTCGACTTCCTCATGGGACGCTGGCGGGTCCAGAACCGTCGGCTCAAGGAACGACTGAAGGGTTGCACGGAGTGGCTGCCCTTCGAGGCCACCGCGGAAGAGCATCCGCTGCCCGGCGGGCTCGGCAATCAGGAGACGTATCGCAGTGAGTTCTGGCCCGGCTTCGTGGGCCTGGCGACCCGGGTCTACAACCCGGCGACGAAGCAGTGGTCCATCTCCTGGGTGGACAATCGCAACCACACCGTCGACCCGCCGGTGCTGGGCGGCTTCGTGGGCGACGTGGGCCAGTTCGAAACGAACGACACCTTCGAGGGCCGCGCCATCCGCGTCCGCTTCACGTGGACCCGGCTGGGCCAGGACACCGCGCGCTGGGAGCAGGCATTCTCGCCAGACGAAGGCCGCAGCTGGGAGACCAACTGGGTGATGGAGTTCACCCGCCTGGAGGAGTGAGGACGTCCGCCGCGCCGATGCGCGCCGCGTCCGCGCTCAGGGATGGGCCGTCGGGGTGGGCGCGGCCATCCGCACGCGGACGCCGAAGCCGAGCCACAGATGAACGGTGCGCTCGCGGAGGCTCTCGTCGCCCGTGCGGCCGTTCATCTTCACCTCGAGCGAGTCATAGCGCCCGCCCGAGCAGCTGACGAAGAGCCCCGCCCAGAAGCTCCCACCGAAGTTCCTGTCGAACCCGGCCTGGAGCGTCACGTCCGGTCCCGAGTAGGCGATGTCGATTCCTCGCACGTTGAACGAGGCCCGCTCGTAGCCGAGCGCCACGCCCGTCCAGGGGTTGTAGGGCCCCGAGGGAATCCAGTGGTAGTTCCCCTGGAGCCCGAAGCGCAGGTGGCGGCCCGGACACATGTCGTCGCTGGAGCAGCGCAGGCGCATCTGCGCATGGGAGAGCTGGAGCCAGGGGCCGAGCTCGACGTTCGAGCCGATTCGCACGGTGGGCTCCACGATGGCGGCGAAGAGCCCCTTGTAGACCTCATACAGATAGAACGGGTCCGGCGAGCCATCCATCTGCCCTCCCGGCATGAGATAGCCCGCACGCACGGAGAGCCCCAGCCAGCGCGGAAAGTCTGGGTTACCCTCCGTGGGCACCTGCGCGATGGCCATCGAGGACACCAGCAGTGACACCAGGGCCAGCATCCGCGCGGTGGGACGAGAGAGCTTTTGCATGGGTGGGCGCCGGGTTATTACGGTCGCTCGACGGTCGTCAACCCAGGGCTCCCGGTGTCTCCCTTTCGCTCCTCATCCGTGACGCGTCTGATGACGCTGGTGGCTGTCGTCCTGTTCAGCGCTTGTGGTGGCCCTTCCGCCGAGGAGGACCTGCGCGTCTGCGCCGAAGTGGAGTGCACCGCCGGCCGCTGTGTCTCCGAGGACGGAGCCCCCGTGTGCCGCTGTAGCGCCTTCGAGGAAGCCGCCGGGCTCACCTGCACCATCGCCGCCTTCCGCCCCTCGGACGACCACGGCGACACGGTGGAAGCCGCCACCCTCCTGGCCCCCACGACGGACTTCCAGGAGGCAGACATCCATCCCGTCTTCCGGAACAAGGTGGACCGGGATGTCTTCGCCGTGCCCCCGCTGGCGGGTCATGGCTTCCGCGTCACCCTGCGTCCCGGCACGCTCACCGCGGTGTCCATTGAGGTGCTGGATGCGCAGGAGCGGCGGGTCCACGTGAGCTCCTACCGCGCACCGGAGGGTGAGGTCCTGGAGTTCGTCTCCACGCCGGAGGCGCCCCGGTTCATCGCGGTATCCTCCGGGACGGGCCGCGAGGGCGCGGGGACGTACGCCTACCGGTTGGAGGACCTGGGCAAGGATGCGCACGGCGACACGCCCGCCACGGCGACGCCCATCACGGTGCCGAGCGCGCCGTTCCCCGTCGCACTCGAGTTCGCGGAGGACAGCGACGTCTTCTCCTTCCGCACCGAGCCGGGGCGCGGCTTCCGGTTCTCCTGCGAGGCCGAGGTCTCGGTGACCTTATGGGACAGCGCGGGCGCCCAGGTGCAGGGCAGCGGGGGGCGCACCTCGGTGGGCCAGCTGAGCCAGGAGGCGAGCACCTGGTACGTGCGCGTCTACAAGGGCAGCAAGGTGTTCAACACGCAATGCCAGCTCGACGACCTGGGGCCCGACGAGCACGCGAACGGGATGCTCGGCGCCACCCCGCTCCCCATGGGAGTCCCCGTCACGGCGCGGCTGCAGGGCACCAACGACGTGGATGTCTTCTCCTTCGAGGCAACCCAGGGCCACGTCTACACCCTCGGCGACTCCCCCGCGCGCGAGCGCCTCATCCAGCTCACGGACGCGGCGGGCACGGTCCTGACCGAGACCGCCTGGGGGCGCATCGTCCTCGAAGCGACCTCGACGGGGCGCTACTTCGTCTTCGCGCGTGCCCTGAAGGAGACTCCCTGGTGGAGCGACTTCCAGGTGGAGCTGCAGGACCTCGGACCGGATGACCACGGCGACACGCCCGGGACCGCCACCCGCGTCGAGGTGGGACAGGTCGTCGAGGGGCTCATCCACAGCTCCACCGACCTGGACGCCATCGCGCTCCAGTTGGATGCGGACGGCGTCTATCAGGTCACCTGCGCGCCCGACTGCTCGCTGAGCGCGAGCGCACCCGGCAGCACCTTCCCCTTCCGCATGCATATGACCTCCAGCAAGGGGGTCTGGAAGGCGCACCTGCTGGCGTCGACGCTCGTCACCTTCATCATCGACTCGCGCTCCGCGCCCTACGCCTTCACGTTCCGGGTGGAACGGGTGGGGACGGATGACCATGGCGACGACGCGGCCCACGCCACGCCAGTGTCGCTCCCGGTGAGCCTGGAGGGCGTGTTCGAGCTGGGCTCGGACCTCGACGAGCTCGCCGTCACGCTGGAAGGAGGGACGACCTACGTCGTGTCCTCCAGCGGAGCGACCGTGCAACTGTTCGACGTCGGGGGCGCGAACGTTCCTGTCGTCTACGACGCGGTGACGAAGACCCGGCGCGTGACGACCACGGCGCCAGGGCTCCACCGCGTGGTGCTCTCGTCTCAGGACCCACTGGTGGGCATCGCCAAGAGTTGGAGCTTCGCCCTGAACGCGCCGTGAGCCACGCGGCCCGGGCGTGCTGCTACACGGCCGGACGACAGTAGGCCACGAACCCCAGCGCCGATTCTTCTCTGCGCACGCCTTGCCCGAGCAGGCACAACACCTGCTCGAGGTCCGCTTCGACAACCAGGTCGAGCTGGTCGCAGTGCGGTTCGAAGACGACCACCCAAGGCCCGCCTGGCTTCAACTGCTCGGACAGCATGCTCTTGAGCGCCTCCCATTCAGCGGCCTCGACTCGGAGGTACTTCCACCCCGTCGTGACAAAACCGGCCGGCAGCGAGCGCACGATGTGCGCCGGGGGCTCCCTCTCCAGCAGCTCGACCCCAGCGGGTGAAGTCCATCCACCAAGGTCCTCGGTGAACTCCTCGCCTCCCCAAGAGACAACTCGAACCTTCCGGGAGACACCCCCGCCCAGGTGTACTTCGGGTATCCAGATCTCCAGGCAGGCATCCATCGAGTGGTTCACTCCCCTGGGTTATCGATCTTGGGGTCCTCGGTCCAGCTTCCATGATTCCATCGAGGACAAGCTCGCGCCGAGTACCTGGGGACTTCATCGAGCGCGAGCCGTCCTGCCGCCAAGCCGCACAGACGGTGTCAGTGCGGGGCATGTGGGCCTGTACCTTTGAGCCAGGACAGCATCCAGGGGGTGACGGATGAAGATACTGTCACGTGTTTCAACGGACGATGACTCAGGGCGCATGGGCAAGACGCTGCGCCTGCTCCGTAGGCTTCAATAGACGGGAGTGAAGAGACAACGTGAGTTGACTCGCACGCTTCCGTCATGGGCCTCACCTTCGTGGGGCTTCGTCACCTCGAACGGGAGCAGTCGTCATGACATCCACCAGCCTCTTCAAGTCCGCATCTGCGTTGTTCCTGGTATTGGCCCTGTTCGTCACGAGGGAGGCCCGAGCGGAGACGGTCGCCCTCACGTGTGTCGGAGCGGAAGTCACCGAATTCGAGCCAGGCCTCACCAACGACGCCAGGCCGACCCACATCTCCGCCATCGGCACTCACGGGTGTGCGGGGCTGCCGCTGAATCTTCCCTCCGCCATCGCCACCACGGAGGCCGATGGCATCCTCGGCTGTGGGTTCGGCCAGGCGGCCTCGACCATCCACATCAAGTGGAGCGATGACACGGTGAGCGTCGTGTCGGGCACCACCGTGGTGAACGCGAAGCCGGCGGGGGAGAACGTCATCGTGCTCACCGGGACGGTGGTGAGCGGCCGGTTCCTGGGCGCGACGGTGATTCGCACGCTGACGCTGCTCAACACGGACGTGTTGGGGTGTTTCACGGCACAGGGAGTCACGGACGTGGCGGGCCCCGTCACGCTGGTGGTGACGAAGCTGCTCTGAGGACGGGGACTGGACGCTGCCCGCCACCTCGATTTCAAGCGTCGCGGGCAGCGCTCTCTCCAGGCTCGGCCGGGCTTCTCAGTCGGTCAGGCAGACCCAACGGTTGTGGGGGATGGCCTGACACATACAATAACCCCAGGTGCCATTGGCCCAGGTGCAGCTGATCTCCGTCTCCGGGCTGCAGACCTTGCCCTGACGGGCCTCACAGGAGACAGCCTGCGCGGACACCTCCTGCTCGGGAGGGGTGCCGGTCTCGGTGCCCTCCGCAACCTCTGCTCCGCCACAGCCAATGATGGAAACGAAAGCCGCGAACGCCAGTACACGACGAACCATGATGGAAACCCCGTTGCAGTTGTAGCCCTCGAATCCAACGGCGGGCCCGCACCTTGGGTCAAGCGTCGCCCTCCTGACGCGTTGCGCCCAATGTCCACCCGACGTCAGAGCTTGTGGCGCCGGAACGGGTTGTTGAAGGGTTGCGAGTTCTCCTTGTCACTGGAGCCCGGGCCTGACGCGAGCTTGCCCCCGGCCGCAAGGTGTCCGTGGACCGACGAGAGGATGCGCCCCCGCGTTCTGTCGCCCCAGGTCCACGGTCACCTCGCCGCTCAGGTCCACGGCGTCTTCAGGAAGGCGACGTCCTCGTGGCCCAGCGTGGGCACGACGAGCGCTCGGTCGAGGTACTGGTTGAAGCGCTCGCAGGAGCACTCGGGGAGGAAGAGGCACCCGTGGCACGCGGCGCCCTCCAGGTCGCGGTCGTCACGGCCCGTGGGTTCGTGATGCGCGCAGACGGGGTCGTTGGAGCACAGGCGCGCGTCCTCCAGCGCCCGGGCGAGGTGCTGCCCCAGTCGCCTCCCCTCCTCCACCAGGCCGCCCAGCGTGCCTTCCGCGCCCGTGGTGCCCGTCATCAACAGGATGCCCGCCATGGGGACGGCGTCGCTGTGCGGCGCGCAGTACAGCCGCTCGCGGATGGAGCTCGCGGGATAGCCACACTCCAGCGCCACCTGGGTCATCAACAGGTGCGCCAGTGAATGGAGCAGGTAGAGCCGCACGCCCGGGAAAGGGAGCTTCGAGCCGGAGCCCTGCTTCCAGCACTCATAGCCCGCCCGGAGCACCTCCTCGCGCCGCAGCACGGGCTCGGACAGCTCCCAGGCGTGCACCTGCGGCTCGTCGAGCACCAGCAGCATTCCCTCGCCCTGCATCTCCGTGACGGGGACCCAGTCCCGGTGGAGCGACATCGGCGCGAGCGCCACGTCCAGGTCGTAGCGCCCCTGGAGGTCCTTCGTCAGGGGCTCCAGCCGGGTGAAGCCGACCTGGGCCTGGACCTCCCGCAGCCGTCGCGCCAGCACCACGCGTTCGACCAGCGGGGGCAGTCCCTGGGGCCGAGCGATGCGCCGGGCCCAGAAGACCTCGGTGCGGTCCCTGGGCATCTCGCCAGGCTTCTCCTGGGGCTGTGCGAGGAACTGGAGCCACTCCGCGGTGCGGATCTCCGGGACGGCCTCGGGCGAGTGCTCGCGCTCCGCGGTGATGGCCGCCAGCACCTCCGCGTTGGAGGCGGAGCCGAGCGCCGCCTGGACCTGGGGGATGGTCCGGAAGGCCGGCAGCGTCTCCGCGGTGGCGGACTGGAGGATGTTCCACGCGGACTGCACCTTGCGCCGGAGTGACTCCGGTTCAGGGATGGTGATGGCGCTGGTGGTCTGCGCGAAGTAGCCGTTGCTGGCGGTGCGGACCAGCAGCCGCTGCTTCTCGTCGCAGCGCTCTTTCGCCTCCAATCCCAGCCAGGGCCGCTCCCCGTCGCAGCGGTCCTGCTGCTCCTTGTGGGTCATGTCGATGAGTCGTCTGCGCTTGCCGCACGTCGAGCACGCGACCTCGATGTCACTGAAGTCACCGCTCACGCCCTCCTCGAGCTTGAGCTGGGGGGCGTCGCAAGGCTTGCGCTCGTGTGTCCACCAGGTCCAGTCGATGTCCGACAGGTGCCCACGAGGACAGGCCGAGACGAAGCGCACCGGCACGCAGCGCTCGGGCTTCGCGTCCCCACCCGCGCAGCGGTGGCGGTACTCCTGGTTCACGCGCTCCAGGCTGTTGGCCCGAACCAGCGTGCGGCAGTGGGGGTTCTGGCAGACGAACCAGCGCGGGAACTCATACACCTGGATGCCGCAGGACTCCGTCGGCTCCCGCTCGTCTCCAGCGGGAGGCTTGCGGAAGGGAGCCTCCTTGCTGAGCGGCCACTTGTTGCGGTGGTAGAGCGGCTCGACGATTTCCAAGAGCCGTGGCTCGTTGACCACCTCGCCCTGCCCCTTGAGGCGCCAGAAGTCCAGGCCGCCCACGAGGACCGCGTCATTCAGCAGGTCCAGCATGCTGCCGGGGCCGAAGGTGGAGACCACCTGGCTCTGGCGCACGCGCCCATCCGGCGGCCGCGTCGAGCGGGCCCGGGTCCACTTCCTACGGCTCGTCATGCGCCACCTCCTCCGTCGCGGCCTTCGGGGCGCGGTAGCCACCCAGGGGCTGACGTGAAATCCACAGGTGCACCGAGGACTCCACGTCACGCATGGACGTGGGTGCCTCGAACTTGAGTTCGTCCTGGGTGAGGTCGTCGGTCCGGTCCAGGAAGCCGTGCAGCAGGGGCTTGAGCCCCTTCCCCTCCGGGTCGTAGCGAGAGTACGCGCGCTGGGCGGCGTCCTTCTTCGCCTGTTCGATGATGTTGCGCCACGAGTCGAGCAGGCCTCGCGCGCGCTGCATCACGATGTCGCTGGCGCGCTCCGCCTCCTCCGTGGGCAGTTCTCGGCCCGCGCGTTTCGCCAGTGCTTCGAGCGCCTGCTCCAGCCGGTCCCGGTGCGCCTGCAGGGACTTCCACTCCAGGGGCGCGGTCATGGCGGTGTCCAGCAGCCGGCCCAGCGCCACCACCACGCCCGCCAGCCCCCGGTCGAGCGCCGGTGCCGAGAAGGGAGTCACCGAGGTGGCCTCGACGAAGCGATAGAACGACTCGTGGTACGTCCCGAAGCGCTCGTAGTGGCTGCGGTCTCTGGGCTTGGCGGCGTTGAGGCACGTCACCACGAGGCCGGGCTTGTTCATCTTGCGGCCCACGCGGCTGGACGCCTGGATGTACTCGCTGGTCGTCTTGGGTTGTCCCGCCACGACCATGAGCCCCAACCGGTCGATGTCCACGCCGACGGAGATCATGTTGCTGGCGAGCACGACGTCGATGCTCTGGGGCTGACCGTGCGTGAGCTCCAGGCGGTTCTTCGAGGCCTTGATGTCGGCCGTCTTCTCCCGGCTGGTCAGCTCGATGGGCTCGCCGCGGATGGTCCTGCCCCGGTACCAGGGATGCTCGGCGTCCTTGCTGAAGTCCTCGGGACGACGGCGGACGCGGTCCATCACCAGTCGGCGCACCTCGTCCTCGACCAGCCGGCGCATGCCGCCCAGCTCACGCAGGCTGTTGAAGTAGCCGACGAGCGTCAGGTACGGGTCCGCGCTCACGGCGCCGTGGAGCTGTTCTCCGCGCGCGGCGGCGGCGAGCAGGCTGACATAGACGCGCAGCAGGAGGGCCTTCATGGGCCGCCCGGGTGCAGCCACGCCCAAGTACTGGCGCGCGCCCTTCTTGCCCACGGAGGCGAAGAACGTCTCGGAGGCATCCACGCCGGGCGGAGGGAAGAGCGCGACGTCCCGTCCATAGAGGCGACTGACCTGTTGCCGGGAGCGGCGGACGGTGGCGGTGGAGGCCACCAGCTTCGCCCGGGGCGCGAGCGTCAGGACGGCGCCTTCGTAGAGGCCCACCATGGAGCCCAGCGGGCCGGAGATGAGGTGCAGTTCGTCCTGCACGATGAGCTCCGGGGGAAGCAGTCCCTTCGGGAGCATCACGAGCGCCGCCTTCACATCCGCGGCATCGTTGCATGGACCGACGAAGCGCTTGCCGGTACGACCGAGGACACGACCGAAGAGCGAGCCCGTCTCTCCACGCCACGGCAGCATGGCGAACTTGTCCACGGTGGCGACGAGGAAGCACGGCAGCTCCCGGTAGATCTGCTCGTCGACGAAGAGGACGGGGAGCCCTTCCGGGTTGCGGCCGAGGTTGAAGGCGCACGCGATGTTGGCGCAGCCGACGAGCACTTCCTCCGGTCTGGATTTGGAGGGGCGGAGGATGAAGCATTCCCGTTCGAACGGAGTGGCGCACCAGGGACATGTGGCGAGCGGGAACGGAGACTGCGCGCGGGCGCTGTTGTCGTTCTTGTATTCGGTGATTTGTGTGGAGGCCTGTTCCAGCGTGTTGGCGGTCGCGGAGCGGCCGACCCACAGTCCGATGGAGAAGCGCACGGCGCCCAGGCGTTGGGGCTCTTGCTGGCGGAGCCCTTCGAGCGCGCAGATGAGTGTCGCGGCGCGACCGAGCTGGTCGAGGGTGAGCAACCGCAGCGTGTAGCGAAGCAGCACGGCCACGCCCAGGCCGCCGTGGAGGTGGGCCTGCCCTCGGAGGCGGCGCAGGAGCAAGGTGAAGGCGATGAGTCCCAGGTAGGCCTGCGTCTTTCCGCCGCCGGTGGGGAAGAAGATGAGCTCCACGAGCTCACGGTCCGCATGGCCTTCGTCCTCGACGGAGGGGAGATTCAGCAGGATGAACGCGAGCTGGAAGAGACGCCATTTGGGAGCCTCGTCCTGCCGGACCTTGCGTTCCGACTGGGCCATGACGCTGTTCATCCAGCGGAAGGCGTCGAAGGCGAGAGGTTCCCGGGCCAGGAGCTGGATGCCGTCCTCGATGCGGTCAGCCGCACGGCGAGCCCTGCGTATGAGTTCATCCCGTGTCTCCTCGCGGCGTTCGCTGCCGACGGCGAGATTGGCCTGGGTGGCCACCCATTCACGGTAGGTTCGGACCAGGGGGAGCAGGGCCGCCACGGCCTCCGAGGGCGTCGTGAACGCGGCGAGTTCCTCCATGCTCACCGTGACCTCGTCAAGCTGCCGCGCTTCGACAGGCAGCACCTCGACGCGTGGCAGCCAGTCCGTTTCCACGCGGGTGACGGGGACGGAGGTCGATGGGATGCGCACGGAGATGCCATGGCCCACGGCCCACCGCTGGCGGTCACGGAACTGGAGGTCGTTGACGAGGTCGTCTTCGTCCTCGCTCCTGGCGTCGCTGGAGTCCTGTCGGCTGACGAAGCCCTGCGCACATTCTAGGGCGAGGTGGGTTTGGAAGACGTAGGCCTCGTCCCGGTCGGCGGAGGTGCTGGTGGGAGGGCGTGCGTTGACGAGGAAGATGGCGACCGCGAGCTCGCCTTCGCGCGTCATCTCCACATGGCCCTCCAGGCGCAGGCCACCGCTGTCCTGGACGTACAGTCCTTCCCGCAGAGTCGCGTCGTTCAGGTGCAGGGTGACGGTGCGTTGATGGAAGGTGCGGCGCCACTGCTTGCGCCCCTCTGCATCGATGCGCTGGTAGTCCGCCCAGCAGACATGGGCGGTGAGCTGGGACGTGCCCGCGGGGACGAAGACGGACAGGCCCATGGACGCGGGCAGGCGGCGCACCTTCTTGGCGGTCGGGTCGGGTCGGGAAGATTCCTCGTCGTCCTCGTCATTGCCCGCGGCCAGGTCGTCTTCCTCGTCATCGGGGTCATCCTCGATGACACCCTGGTCGAGCGGGACGAGGAAGCCCGTCAGGTACCAGCGGGACGGTGGTGTGCGGAGCACTTCCGAGGCGTCCGAGACGGGAGCCCCTGGAGGCTTGTGGAACGGACCGACGAGGTCCGCTTCGAGCGCATCGATGAGGTGGGAGCGGACCGCTCCCGTGTCAGAAGCATGCATGGGAGACCTCAAGCGGTCTGGGCGCGGGACTTCGAGGGACGGCGGACGGTGGGATGCGCTTCCTCGTAGGCGCGGCGTTCGTTCAGCTCGAAGAGGCGGTCGAGAACTTCGTCCTCGAAGGCTTCGAGCTGTTTGGGAGTAGCTCCGCAGTACGGAGGAACCTGGATGTCCTTCCAGCCATAGGCATCCAGGACGGCCTGGTCCACGGCCACATGCAGGTCCCGCAGACGCTGAGTCGCGGCGTCGGTGACCGACTTGTCCTTGAGCCGGTTGTAAGTCGTCGTCAGGCCGATGCTGTGGGCCTGCATGTACTGGCTGCGCTCGAAGTGGAGCCGTTCGCCTATCGCATCGAGCGCGGAGGCTCTTGCGGAGACCGGGAAGGGGAAGGTTTCGAAGCAATCGCTCGGCGCATAACGAAGGTCGTTGCGCATGGAGGATGACAGCAGACGTGCCCAGACCTCGTGCACCCGTGACTGCAGGGTCGTCAACCAGTGGGCCTGCTCGACAGGAACGACAATGACTTGCTCGCTGAACACGACAGACGGCGACTGCCACGAGAACATTAGGTGCTTCGAGACTCGAGAGGTCGCAAGACAACGACTCAATGGACGGAGCGCTTCATAGAGCTCAGGACGCGGCCGGATAAACTGCCACCAGAACTGCTTCGCGCCTCTGTCCTTGGCCTTGTCTCGCTCAGGTTTCACCAACTCCCGTACGGTACGGATGAGGTCGGGCCAGCGTTCCGCTTCCTGTAGTTCCATCTGCCCGAAGTTGATGACGTGCCTTTCGAGTTCAGGACTCGGGTCGGAATTGAGCTCCTCGCCACCCACGTAGCGAAAGATGCGCGCCGCGTTCTTTGATGATTTCGAGACAAGAGTCGAGCGCTGCTCAGGGCTCAGTACAAACCCCATTCCAAGGACGATGCTTCCCTGGAAGCTCTTCCCCATGTTGGCAGTGAGCGCCACGGGCTCTAATCGCTCGGGTTTGCCACGAAGCCGAGAGTTGATGCACTTCACGGGCAGGCGATCCAAGCGAGGCTCTAGAATCAGGCCGGAGACGTGCCCCTTTGCCAGATGCACTACAGACACCGAGACATTGGCGCCAGCCACCGGCCACTTCATGGAGCGCACGGCGTCGTAGAGGTGACCACCGTGGTCCACCAGGTACTTCAACCCCGTGGCCCTCGTGTCCCCCTGCGCGATGGTGTTGGTGGCGATGAGTCCGAAGCTGCCGTGCTCACCCAGAAGATGAAACGCACGGCGGAAGAAGTGCGCGGAGAGATCCGCGTTGCCGTGCGCCCCCTCATGAACCGCCTGGAGCCAAGGGAGGTAGTTCTCACCACCCGTCTCGATGATGGCGTTCTTTCCCGCGAACGGCGGGTTCCCCACGAACCCATCGATCCACGCAGCCTTGTTCGGCTGCTCATTGTCGAGCGGATCTGGCCGGCTCCCATGGAAGACCTCCGGGAACTCCAGCGGCCAGTGGAACGTCCACGACGGCGCGGAGAAGGCCGCGATGTCCGCCGGAATGGGAGGCGGAACCCCATTCTTCGCCTTGGACAGCCACGCCCCAATCAGGTCCAACCGGCGGACGCGCTCCCTCTCCCGCTCCTTGTCCAACCCCTGGGCGAAGAAGGCCCCGACGCACGCATTCGCGATGTGCTTGATGTCCCCCAACGCCTCGTCCGCATCCCGGAGAAGCCCCTCCTTCACTCGACCGGGCTCCAGGTCCAGTTGCAGCGGCTTGCGGTCCGGCCCTTCCAGGTCGAGCGCGAGCTGGAGGATCTTCTCCCGCTTCTCCAGCGAGCAGTTCAGCGCCTTCGAGATGAACGCCCAGGACAACTCCGACTGCTTCTTGCGGGCTGGGGCCCAGTGGAACGCTCGAAGCTGCTCCAGGTCGAGCCCGACCAGCGAATCCCCGCACTTGAGCGCATGGTCCAGGAAGGTGAAGGGCTCCGTCTTCGCCAGCGTCACGAGCCACAGCGACAGCTTCGCGAGCTTCACGGCCCATGGGTTCTTGTCCACACCGTACAGGCATCGCTGGGCCACCAGCCGGCGTGCCCGCATCACCTCGTCCTCGTGCTTGTCACGCTTCAGCACGCCCTCACGTGTCCAGGCGGCGACAACCTGGTCCGCGAGGAAGCGGCAGGACTCCACCAGGAACGCACCCGACCCCATGGCCGGGTCGCAGATCTTCAGGTTGAGGAGTCTCTCGGAAGACGGCTGCGGCCCCATGGTCTTGAGCAAGGGCTCCAGCGCCCGGCGGACGATGGGGGACGACAGACTCCGAGGCGTGTAGTGGCTGCTGGTCCGTCGCCGCTCGTCGCCGGGTTGCAGCACCAGCTGGGATGCGCGCCGTGCCTCGGTCCCCTTCGCGCGGTACGGCTCCAGCGCGGTGAGGACCAATTGCTGCGTAGAGGCCTGCTCCAGCGCTTTCGACAGGGCCTTTACCGCCTTCGCGTCGAGGCCCGTCTGCTCTTCCAGCCAAGCCGCACGCCGCTTCGAGGGCTGTGCCAGCACCTCGTCCACGGAGACCCATACCTTCGAGGGCTTGAGGCAGATTCCAGCCCCGGTCAGGCGCTTCACGTGGAAGCCCATCAGGCCCTCGTACACGGAGCCGATCTGCTCCACGTCGAGCGACTTGAAGCTCAGTCGCTGCCCATTGAGGAAGACGAGCCGCTCCAGGACCTGCAGGACCGTCTCGTCATCGATGGGAGGCACCCGCGCATCCGTGCCCTCCTCGGAGGAGCCCACTCCCCCCAGGAAAGGGAATGCGTCAGGGTCGAAGAGTTCCCCACGCCGTGCCGGCATTCGCAGCTTGTCGTGCGAGGCCCCCAGGTAGATGCACCGGAAGAGCGCCAACAACCGAGGCCACGCACCGAAGCGCCGATTCATCGAATCGGGGTATTGGCAGCAGTCCTCGACGAGCTGCGCGTGAAGAGCCTTCACCGACAGGTCATCGCGATAGGGCTCCTGGTCCACGGGGAGCAGGCCCCGGTCCTCCGCGTAGAGGATGAAGACGAGCCGCAAGAGCGTGGAGAGGAGCCCGCCGTAGACATGCTCCTCACCTCGTGAGAGCGCCTCGTCCAGGGCCCGAGAGCCATCCCGTTCCGCGGCCGTCTCGAAACCCGTAAGCAGGATGCCGAGCGCTTCCAGGACCTGGTCGGCCAGCTCGTCGGTGACATCCGCCTGCCGGCGGCGTGACTGCTCCAGGAGCGCGGGGAGCTGATGCTCAGGCAGCACGCCGAAGAAGCGGCGCGCATGCAGGAGCATCACCATCGCGTCGAACAGCGGACGACCGCTGGCGGTGACGAGGTCCTTGAACCGGAAGGTGATGTGCCCGGAGGTCTCTCCGTGGGGCGCATAGACGAGGCGCACGGAGTCCCCGTTGAACAGCAGACCGATGGGGACACGGGCCGCCCGCAGCAGTCGGTCGAACTTGGCGGTGGGCTCGTAGAACCACGCGCCCGTGGTGTCTTCCTTCTTGTCCAGGTCCAGCCCGGCCGGCAGCTCCCAGGTCAGGAGCGCGAAGCCCTCCGCGGCGCGGCTGATGGGCGTGGAGTCATCCGGCAACCCTTCCGGCTTCGAGGGAGGAGGCCCTCGTCGCAACAGCCCCCGCGAGGGCTTGAGGGTCTGTTGCCCCTCCTCGATATCGAGCTGGAGGTCCTCCGGAAACCTCGTGGTGAAATCCTCCTCGGTGTAGCCCAGCACCTCGCGGAGGAAGCGCGGGACATCCGTCACGCGAGGTGACTCCCGGCCCGCCAACAGGACGAAGCGCGACTGAGCGGACACGGGCAGGCGCTGCATGCACTGCGCGTCCTCGAGGACCGGGATGGAGACCACCAGTCCTTCGATGGGCTGCGCCATCCCCATCCACGTCTGGTGATAGCGACGCTCGACATCCCCGCCAAGGCTCTGACCGTTCATCAGCGAGCCCCCGGCCACAGGTAGACCATGCCCACGGGAACCAGGCGGGCGACCCGCACGGCGTAGGTGGCCTTCAAGGATTCAGGTTGTTCGACGAGTTCCCTGCCGAGTGCCGCCAATCGCTGTTCGAGGTGCACCTTGTCCCTCCTCCATTGGTCCTTCTCGGCCTGGGCGTCGAGCGAGAGCTCGAGCTGCGCGCTCAGTGCCTCCTGGATGGCCTCCTTCTGCTCGCGGAGAATCTGAGTCAGCGCCTTGGCTTCGGATGCGCCGCGCGCCGCCAGCTTCTTGCGAGCCCCCTGCTCTCGCGCCGAGGCCTGTTCCTCGATGGCGGGCCAGAGCTTCGAGAAGTCGGACTCGGCACTGGCCAGCAGGCGTTTCTGGACGGCCTTCGGTATCGAGGAGAGCGCGGGCGCTTCCGCCAGCGTGGTCTCCAGTTGGTCGATGACCTTGCGGTCCGCCTCATCGGCGAAGGGCTTCAGGTGCCCTCGGCCGCCGCCGTCCAGCCACCTGGCTGAGACAGAGACCACCTCGTCATGGAGCCGCGCGGCGCCCTCGCCGAAAAGAGACAACCGGCCGAAGACGATGACGCGAGCCACGGCGTCGCGTTGGGTCTGGACCACGGTGACACGGCTGAGGTCGTTCGCGGAGAACCCCTGGGCCAGGAACCGCTGGAGCACCCGCTGGACGAGCGGATGGGACAGGTGCAGGTGGACGAGCTTGCTGGAGACGCCCGGAGGTGCCTCGAAGACGACGGGAGACAGGGGGCGCTTGCGCCACTCCCAGGGTGCCTCGTCGTGCGCCCGGCGCGGACGAATGGAATCCAGGGTCGTGCTCCAAGAAGCGGGAAGCGCGGGGACCCTCCAGGCCTCCAGCGTCCGGCCCTCTTCCGTGAGGGTCTCCCGCTCCAACCGGCCCGCACCGGCCAGCTCGAACCCCACGTCCAGCGCATCGCGCAGCAGGACGGAATTGAAGTCCATCACCTTGCCGCTGCGCTCGCGGAGCTCTCCAATCGCATCCAATTCCTTGCGCAGGGACTGGAGCGTGCGCTGGGACTCCAGTTCCCGCTTCGTCACCTCCGTGCGAGTCGAGGTCGCGGCGCGGGAGACGCGCTCCAGCGTGCCCTTCGAGATGCCCGAGGCGAGGGCATCGTGCATCTGGTCCATCAGCACACAGCCCAGGCTGCCCAGCTCGCGAGTAATGGTCTCCACCTTGCGAGCGAGGGTGTCGAGCACCGCATCCTCGGCACGCTGGGCGTAGACGAAGTAGCCGCAGCGCACGATGGGAGCGGGTTGCAAGGCACGGTCGATGCGGCCGTTGCGCTGCTCCATGCGTGAGGGATTCCACGGGACGTCGATGTGGAAGAGGTCCGCGCAGTGGCCTTGCAGGTTGATGCCTTCGCGCGCGGCGTCGGTCGCGAGGAGGACCCGCACGGGGAACTCCTCCATCGAGCCGTTGAAGGCGGCCTGCACCTCCGCGCGCTTCACGTCATCGATGCCACCAGTCAGCGTGAGGATGCGCTCATCCCCCCGGTGGGTCCCCTCGAAGGCGGCGGTGAGCTGCTCCTTGAGATAACGGAGCGTGTCGCCATACTCGGTAAAGAGGATGACCCGACGGGGCTTCCACGGAGCGCCCTTGGTGAGCGGACATTGGTGCTCGCGAATCCAGTGGAGCAGGGCCCGCAGCTTCGCGTCCCGGGCCGAGCGGTGCCGGGCGCTCAGCTGGAGCATGTCCTCCAGGAGCTTGCGAGCCTGGGCGTTGGTCGACAGAGTCTGACTGTGCTCGCGGATGGTCTCCGCGAACGACAGCTCGAGTGCATCGTCCGTCTCGCCGTGCTCCTCGGACTCGGGAGCCGTGTCGCCAGTGAGCGCTCCGCCGTCGGGAACCCGCGTCCCCGAGCCGAAGGCCGCCGCGTGGACGGAGAGGGTACGGTGGAATGCCTCGATGCTGGAGAGGAGGCGCTTCTGGAGGTTGATGAAGACCAGGCGCCCCTGCTTCGTGCCGGGCGCCATGAGTTCCGTGTAGCGCGCCAGCTTCTGGGACAGCTCCAGTTCCGGGGCGGAGGCTTCGCCCAGGTCGACACGCTCCTCGACGGTCTTTCCGTCCGGGGCGAGCCACTCGGCGTGCCAGCGCCCCGAGTCATGCGTCAGGCGCACGCCCACCACGTGTCGCTCGGGGTAGCGCTGTGAGCTGCCCAGGGCGCGAAGGTCACCCTTGAGCCGGCGCACCATGACGGGAGCCAGCTGTGATTCGCGGACGCGGGTGCCACGGGTGAAGCGCTGTGGGTCCAACATCTCCAGCAGCGCGGAGAAGCTGTTGGAGTGGCCGTTGTGGGGCGTGGCGGAGAGGAAGAGCCGGTGCTCGAAGCGCTCCGCCAGGGAGCGGATGCTACGAGTGGTCTCCGTGTCGATGGCGTACCGGCTGGCCGAGGCGGGCGCGACGACGTGTGCCTCGTCGAGCACCAGCAAGGACTTGTGGTGTCCCTTCTCCTCCAGGAGGGTCTTCAGCGGCTCGAAGTACTCGCTGCGCCGCAGGGTCTGGTACGACACGATGAAGCGAGAGTGCGTGGCCCAGACGGGGACCTGGAAGCCGCGCTCCTGACGGCGGCGGGAGACGAACTCGCTGTTGAAGATTTCGAAGCGCAGGCCGAAGCGTTTCTCCATTTCATCGCGCCACTGGAGCGTCACCGACGCCGGGCAGACGATGAGGACACGGTCCACGCGCTGGCGGAGGATGAGTTCCTGCAACACCAGCCCCGTCTCGATGGTCTTCCCGAGCCCCACGTCATCGGCGATGAAGAGATTCACCCGAGGCAGCTCGAGCGCCTTCTTGAGAGGCGTGAGCTGATGATTCATCAAGTGGATGCCCGCCCGGAACGGCGCTTGGAAGAGCCGGGCATCGGTGGCGGTGACGGAGCTCCACTTGAGCGCATGCAGATACGCGGCGAAGTGACGCGGCTCGTCGAAGCGCGCGGGAGGTCCCAGTCCACCCTGGTGCGGTCGGATGACCCGAGCAGCGAGTTCACGTTCCCACAAGACAGACAGGGGACGTCCCTGTGCGTCATCATCGAGACACGTGAGCCGGACGAGGGTGTGTTGCTCCCGGACATCCGAAGGAGCGATGACCTCGTCGACCAAATACTGACGGTGGCGGACCTGCGCGATATCACCCGCGCACGGCATGGGAGCGATTGGCACGGGAGATACATGCCGCTACAGGCATGTGGTGAGCCATCACCCTCCGGTGGTAGAGCCATCACTCCCCGGTGGTATGTAACGGCGTCATCCAGCCACATACACTGAGAGCGCCGATACGTTTATCCACGCAGCACAGAGCCCTTCGTAGTCCGCAGCGAAGGTGGAAGAGAAGAAGGAACGGACGCCGTGAGTGGTTTAGGCCGGGCTGCGGCACTGGCGGGGCAATGACCCGCCTCCACACCACGCTCCCGTGCGAGGCCCGCTGCGCGGCGGCGACAACTCTCCTAACACAGGGGGGAATGTCCAAGGTTCTCTGACAGGCCGAGGGCCTGCGCGCAGCGCAGGGGCCAGGACGCGCGCCGCACCTCGAGGTGTACGACGCGCATGGGGATTACTCCTTTGGTGGGAGCGCGCGGTACTGGCCGCGAGACGCCAGAGAGCTCCGGCTCATCATCGACCAACTGCGCGGCGTGCTCTCGCGACAGGGGGGCTGGCGGTTGCGGATGCTGCGCGGAGACTATGCGGAGAGCCCCCGGTACTGACCGAGAAGGCACTTCACATCCGGCGTCCAGGTGTGGTTGGCTCACCCAATTCCGCCGGTTCGGCCACCGGTTCGGGGTGGCGCAAGAAATACTGCACACCCGAACAGTCCTCTCCTCCGAAAACGCTTCGCTCAACACACTGGACTTGCGCGCTCACAAATGGGCACGTATGTGATTGTGACACGGTCCCGTGCAGGCCAGGGATTAGGGCGTCGGCGCGATCAGCCGCGCCCGGCCACGGTGCGCACAGTTTCGTGGAGAGGGAGTGCCTTTCCCTCGCATCAGTGCCTCTTCCCGCCGCTGGAGGTCCCCATGACGTGCAACCGCAGTCCCGCTCCGCTAGTGCCCTTCCTGTTTGAGGGCACTGCTCCTGTTCGAGTCGTCCTCGAAGACGATGGTGAGCCCTGGTTTGTCGCTACGGACGTGTGCGCGATACTCGGAATCATCAAACACCGAGCTGCCATTGCTCGACTGGAGGATGATGAAGAGCGTCTAGTGGTAGTGGACACGCCTAGAGGCCCCCAGGAAATCACGGCCATCAGCGAGTCGGGCGTCTACGCTCTCGTACCAAGCGGACGAAAGCCAGGGGCAGCGCGGTTCCGCAGCTGGCTTCGGAAGGAAGTGCTTCCTTCCATTCGCAAGACGGGCTCCAACTCCGTGGCAGGTGCTACGAAGGTCCCAGACCTTCCAGCACTCCTGACCATGTCACGGTCAACTCTCTTCCGCCTCTGCGCAGATCTGACCGACAAGGTTGAGGAGCAGGGCAAGCACATTGCCGCACAGGCCCCAGCCGTGAAGTTCTACGAGGAGTTCGCCGACTCTGAGGGTGATTTCTGTCTTCTGGATGCCGCAACATACCTGCGCATCCGCCCCAGGGATTTCTACGGCGCACTCGAAGAGGAAAGCTTCTGCTTCCGGCGCCCGTCTAAGGCGGGCCGGCAAAAGAAGCGGCTTATCGCCCACTCCAAGTACGTTGACCGTGGCCTCTTCCGAAATCACGCCACGCTTGTGACTCTGCATCAGCAGCGCGGCATCACTAAAAGGAAGTTCGGTCAGACGCTCGTCACCGGGAAGGGCATCGAATGGCTCTCTATCCGGCTCGGTCGTGTCCCTATAAGTGTGTAGTCGGCGAGCAGGGACGAGCGGGAAAGAGGGAAGCTCCTCGGTGAAACCAACCG
>NZ_JAIQDF010000017.1:0-251352 GCF_020037055.1 Myxococcus sp. AS-1-15 | reverse complement strand
GGTCCACGTGTCCGATCGTGCCGATGTTCACGTGGGGCTTGTTACGCTCGAACTTCTCCTTGGCCATGACACTCCTCACCGCGGCTGAGCCGGTCAATCACCCGGCGCGTATCGAATCCCGCAAAAACTCACTGCGAAGGTGCTGCGTCCTGCTCCAAACCCGCCACAACGTCAACTGAAATCGCCCGCAGGGTCGACTGCCGGGCCGTCAGTAGCGGTTCAGCGCCGTCTTGGGCGCCGGCGCGTAGTGACTGAACTGCATGGTGTAGGTCGCCCTTCCCTGGCTGCGGCTGCGCAGGTCGGTCGAGTAGCCGAACATGGCGGCCAGGGGCACCTGCGCCTGGATGGCCTGCAGGCCGCCTGGGCGGGGCGTCATGCCCAGCACCTTGCCTCGCCGGCCGTTCAGGTCGCCAATCACGTCGCCCATGAAGGGCTCCGGCGTGACGATCTCGCAGTTCATGATGGGCTCGAGCAGCACGGGGCTGGCCGCGCGCACGGCGTCCTTGAAGGCCAGCGAGCCGGCGATCTTGAACGCCATCTCGCTCGAGTCCACGTCGTGCACGGAGCCGTCGTAGGCCTCCACCTTCACGTCCACCATGGGGTAGCCCGCCACGGGGCCGTTCTGGAGGGCCTCCTGGACACCGTCGCGCACCGCGTCCACGAACTCCTTGGGCACCACGCCGCCGACGATCTTGTTCTCGAAGGCGAAGCCCTTGCCGGCCTCGTTCGGCATCACCCGCAGCCAGATGTGGCCGTACTGGCCCCGGCCGCCCGTCTGACGGATGAACTTGCCCTCGGCCTCCATCTGGGTGGTGATGGTCTCGCGGTACGCCACCTGCGGCTTGCCGATGTTCGCGTCGACCTTGAACTCCCTCAGGAGGCGGTCGACGATGATCTCCAGGTGCAGCTCGCCCATGCCGGCGATCAGCGTCTGCCCCGTCTCCTCGTTCGTGCGCACGCGGAAGGACGGGTCCTCCATCGCCAGGCGCTGCAGCGACTGGATGATCTTGTCCTGGTCCGCCGTGGACTTCGGCTCGATGGCGATGTCGATGACCGGCTCGGGGAACTCCATCCGCTCCAGGATGATGGGCTGCTTGTCGTCGCAGAGCGTGTCGCCCGTCGCCGCCAGCTTCAGGCCCACCACCGCGCAGATGTCACCCGCGTAGCACTCGGTCAGCTCGTCCTTCTTGTCCGCGCGCATCTGGACCAGGCGGCTGACGCGCTCGCGCTTGCCCTTCACCGAGTTCCACACCGCCGTGCCCGCCTCCAGCTTGCCGGAGTACACGCGCAGGAACGTCAGCGTCTGGGACTGGAACGCCGGGTCGTTCATGATCTTGAACGCCAGGGCGCTGAAAGGCGCGTCGTCCCGCGTCTCGCGCACCGCGTCCTCGCCCTTGGGCGTCTTGCCGTGCACGGGCGGGATGTCCAGCGGGCTCGGCAGGTAGTCGATGACCGCGTCCAGGAGCGGCTGCACGCCCTTGTGACGGAACGCAGACCCGCAGAACACGGGGAACAGCTTCAGCCCCACGCAGCCCTTGCGGATGGCCGCGCGGACCTCCTGCTCGGTGAGCTCCTGGCCCTCCAGGAACTTCTCCGTCAGCGCGTCATCCTGCTCCGCGGCGGCCTCGAGCAGCTCCGCGCGCGCGGCCTCGGCCTGCTCGCGAAGCTCCTCGGGAATCTCCTGGATGTCGTAGCGGCTGCCCTGCTCCGAGTCGACGAAGACCAGGGCCTTCATCGTCAGGAGGTCGATGACACCGCGGTGCTTGTCCTCGGCGCCCAGGGGGAGCTGCATGCGCACCGCGCGCGCGCCAAGCTTCTCGCGGATGGTGCCCACGGACATCTCGAAGTCCGCGCCGATGCGGTCCATCTTGTTGATGAAGCAGATGCGGGGGACCTTGTAGCGGTCCGCCTGGCGCCAGACCGTCTCCGACTGCGGCTCCACGCCGTTGACCGCGTCGAACACGGTGACGGCGCCGTCGAGCACACGAAGGGAGCGCTCCACCTCGATGGTGAAGTCCACGTGTCCGGGGGTGTCGATGATGTTGACGCGGTAGCGCTGCTCGTTGCGCTGCCAGAAGGCGGTGATGGCGGCGGAGGTGATGGTGATGCCGCGCTCACGCTCCTGGACCATCCAGTCCGTGGTGGTGTTTCCCTCGTGCACCTCGCCCATCCGATGGATGGCGCCGGTGTAGAAGAGGATCCGCTCGGTGGTGGTCGTCTTGCCGGCATCGATGTGCGCCATGATGCCGATGTTGCGGTAGCGCTCCAGGGGATGCTCGCGAGCCATTGCGTCGGTACCTCTCCATGAGGGCGGGAGGGCTTGGGAGCCCCGTCTCACGTTCCCACCCGGACGATTTCAGAGAACCTGCTTCACCTAAAGAAACCGCCCGGATGCAACCTCTGCATCCGGGCGGGACACCGCGAGGCCGAAAGACCTACCAGCGGTAGTGCGCGAAGGCCTTGTTGGCCTCCGCCATCTTGTGCGTGTCTTCACGCTTCTTCACCGCGTTGCCGCGGTTGTTGGCGGCGTCCATGATCTCGCCGGCCAGCTTCTCCTGCATGGTCTTCTCGCCACGGGCCTTGGAGTACGTGATGATCCAACGCATGCCGAGGGCGACGCGGCGGTCCTGACGGACCTCGACGGGCACCTGGTAGGTGGCGCCACCGACGCGGCGGCTCTTGACCTCCAGCACCGGCTTGACGTTGTCGAGGGCCTTCTTGAACGTCTTGAGGGGGTCCTCCTTCGCGCGCTCCTCGATGAGGGCGAAGGCTCCGTAGCACACGCCTTCCGCGATGGACTTCTTGCCCTTCCGCATCAGGTCGTTGACGAACTTGGTGACGAGCCGGTCCTGGAACTTCGGATCCGGAAGAATCTTGCGCTTGGCGACTACGCGACGGCGAGGCATCTCTTCTCTCTTCCCTTACGCCCTGGCTCCCTTGGGAGCACGCTACGACGGGCTTCAAGTACCGCAGAAGGAAACTTCACGAGGACGCTCCCCAGGGTGCGGGGCTCAACGTCCCAACTCTCAAACGAAGGTGATCGCGCTCAGCTCGGACGCTTCGCGCCGTACTTGGAGCGGCTCTGCTTGCGGCCCGCCACGCCCACGGAGTCGAGCGTTCCACGGACGATGTGGTAGCGCACGCCCGGGAGGTCCTTCACACGACCGCCGCGGATCATCACCACCGAGTGCTCCTGGAGGTTGTGGCCCACGCCGGGGATGTAGGACGTCACTTCGATTCCGTTGGTCAGACGCACGCGGGCCACCTTGCGGAGGGCCGAGTTCGGCTTCTTCGGAGTCGTCGTGTACACGCGGGTGCAGACGCCGCGCTTCTGGGGGCACTCCTTGAGCGCGGGGCTCTTGCCCTTGATGTTCAGCTTCTCGCGGCCCTTGCGGACCAGCTGGCTAATGGTCGGCACTGATACCTCGTTCTTCGGGTTCGCAGCCGCCACGAGACACGAGGCGGCGCATATCTACCTACAGGACTACTGAAAAAGGCCGCGAGTATAGGGAGCGACCCCTCCGTGTCAAGCACGGCATGACGCAGACCTGGAACAGGTCAGCGTCCATGAGGTCTTTCCTTGAGACTCGTCAACCCAGCTTACGACGGGTCGGTCCTCTACTCCGCGTGCGCTCAGAAGTCGAGGACCATCACCACGGCGTCCTCGCCCTCGTCCGCGTAGTAGTTCGGCCGGATGCCCACCGGGCGGAAGCCGAAGGCGCGGTAGAGCTGGATCGCCGGCTCGTTGCTCTTCCTGACCTCCAGGGTGGCGAGGCTGCAGCGGCGTGCCCTGCCCCGCTCCAGCACCTCCTCCATGACGGCCCGCGCGACGCCCCGCCGCCGGTGCTGGGGGGCGGTGGCCACGTTGAGCACGTGGACCTCGTCGTGGACGATCCAGAAGATGGCCAGGCCCAAGAGCAGCGGGGGCACGAACTGCCGGGGCTCCTCCACCAGGAGGATGGTGGACCACTCGTGCTGGAGCTCGCGCTTGAGCAGCTCCGGGGACCAGGGGTTCTTGAACGCCGCCTGCTCCAGCGCCATCACCGCCGGCAGGTCCCCTTCCGTCATCTGACGGATGGAGAAGCCATGCGGCTCGCGTGGCTCGGCGTCCTCCCGCATCCGCCTCATCGCTTTGCCTCCCGTGTGAAGGGCGCCACCCGACGCACCTGGGCCGAGGCCCTCACCTGCGCCAGCTCCTCCACGGCCAGCGCCGCATAGCGCTCGCGGAAGAGCTTCTCCCGGATGGACTCCCGCACCGTCTCGTAGTCGGCCGGAAAGTCCCCGGGGTGCTGCTCGTAGAACCGACGGATCTCCGTCTCGCCCACCTGGGCCCGCAGGCGGATGCGGCTGTCCAGGACACGCTCGGCCCTGAGCCCCCGCGTCAGCACCGCCTTGAGCCCCTCCACGTCCACGTCCGCCCGGGCCAGGAAGCGCTCCAGGGCCTGGGAGCCCCCGACGCGCAGCCGGAACGCCTCCAGCCGCGCGTCCACCTCGGCGGGTTCGGCGGGGAACGCCTGGAGCCGGTCGGCGTTGAGCACCTGGACCCGCTGGCTGATGGCCAGCTCCAGCGCCCCCCGGAGGAGCTCCTCGTCCAGGGGGACCTCGAGCGCCTGGAGGCCGCCCCGCTGCACGAGCGCCACCCGGGCCTCGAACTCCAGCTCGCTCTGGGTGAGCACCCGACCCTCGATGATGGCGACCACCCGGTCCACCACCCTGCCCTGCGCCTCTCCCGCGGGAGCCTGGGCATGGACGGCCGGGGCGGCCAGCAGGAGGAGCCAGCCCGCCAGCCAGAAGGTACCTGCTCCCGCTCGGCGCGGCGCTGCCATGGCCTCCCTCATCTTCCGCCGGACTTTATACATCCCAGGCCAGCCGAACAGTCCTTGCTGGCGCACTCCCACCGACTGGTTACTTTCAATCACGTACAGCTCGGCGGGAACAAATGGCGGACGACTACTACCAGATCCTCGGCGTGGAACGGACGGCCTCCGAGGAGGCCATCAAGAAGGCGTTCCGGAAGCTCGCGCGCCAGCACCACCCCGACGTCAACCCCGGCAACAAGTCCGCCGAGGAGAAGTTCAAGCAGATCAACTCGGCCTTCGAGGTGCTGTCGGACCCGAAGAAGCGCAAGCTCTACGACGAGTTCGGCGAGGACGCCGAGAAGATCGGCTTCGACGAGAAGAAGGCGGAGGCGTACCGGCAGTACCGCGCCCAGGCGTCCCGGGGGGGCGTGGGCGGCATCCCCTACGGAGGCGAGGACTTCGACCTGGGGGACCTCTTCAACGACCTCTTCGGAGGACGCAGGGGCGGTGGGGGCGGGTTCAATGACCCCTTCGGGCGGGTCCGGGGGCGCGGCCCCATGGGTCCCGAGCGTGGCGAGGACCTCAACGCCCAGGTCCGCCTGACGCTGGCCGAGGCCGTCAACGGCACCGAGCGGCCCCTGTCCGTCAGCCGCGCCTCCCCCGACCGCTCCACCCCGGACGAGCGCGTCCGCCTGACGGTGAAGATTCCCGCGGGCGTCCAGACCGGCTCCAAGGTCCGGCTGGCGGGCCAGGGCGCCCCCGGCGCGAGGGGTGGGCCTCCGGGCGACCTCTACATCGAGACCGAGGTGATGGAGCATCCCCTGGTGCGTCGGGAAGGTGACGACCTCCACATGGACGTGCCCGTCACGGTGCCGGAGGCCATGCTGGGCGCGGAGGTGCGCGTCCCCACCTTCCAGGGCGAGCTCACCGTCAAGGTCCCCCCTGGCTCCCAGTCCGGCCGGCAGATGCGCCTCAAGGGGCGTGGGGTGCCCTCCCTCAAGGGGGGGGCACCGGGTGACCTCTACCTCCGCCTCCAGGTCAAGGTGCCGGACACCGACACCCCGGAGACCCGCGCCGCGGCGGAGACCCTGGCCAAGGCCTACCGGGACGATGTCCGTCGCGAGCTGACCCTCTGAAGCTCTTGTCTCTTGTCCTGGGCGCCGCCAAGGCATAGACGGCCCCTCCCACAGTCGGATTTCACGTCGCCGCAAACGGAGCACACGCGCACATGGGCCTCTTAGACATCTTCACGGGCGGCTCGGGCCCCGAGAAAGCCCTCAAGCTCAAGCCCAAGGTCACCCAGAAGTACGGCGACCCGGCGACCCGCCAGAAGGCCATCCAGCAGCTCGGGGAGATGAAGTTCCCCGAGGCCGTCTCCGTGCTCCTGGCCCGCTTCACCATCACCGTGGACCCGCTCACCACGGACGCCGACGAGAAGGAGCACACCTTCGAGCTGGTGAAGGCCTTCGGCAAGGACGCCGTCCCCCCCATCGTCGAGTTCCTCAGCAAGACGGAGCCCGCCACGTCGTGGGCGCTCAGGCTGCTGGGTGAGCTGGTCAGCGAGGACGAGGTGACCGAGGCCTGCGTGAAGGCGCTCCAGCACCTGTCCTCGACCTACACGAAGAACCCGGAGAAGAAGGTCGTCCTGCTCCACCACGTCACCGGTCGCCAGGACGCACGCATCCCCCCGGTGGTCGTCCCGTTCCTCTCGGACATGTCGGACGACGTGAAGATCGCCGCGCTCAAGGCGCTCGCCTCCTTCAAGTACGAGCCGGCCAGGGAGCCCATGCTCGCGCTCCTGACGGCCGACGAGACGGCGCGTCGGGTGCAGACCTCGGCGCTCTCCGCCCTGGCGGACGCGGGCTTCAGCGTGGGCGAGCAGCGCGCCCGCGTGGAGTCGCTCCTGGTGGAGCCCTACGTCCTGGACAAGGACGGCCGCATCCAGCGCCGGGCCTGAGCGCCCGGGCCCGGTCGTGTCGGGCAGCCGACACGACCACTGTCCTCCGGAAGGCCCTGCACACCGGGGCCGTTCCCAGGCGCTCGGAACCTGGAGCAGGATTCTCCCGTGCGCTCGAAGAAGAAAGGGGCCCTGGCAGAGGTCGTGCCGCTGCGCCCCACCACCTCGAAGAAGTCCACCCGTCGAGCAGCGAAGCCGGCTCCCCCGGCTGACGCCGACGCCGTCGCGCGCGCCCTCCTGGAGATGGCGCGCCACCTCACCGACAACGCGGGCCCCACCGAGGCCCTGCGCTCCCACCTCCAGACGCTCCACGCGCTGCTCAAGCCCAAGGTCTGTTACGTGGCCCGCTTCTTCGCCTCGCGCGAGCAGCTCCACGTCGAGCACGTCCGCGGCCGCTACGACAGCCGCGTCGTCGCCGCCGTCCCGGGCGAGGGCGTGGTGGGGCGCGCCTTCTCCGAGAAGAAGCTCCTGCGCGAAGCGGACACCCTCGCGGTGCCGCTGGAGAGCCCCCACGGCGTCACCGGCGTGCTCGTCGTCCTGGGCGCGCGCCGCGCCGTCTCCGACACCGTGCTCCAGTCGCTGGCCGCGCAGCTGGCCGCCGCCTACGAGGTGGCCCGGCTCCGCGACGACAGCGCCCGCCGCAACAAGGATCTGCAGACGGCCATCGCGGGCTTGAAGAGCCTGGAGCAGAACCGCGAGGAGCTGCTCGGCAACGTCTCGCACGACCTCAAGAACCCGCTCACCACCATCAAGTCGTACCTGGCGATGCTGGGACGCGAGAAGCTGGGGCCCCTCACGGACTCCCAGCGCCGCGCGGTGCAGATCTGCGATCGGAACTCCGACCGCATGCTGCGCATGGTGAACGACCTGCTGCTCATGTCCCGGCTCCAGTCCGGGAAGATGCAGCTCAACCAGCGCCCCTTCGGCCTCAAGGCCGTGGCCGAGGAGGTGGTCCGCTCCCTGGCCGTCGTCGCCGAGCACGGCAAGGTGCAGGTGCACATCCCCCCGTGTGCGGAGGTGTTCGTCCGGGGAGACCGCGAGCGCATCGCCGAGGCCATCCACAACCTCGTCGAGAACGGCATCCACCACAGCGAGCAGAATGACACCGTCGAGGTCACCGTCTCCGCCGAGGAGGGGCTCGCCGCACTGACGGTGAAGGACAGCGGTCCCGGCATGTCGGCCGAGGCGCTGGAGCACATCTTCGACGCCTTCTACCGGGCGCAGCCGGGCGTGCCGCGTCCTCCCGGGGCGGGGCTGGGCCTGCCGCTGGTGGGGAAGATCGTCGCCCTGCACGGCGGCCGTGTGGAGGCGTCCAGCGTGCTCGGCGAGGGCAGCACGTTCCAGCTGGTGCTGCCGATGTTCGCCGGGGCGGTCAGCTCCCCGGACCCGAACCAGGCGGCGCCCAAGGCGGGCGGCATCCTCCTGGTCGAGGACGACGCGGACTGCCGCGAGGTGCTGCAGCAGGTGCTGGAGCAGGAGGGCTACCGGGTGATGGCCACCTCGGGAGCCTCCGAGGCGCGCTCCATCCTCTCGCACATCCGGCCGGCCATGGTGCTGCTCGACCTGCGGCTGAGCGAGGAGGACGGGCAGTCGGTGCTCCGCTTCATCCGGGGCACCGAGTCGCTCGCGGACATCGTCGTGTACATCATCTCGGGTGCCAGCGAGGTGGCGTCCCTCACCTCCGGCCAGGGCCTGGAGCGCATCGACGGCTTCTTCGAGAAGCCGCTCCAGCTCCCCAAGCTGCTGGACACGGTGTCGGCGGTGGTGCGGCCCAGCCGCCGGGCTCCCGCCGTCCCCTGAGGGGGACGGAATGGACCGCGGAACGAACAAGAGGTGGCCGCACGCCACCTCGGCTTGGCTAGTATCCGCGCGTTCATGAGCACTTCCGTCTATTCCCGCTACCGCGCCGCATTCGCCGAGGGCCTCGCCAGCGCCCTGGGCGTGCAGGCCGCCGACATCGAAGCCCAGGTCAAGCCCGCGGAAGCGGCGCACGGCGACCTGAGCTTCGCCACCTTCCCTCTCGCCAAGGCCCAGAAGAAGGCGCCCCCCGTCATCGCCAAGGAGCTGGCCGAGAAGCTCTCCGTGCCGGGCCTGGAGATCAAGGCCGTGGGCCCGTACGTGAATGCCCGCTTCAACGCGGTGCCCTTCACCAGCGAGGTGCTCGACGCGGCCCGCAAGGCGGGCGCCACCTACGGCGGAGACGCGGACGCGGGGCGCGGCAAGACGGTGGTCATCGACTACTCGTCGCCGAACATCGCCAAGCCCATCGGCTTCCATCACATCCGCACCACGTTCCTGGGTCACTGCATCGCCAACATCTACCGGGCGCTCGGCTGGCGGGTGGAGGGCATCAACTACCTGGGTGACTGGGGCAAGCAGTTCGGCCTCGTCGCGGTGGGCTTCCAGGAGTACGGAGACCCCGCGCGCATCGACGACATGGGCCACCTGGTGGAGGTCTACGTGCGCGCCAACAAGCGCGCCGAGACGGAGCCCGCGTTCGACGAGAAGGCCCGCGACTTCTTCCGCCGCATGGAGGCCGGTGACGCCGAGGCCCTCAAGCTCTGGAACCAGTTCCGCGAGACGAGCATCCGCGGCTTCAAGCAGATCTACGCGCGGATGGGCATCGAGTTCGAGCACATCGAGGGCGAGAGCCGCTACCAGGGCAAGATGGACGCGGTCATCGAGCAGATCGCCAAGAAGCCCGGCGTGAAGGAGTCGCAGGGCGCGCTCATCGTCGACCTGCCCTACGCGGAGAACGAGCCGCCCATCCTGCTCAAGAAGAACGACGGCAGCACGCTCTACGCCACGCGCGACCTGGCCGCCGCCGAGGACCGCCACACGCGCTTCCAGTTCGAGAAGTCGCTCTACGTCGTGGCCCAGGACCAGGCGCTGCACTTCCGTCAGGTGTTCCGCACGCTGAAGGAGATGGGCCAGCCGTGGGCGGACAAGTGCGTGCACGTGGCGTTCGGCCGCATCCACGGCATGAGCACGCGCAAGGGCCAGGTGGTGCAGCTCAACGACGTGCTCGACGAGGCCAAGGAGCGCGCCGCCGCCAAGGTGAAGGAGAACCAGGAGGCCGGCCGGCTCCAGACGGATGACCCGGACAAGCTCGCCGAGCAGATCGGCCTGGGCGCCATCGCCTTCGGCGACCTCAAGCACAAGCGCGCCACCGACTACACCTTCGACTGGGACGAGGTGGTGAGCTTCGAGGGCCACACGGGCCCCTACCTCCAGTACGCCCACGCGCGCGTGGTCAACGTGCTGCGCAAGGGCGGCGGCGCGCCCGCCACCTACGACGCCAGCCTGCTGACGCTCCCCGAGGAGCAGGCCCTGGTGCGCGAAATCATGCGCCTGCCCGAAGTGGTGCGCGACGCGGCCGAGCAGTACGAGCCCAGCCTCGTGGCCCGCCTGCTGCTCGACGTGGCCGCCGCCCTGAGCCGCTACTACACGCTCGGCAACCAGGAGCGCGACAAGCGCATCAACGTCGAAGGGGATGACGCGCTGCGTTCCGCGCGACTCGCCCTGGCGGACGCGGCGCGGGTTACGCTCGCTTCGGGTCTGACCTTGTTGGGCATTCCGACACCCGAGAACATGTAGCCCCGGGGGCTGCCTTGGAAACCGCGCTGTCGCAGTCTGCGAATCAGGGAGAGTCCTTGCTGAAGGCGGAGTTCGGCCCGATGGGTCGGGCGCTGGGCACTCGTTATCTGGAGAGCGTCCACTTCCCACCCGAGGCCGAGGACGAGCTGCGAAACCTCCACGCCAAGGGGTTCGTGGTGCACGTCATGCGCTCCACGGCGTGGGTGAACTTCCTCTACCTCACCTGGGCCATGGTGCGCCGGAGCCTGCCGCCCGTGCGGGCGGTGTCCAACCTGCGCCCGTGGTTCACCAAGCCGTGGCGCCAGACGAAGCAGGGCGGCGCGTTCCTGGAGCGCTTCGAGTACGCGCGCCAACAGGGAGGCAGCGGCCTGGTCTTCCTGCGGCGTACGGCGCTCTTGCACGCGTCCGGGAAGGAGACGCACGAGGACCCCTTCCCCGCCCTGGTGGAGCTGGCGCGCACGTCGGACCGGCCCGTGTACCTGGTGCCGGAGCTGTTCGTCTGGGAGAAGCGCAGCGCGCGCCTGAAGCCCAACTGGGTGGACATGGTGTTCGGCAGCCCCGAGGCGCCGGGCTTCCTGCACTCGATGCTGGCCTTCTTCCGCAACTACAAGCGCGCGCAGTTCCGCGTGGGAGAGCCCATCGACCTGCGCGCCTTCGCCGAGCAGAACCCGAAGGACTCGGTGGAGGTGCTCGCGCGCAAGGTGCGCAGCACGCTGCACGTGCACCTGGCCCGGGAGACGCGCGCGGTGTTCGGACCGCCGGCCAAGCCGGCCGTGCGCATCATCGACGAGACCCTGCGCGACAGGCAGCTGCGCAAGGTGGTGGACGAGCACGCCGCGCAGTCCGGCCGCAAGCAGGAGAGCGTGCTGCGCGAGGCCCGCCGCAACCTGGAGGCCATCGCCGCGAAGCCCAGCCCCACGACGCTGGCCTTCGTCGCCCCGCTGCTCGACTGGGTGTTCAACCGCATCTACGACGGCATGCACGTGGACGAGGCGGGCCTGCACCGCGCGCTCAAGGCCGCCACCCGCGCGCCCATCGTCCTGTGCCCCAGCCACAAGAGCCACATGGACTACCTGGTGATGAGCTGGGTGCTGTGGAACCGCGGCTACGCGGTGCCGCTGGTGGCCGCCGGCGCCAACCTGTCCTTCTGGCCCCTGGGCAGCATCTTCCGCCGCTGCGGCGCGTTCTTCCTGCGCCGCTCGTTCAAGGGCGACAAGGTCTACGCCGCGTCCTTCAAGGCCTACGTGCGCAAGCTGGTGCACGACGGCATCCACCAGGAGTTCTTCCCCGAGGGCGGCCGCTCGCGCACGGGCAAGCTGCTCTCCCCCAAGCTGGGCATGTTCACCTGGCAGGTGGAGTCGGTGCTGGAGGGCGCGCGCAACGACCTGCTCTTCGTCCCGGTGGCCATCGACTACGAGAAGGTCGTCGAGTCGGGCAGCTACTCGAAGGAGCTGGCCGGCGGGGAGAAGAAGCCCGAGGACCTCAAGGCGCTGCTCAGCACGCCCAAGGTGCTCGCGGCGCGCTATGGCCGCATCCACCTGGGCTTCGACGAGCCGATTTCGCTCGTGGAGTTCATGAAGGAGCGCGGGCTCGACCCCGAGCAGCCGGTGACGGACGAGCAGAAGAAGGGCCTGGTCCGCGCGCTCGGCAACCGCGTGATGTACGGCATCAGCAAGGTGTCCACCGTGACGCCGCACGCGCTGGTGAGCACGTCGCTGCTCGCGCACCGTCGCCGGGGCCTGACGCAGCGGGAGCTGGCGGACCGCATCAGCATCCTGCGCCGCATCGCCCAGGAGGACGGCGCGCCGCAGTCGCGCGAGCTGGGCAACGCCCCCAGCAACCCCGAGACGATGGGGCCCATCCAGGACGCGATGCGCACCTTCATCGGCGACGAGATGGTGCGCACCCAGGAGGCCAAGGGTGACGTCATCTACCAGGTGGAGGACGACCGCCGCGCGGAGATGTCCTTCTACAAGAACACGCTGATGAACCTGGTGGCCGCGCGCAGCCTCGTGGCCAACGCCATGCTGGCCGCCGGCACGTCCGCCTCGTACGACGACGTGAAGGCGCGCGCGCTGTTCCTCTCGCGCCTGTTCAAGCTCGAGTTCATCTACCGGGTGAACACCACCTTCGACACCATCTTCGCGGAGACGGTGGAGCGGCTGGTGCGCATGGGCTTGGTGATGCACGAGGGCGACACGCTGAGCGTCGCGCCCGAGCCCCACGCCCAGCCGGAGCTGGAGTTCCTGGCGGACCTGCTGCGCGACTACCTGGAGGCGTACCTGCTGGCCGCGATGACGCTCAACGACGTGGCCACGGGCGTCGCCGAGGACCGCAAGGCCTTCCTCCGGATGGCCCTGGAGACGGGTCGCGCCGAGTACCACGCCGGCCGCATCACCGCCGCCGAGTCCCTGGCCAAGGTGACGCTGGAGAACGCGGTGACGTACCTGCAGGACCAGAAGCTCCTCGTCGAGGAGGACAAGAAGCTCAAGGTCGGTCCCCAGGCGACGGACGCGGACGCGCGCAAGCAGCTGGTCGAGAGCATCCGCGAGTACCTGCAGCGCTGACGTGTCGACTCCGGGCCGCGCCGCCTCCTCGAGGACGGTGCGGCCCGTCAGCGGGGCATGGGAGGATGGGCGGATGACTGCTCGCCCTGCCCTCCTGGCCCTCGTCCTCGGTGCCTCCCCGCTTCTCGGCTGTGGCTCCACGCCGAACACCCGTGAGCCCGCCTCGCGTGAATGTGGCGCCTCCATCCACGACGTGGCCTGGCTGGCGGGGAGCTGGCGTCAGGACACGGCCGGCAACCTCATGGAGGAGCACTGGACGCCCGCCGCGGGCGGCACGCTCTTCGGGGTGAGCCGCACCATCGTCCAGGGCAAGACGGTGTTCTTCGAGTACATGCGCATCGAGGCGCGCAAGGACGGGCTCTACTTCGTGGCCCAGCCCATGGGACGGCCGCCCTCGGACTTCAAGATGCTGCGTTGCAACAGCAACGGCGTGTTGTTCGAGAACCCGCAGCACGACTACCCGCAGCGAATCTTCTACCAGCGCCCCACCGCCAACCGCCTCACCGCCCGCATCGAGGGGAAGAAGGACGGCAAGGAGGCGGGACAGAGCTTCGAGTTCTTCCAGATGTAGCCGCAGGCCCGCGAGGGCTCACGGCGCGCTGCGGAAGACGATGCGAATCTCGCTGGAGAGCGGGTTGCCCTCGTAGTCCGTGAGCACCGTGCGCAGCACCAGCGTGTACTGCGTGTTGGGCGTCAGCACGACGCCCTCGGCGAAGGCGGCCTCCACCGTGTACGGGACGTCGCCCCGCTCCACGTCCTCGTCCAACTCCGGCACGGGGGGCGCGGTGAGCACGAGCGGGAGCTCATCCCGGCCGGAGAACACCGCGATGCCCGGGCGCAGACTGCGAAGGTCCATGGCCTCGGAGAAGGTGACGCGCAGGGCGCCTCCCCTCGGCAGCGTCTCCCCTCCTCCCGGCGCCGTGGAGACGACCCGGGGCGGCACCGTGTCGCGCGGCAGGTAGATGGCGTCCCCGGGCTCCAGGCACCCGGAAAGCGCCGACAGCGCGAGCACGCCCGCGAAGAACCGACTCGAGCGCGCGCCCATCAGCGGCACCCCTTCTGCGCCAGGCTCTCCGACGAGTGGCACTTGAGGCAGGCGCGGTCATTCGCCGACGCCAGCTTCTTGCACGACTGCGCGAAGCCCGCCGGGTGCGGGTTGATCTGCCGCCGCGGCGACAGCTCCGAGTGGCAGCTCATGCACGACTCCTCGCGGTGGCAGGAGATGCAGCTGGTCAGATCCCGCGACGCGGCGATGCCGTGGTGCTGCGGTCCGGGCAGCTCCACCCACGTGGTGTAGTCCGGGTGCACCTTCTGGTTGCGCGGCCGCAGCGACTGGGCGGCGTCCATGCCCACGCCCGCGCGCTCGTGGCAGGCGGCGCAGAAGGACTGGGCGCGGTGGCAGCTCTCGCACCGGGGCGAGTTGGTCCGGGCCTGCACCGGGTGCAGGGTGATGAAGTCGTTGGGGTGGATGGACAGCGGCTTCTGCATGCCGTCATGGCACGTCTGGCAGTAGCTCTCGCTGTGGCACTGCATGCAGACCAGCCGGTCCGTGGACGCGCGGGCCCCGTGGTTGAACTCGAAGCGCGGGCCGTGGTCCAGGCCCAGGGGGTTGCCCTGCATGGGCCGCAGCAGGCCCGAGTCGAACGTCAGCTTGAGCCGGCCGGACGGCTCCGTCGGGTGACACGTGGCGCACGTGTTCGAGGCCACGGTGCCGTCGTGGCACTTGAAGCACGTGGCCATCTTCGGCAGCTGGTTTCGCGTGCCCAGCTTCACGTCCTTCATCTCGCCGTGGCACACCGAGCACTCCACCTTCTTGTCCACGTGCTGCTGGTGGCTGAAATGCAGGTTGGCCGGAGGCATGGACAGCTTCGCGGGCTCCTTGCGCACGGTGGCGTCGAAGCCCGGGTGGCAGGTGTTGCACGCGGACGGAGGGTCCGTGGGCTTGCCCTTCCGACCCGCCTCGATGTCGTGACAGGTCTCGCACTCCTCGTGGCCTGGGAGGTTCAGGTCCTTGGAGGACGCGCTGGCGCGGGCCGAGTCGTGGCACGTGGTGCACTCGGCGCCCGCCTCCAGGTGCTGGGCGTGGTCGAAGCGCAGCGGGACGTGCTGGGCGGGATAGACGGCCAGGCTGCGCTCGCGGGCCGTGGCGGCCCAGGCGACGCCGGCGCCCACCAGCATGGCGAGCGCGGCCAGGGCGAGCAGTGCATGTCGGTTCTGACGGTGAAGCATCTACAAGCTCGCCTTCAGGTCGAAGAGGAGGAAGGCCTTGGTGTCGGAGTCGGTGAAGGGATTGAAGTTCTGCTCCACCACCAGCGACAGCCGCGTCGCGCGCGTCAGGGCCCGGCTGGCCCACACCTGGGCGCCGTAGAAGTTGCCCCCCAGGCGCGCGTTGAAGCTGTCGAAGATGCGCGCGAAGGACACCCGCGCGTCCAGCGTGAAGCGCTCCCGGTCGAACGTGTAGCCACCGGTGAGGTCGCCCCAGAGCTGGTCTCCGCCGAAGCCCGTGCGGTACGTCACGTCCAGCGCCGAGCGGAACGCGCCCGAGCGCCACGCCGCGCCCGCCGCCCCACCGACGCTGGTGGACTCCGGCGCGCCCTCCGCGTCCACTTGCGAGGCGATGGCCATCTCCGGGTTGACGTTCTCGTTGTACCGGCTGCCCAGCGCCTGCACGTAGAAGCGCAGCGGGCCGGGGGTGAACACGTCCACGCGCACCCGCGCCTCGTCGCGCGGCGCCCACGCGAAGTAGTACCAGATGGAGTCCGCCGACAGCACGGGCGACAGGCGCATCACCTCCAGCGTCGTCGCGACGCGCGTGCCGTCCCAGCGCACCTGCGTGCGCACCTGGGCCACCTTGCCCTGCAGCACGTCGTAGTCCACGCCGGCCAGCGCGTTGAGACCCAGGCCCCGGCCATAGCGCGCCTCCACCGTGGCGCGCTCCAGGTCCGTCTTCCCCTCCACCATCGCCTTGCGGTAGCCCACCGCGGCGTTGAAGCCCTTCAGGTCCTCGAGCAGCAGCTTGGCGCCGAAGACGGGCTCCATCGAATCCAGCGTGGGGTCCGCGCCCGCCACGCCCTGGTCCAGCCGCCGCGAGTCGCTCTCCCGCGTACCGTCCGGCTGATACACGGACGAGCCCAGGAAGCTCGCGCCCTTCACCCACAGGCCGCCGTACAGCTCCGCGCCCAGGCCCATGCGCGTCACGTAGCGCGCGCGCAGACCATCGAACGCGATGATGTCCGAGACGTCCGTGTAGAGCTGACGGCCCAGCCGTCCCTCGAAGCCGCCCTTCGCGTAGCGCACGTACGCATGCAGCAGCTCCGCGTCCTCGGACTTCAGCCCGTCGACGCGCTCGGCCTCACCCTTGGGCAGACCGAAGTCCGCCCAGATGCGCATGTTGGACTCGAAGCCCAGGTCCTGTCCCGTGGCGAGCTCGAAGGCGTTGAGCCCCAGGTACTGGACGATTCGCCGCCTTGGCAGCAGCACCGGGTCGTCCGACGTGCTGCCACGCCACGCACGAATCTGGTACGCCTGCGCCTCGGTTCGCGCTTCCACCAGGAACGCCGACGCGTGCGACGTCGTTGCTCCCAGCCCCAGGCCCAGGGCACAGACGACGCCGAGGATTCGAGGGGGCTTCCACCACGTCCGCTGCACCGTTCGAGCCAGGATGTAGGACGTCAAGGTGCTGACAGTATAGAGAACCTGCTGTCGCGACAGTTCAGCTTTTCGCGTCAAGGAGACGACAAATTGGAAGATTCCGCCCCCAGCGACGCCGCGCCCCTCGGGCCGACGGGCCCCTCCGAGCCTCCCCTTCCGGAGCCCAGGAGCCCTCGGATGCTGGCGCTCGGCGGGGCGGCCCTGGCGCTGGTGCTCTTCATCCTGGTGGGCGGCTCCGTCCAGTTGCTCAACGCGGCCTTCGGCATCTGGTTCACCGAGGTCTTCATCTTCATGGCGCTGGGGTGGCTGCTGCCGCGCCTCGGAGGATGGAAGCCCGCGCTCTTCACGGGGCTGACGCCGCTGCATCCTGTGTCGACGCTCTTCGGCTTCCTGTTGGGCATCGCCAACTTCTTCGCGCTGGTGGTGCCCATCCAGTTCACCGCGCAGAAGCTCGCGCCCGAGTGGATGAAGGAGATGTTCGATGGCTCGCGGCTCTTCGAGCAGCAGACGCCGGTGGAGCTGGCCATCATCCTGGCGGGCGTGACGGTCGCCGCGCCCATCTGCGAGGAGCTGTTCTTCCGAGGCGTCTTCCAGCGGGGCCTGACGCCCCCGTCGCCGCGCTCACCCACCACGGCCCTGGTCATCTCCGCGGTGGTGTTCAGCGCGTTCCACCTGGACCCGGTGGGCTTCGTGGCGCGCGTGGAACTGGGCCTGCTGTTCGGCTGGCTCTACCTGCGCACCGGCTCGCTGTGGCCCGGCATCGCCGCGCATGCGGCCAACAACCTGGTGTCCTCGGCGGCGTTCCTGGTGGCGAAGTCGATGGGCACCGAGGCCGCGGACACGGACACCAGCCCCCAGGACGTGCTGATGCTGGCGAGCCTCGGCTGGGCGGGAGTGCTCGCGCTGCTGGGCATGTCGCGGTGGGTCCCCGTCTGGGGCACCGGCATCGCGGTGAGCGACGCGCGCGCGCGGGAGACGAAGCCCGTGCCGTCGCTGGCGAAGCTGGTGCTGCCGTGGGTGATGGCCGCGACGGTGTCCCTGGTGCTGCTCGCCGTGGTGGACCGGCGCGGCATCGCGCTCAACCTCCATGACGTGGCCCACCCGCTGGCGCCACTCAAGAAGGACGCGCCCGCGGGGCTCCAAGCGGAGCGGGAGTCGTTGCAGGAGCTCCGCGAGGCCGTGCGCCGGGGCGAGGCTCCGCTGGAGGCGTACAGCGAGGAGCGCACGCGTCAGGCGCGCGCGCACAAGGCCGAAGGCGGTACCAAGTCGCCGTGAGCGGGCGCGAAGCCAACGGTTGGGCGCTGATGGGCGCCGCTCACTGAACGACTTGCGTACGTGGTGCCGCCACCCCGACGCTGGCGGCCCTCATGCCATGGAGCAAGCGCGGTTCGGCACGTCGCCCTGACGCTGGTCGTCTCGGCGCGGCGTGCCACCGCACAAGACAGCGCACCCACGAGCCCATCACGGACAGGAGCGCTGGCGAAAGGTCGCGCCTGGCCCATATTCGCGGGCCAGCACCTGACGTCTTCCGCGACAAGCGAGGACCGGAGCGAACCCCGGCCCCCCACTTCAGACGAAGCGATACGAGCTCACGTGGAAGACGGGCCCCACCATCGCGGCGGTGAGCACGTCCTTGTCCACGCGGCCCTCGGCCTCGATGCGGTGGCCATCCTTCTTGATGTGCCGGTCGCCACCCGCGAGCTGGTACGTGGTGCCGTCATCGGCCTCCAGCACCCAGACGCCCGTCTCGAGGTCGCGGAACACCACGCGCCCGGTGAGAGTCACGGCACGTCCTCACGCTTGAGCATGGCGCGAGCGACGATGAGGCAGACGACCGTGTTGAAGCCCAGCCACGGCTTCGCCAGGAACGCGAAGGGCATCCACGACAGCGCCGGAGCGCCCGCCCACGCCGAGTACGCCAGGAAGCCCGCGAAGCCCAGCGCGAGGCCACCCACCGCCGAGCGCATCCCCTTCCATCCGATGGCGGGCAGCGACAGCAGCACCGGGATGAGCGCGCTGTAGAACAGCGGGTTCACCGTGCGGCCCCGGCCGAAGATGATGCGCTCCCAATCCGGGATGGGCAGCGAGGCCATCTCCACCACGTCTCCCGCGGCGCCCGCCGTGCCCATGAACCAGGCGCGCACGAAGTACACGCCCACCGTGGAGAGCAGCAGCGGCACGAGGAACGCTGGACGCAGCAGCGCGTTGAGGTACCCCGGGCGCTCACGGCCGCGCAGCGTCAGCAGCACGAAGGCCAGCAGCGCCAGCGCCCAGTACAGCGGCGGCCAGCGCGACATGCCACCGCCGAGCGACGCCAGCGACGCCTCCGCGTTGAGCAGGCCGTGCCCGTACTGCTCGGTCCACGCCTGGTCCGCCACCTTCGTCGCCCCCGCGTACAGCGCCTTCTCCACCTCGTCGGGCCCCTTGGCGCCGGCCGAGTACAGCATCGCGGCCACCGCGGCCACGTGCGGCGTGGCCATGCTGGTGCCCTGGTACGAGGCGTAGACGGAGCGCGACACGTCCCTCGGGTCGATGGTGTTCTGGATGATGCCGCCCGCGTCCCCACGGCGCTTGTCACCACCGGGCGCGGCGATGTCCAGCTCCTTGCCATAGGACGAGTACGGCGCGAGCGAGCCCTCCGGCCCCACCGCGGACACCGCCACGGCGCCGGGATAGGCCGCGGGGAACTCCACGTGCGCGCGGCCGCCGTTGCCCGCAGCCGCCACCACCGTGACACCCTTCTTGCGGGCGTACTCCACCGCCTGGGCCATCACCTGCGAATAGCCACCGCCGCCCAGCGACATGTTGATGACGTTGGCGCCCTTGTCCGCCGCGAAGCGGATGGCGTCCGCGATGTCCGCCGTGGTGCCACCGCCGAAGTGGTTGAGCACCTTCACCGGCATCAGCGTCGCCTCGAAGGCCACGCCCGCCACGCCCTCGCCGTTGTTGGTGGCCTGCGCGATGGTGCCCGCCACGTGCGTGCCGTGGCCGTGGTCATCGTTGGCGTGCTCGTCGTCGTTGACGAAGTCGTAGCCGGCCACGAACTTCACGCCCTTGAGGTCGGGCACCTGCTTGAAGTCCTCGTGGTCCTCGTACGCGATGCCCGTGTCCAGCACGGCCACGACGACGCCCTTGCCCCGGCTGCGCTCCCAGGCCTTGGGCATGTCGATCATCTGGAGGTTCCACTGCCGCGCGTACTCCGGGTCATTCGGCGTGAAGCTCGCGCGGACCTCCATCAGCGGCTCGGCGGCCTCGACGCTCGGGTGCCGGCGGATCTTCTCCAGCACGCCCGCCACGTCGTCCACGCCCACCGCCAGCGTGAGGGCCTCGTCGGCGCTCTCCACCGAGTTGAGCTCCAGGTCCACGCCCCAGTCGGCCTCCCAGGCGTCGAACTCCGCCTTGGTGGTGCCGTCCTTGAAGTCCACGACGATGGCGTGGGGCACCACATCCACCAGCGAGGCGGGAGGCGGCGCAGGGCGCTCGGCTTCGCTCTGGGCGGACTTGCACGCGGGCGCCACCGTCACGGCCAGGGCCAGCGCGGCTCCGCCCAAACTCCATCGCACCATCCGCATCGGGTTGCTCCTTGAGGAACGAGGCACGCTTCCGGAAGACCCTACGAACGAACGGAGAAACGATTGGGTCTGCACGGACAGTCTGTACGCCCACTCTCCCGGCGTGCAAGTGCGGGAGGCTGAAGAAATGTGAAGAAGTCCGCTGGGTTGCGGAGCATCGGTCAACCGCCGGAGAGGCGCTGGAGCCAGGTGGACAGGGCGTGCCCCACCTGCGGGAGGTTGCGCTGGAAGGTGGCGCCCGCGTCGTCGATGACCTCGAAATCCCCCCCGGCCCGGGCCACCGCCGCCGACACCGCCGCCCGAGGCATCCGTGCGTCCCCCTCCCCCTGGACCACCAGCAACGGGCACGTCACGCGCCCCAGCACCGCCGGGTCCACGTCCGCCGGCGCGACCAGGCACAGGCCCCCCACGGCGGGGAAGCGCGCCTGGAGCGCCAGGGCCACCTGCGCGCCGCCGTGCAGCGACGCCACCGCCACCGCGCTCGTGCCGGCCGTCTCCAGGAGCACCCGCATCGCCGCCTCGGCGTCCTCGAGCAACGCCAGGTCCTTGCCCCGCTTGCCCTGGCTCGCGCCCACGCCCCGGTGGTTGAAGCGCAGGGTGGGAAAGCCCGCGCTGGCCGCCGCCCAGGCGAGCTCCGCGGCGATGACGTGATCCATCCCCCCACCCTCGTCCGGCCGCGGCGGGATGATGAGCAACGGAGGCGCGCGCTTGCCGCGATGCGCCGTGCCCTCCATCACCTCCGCGCCCACGGGGATGAGCGTGGAGCGCTCCAGGAACTGACCTTTCTGGACCATGGAATCCACCATAGGAGGGCGGGCGCCGGACCGATACTCCTGCCCGCACCGCCCCTCGGAAGACCTCCAACCCTGGAGATCGCCTCGGGTTCGGCTCGGCTTCCCCGCTTCACTCGGGATGTGACGCGACAAGCCACCACGACGCACCGCGTCGGAATTGAGTGTTTGGAGCGAATTACCTCGTTCGTGCGCAACTTCGGACGGCTTCCTGGGACAATGGGGCAAGGACGTCATCTTCCATCCCCCCGTCGTAGTCCGCAGGAGCCCTCCAGCATGAGCACCATCGAGCGTGGCCGCCCCGTCGTCGGCACCACCCCCCGGACCCCTGTTGGCCGCACGTCGGAAGTGAACACCGTGGCGACGCCGGCGGTGCAGCCGAGCGCGGCGCGCGCGAACGCGGTGGTGGATGGCTTCGAGAGCGGCAAGGCGAGGGGCACGGCGACGGTGGCCGGTGTCTTCACGGCGCCCCCGGGCTCGAAGGACAAGGTCTACGACGGCAAGCTGGTGGGCGCTGGTGGCCAGACGTTCGAGCCCGGCACGCCGCTGAGCGACATCCCCGCCTTCACGCCGAAGAACAACCCGAACGCGACGGCCACGGTCATCTACACCAACGGCATGCGCACGGACCTGGCCAAGCAGACGGCGGAGCTGCAGGCGCTCGCGGACACGACGGGCATGCGCACCATCGGCATCCACAACTCCACGCAGGGCACCGTCGCCGACCTGTTCCAGGCTGTGAAGGACAAGCTGGACAAGGGCACCAACCCGGCCGTGGATACGCTGGCGGACACCGTCTACAACGAGCTGAAGGCGGGCCGGGACGTGCACCTGGTCGGCTACAGCCAGGGTGGCCTCATCACCTCGCGCGCGCTGTCGGATGTGGCGCGCCGGCTGCGCATCGAAGACGGGATGACCAAGGAGCAGGTCGAGCAGACGATGAGCAAGCTGAACGTGGAGACGTTCGCGGCCGCCGCCTGCACCTATCCGGACGGCCCCAACTACGTGCACTACATCAACAACCGCGACGCGGTCCCCACGCTCTTCGGTCTGGGCGGCAAGGGCTGGAGCCCCGCGGACATGCTGCGCCACGCGGGCAAGGGCGCGCAGGTGCACTACTTCTCCGAGGACACCGTGTTCTCGGGCGCGCACTCGCTGGTGGGCACGTACCTGAACCACCGCGTCCCGTTCGAGCAGGCTCGCGCCGGCCAGTTCTGATGGCCCACACGCCAGTCGTGGTAAACCACCACCATGACGCGTGACGAGGCCACTCAACTGGTGCAGGAGTATCTTCGGGCTCAGGGCGTCCACCTGAGCCCCGGGCTCAATCCCAAGGGGCTCGGTGGAGTGTCGGTGGGCGAGGCGCAGCTGTACTTCGAGCACTCCGAGGACACCGGCGAGCTCAAGTGCAGCGCCCTCATCTATCGCTTCCGTGACGCGCCCCGCCCCGGCGTCCTCGAGGGCTTCCGCTCCGAGCAGGCCGCAGGCACGGACGCCGGCGGTGGTACGGTGGACTTCGAGTCGGAGAGCAAGAGCCTCTTCCTCAGCCGCTCGTACCAGACGCCGCCCATCGACCTGGTCTTCGCCTCGGAGCTGAGCAAGCTCATGGCGGCGAGCCTGCGCTGGGGCAGCGAGGTGTTCGAGCGCGTGGCCTCCAAGGTCATCCCCGCGAAGTGACGTAGGAGGGCTTCGGACATGGCGCTCGCGTTCTCCCGCCACCTGCAGTGGCTCCTGTCGACCATGGGCCTGGCGAAGCCCCCTCCCCCACCGGGCGGCCCGATGACTCGCGAGGCCGCGCGGGAGCTCGTGCGCTGGTATCTGCAGACGCAGGGCGCGGGGATGAGCGAGGGCCTCAACGCGCAGGGCTTCGGCGGCGCGATGGTGGGCGACGCGCAGCTCTACTTCGAGCACCACGAGGCGACGCAGACGCTCGAGTGCAGCGCGCTGGTGTACCGCTTCCGCGAGGACCCGAAGCCGGGCGTCATCGACGGCTTCCGTCGTGAGGCCGAGGAAGGCACCGACGCGGGCGGCGGCACCGTGGACTTCGAGACGGAGAACAAGAGCCTGTTCCTCAGCCGCGACTACACGCAGCTGCCCTCGGGCTCCGCCTTCACGAAGGACATGGAGCGGCTGATGAAGGCCAGCCTCACGTGGGGCACCACCGTGCTGGACCGCGTGGCGTCGCGCGTCTTCGGGACCTGAGCGCGGCGCAAGTCCGCAAGCCGCATACCTCGGCTTCTCGCGCCTCGCAGCAAGCCAGGGTGGTGAGGCACCGGCCGGAGCACGGCCACTCGCCTGGGGCACGCACCCTCCCCGACCGGGAGGGAGCGACACTCATCCCCCAAGCTCCGCGGCGCCCCCACGCGACGGCGAGCAGCAAGCGCGCGTCAGACGGCCTGCAGCACGTAGAACTTGAGGTACTTCCCCTCCGGGAACTGCAGGCGCACCGGGTGGTCTGGCGGCTGGTAGCGCTCCTCGACGAGCGCCAGGTCCACGCCGGCCTTGAAGCCCGCCTCGCGCACCGCGCCCATGAACTCATCCGGGCTCACGCGCGCCGAGCACGACGCCGTGGCCAGCAGCCCACCGGGCCGCAGGATTCCCAGCGCCTGACGGTTGAGCGACGCGTACCCGTCGATGGCGGCCTGCACCGCGCGCTGACTCTTGGCGAAGGCGGGCGGATCCAGGATGAGCAAATCAAACGTGCGGCCCTCGTCCTTGAAGGACTGGATGACCTTGAACACGTCCGCCGCGAGGAAGTCGTGCTTCTCCGCGGGCAGCCCGTTGCGCGTGAAGTTCTCGCGCGCCAGGGCGATGGCCTCCGGGTCCAGGTCCACCGAGAACACGCTGTTGGCCCCGCCCAGCGCCGCGTTGACGGAGAAGCCGCCGCTGAAGCTGAAGCAGTTGAGCACGTCGCGGCCCTTGGCCAGTCGACGGATGAGGTGACGGTTCTCCCGCTGGTCCAGGAAGAAGCCCGTCTTCTGTCCTCGCCACACGTCCACCATGAAGGTGACGCCGCGCTCGCGGATGGCGATCTGCTCGGGCGCCTCCGGGCCGTACAGCATGCGCCCGGTGCCTCGGCCCTCGTCCTCCTCCACGTCGTCGCGCGCCACCTCGTCGCGGCCGACGATGCCCTTGAGCCCCGGCACCCCGGCCTTCAAGGCCTCGATGATGAGCGGCCGGTACGGCGTCAGGCCGGCCGAGTACAGCTTCATCACCGCCCAGCCCGCGTAGAGGTCCACCACCACGCCCGGCAGGCCGTCGCCCTCGCCGTGGATCAGGCGGTAGCTGTCCGTGTCCGTCAGGTCGATGAGCGACTGGCGCTCGGCCAGCGCCTGGCGCACGCGCCGGGTGATGAAGCCCGCGTCCACCGTGTCCCGCGAGTCGCGCGTCAGCACCCGCACGGCGATGGCCGAGTGCGGATCGTAATACCCGCGCGCGACGAACTTCCCGTTCTCCGTCAGGTCCACCACGCTGCCGGCGGGGATGCGCGGCACGTGCTCCAGCGCCTTGCGGAACACCCACGGGTGCCCCGCGCGCAGGTGCCGTCCCAGTCCGCGCGCCAGCTCCAACTTCACGACATTCACGGTGTCACTCCTCACGAGCCCTTCGGCTCCGCCGGGCCAGCAGCGTCCGGGCCAGCTCCTCGAAGCCCTTGCCCTCCGCCGCCCGGGTGATGAAGGCCGGCGGCGCGTCGATGCGGTCCAGCACCGCGCGCACGTTGGCCACGCCCACTCCCAGCTCGAAAGCCTGGAACATCGGGGCGTCGTTGAAAGAATCCCCCACGTACACGTAGCGGCCGTCCCGGGGCTCCAACTTCTCCCCCCACGCCACCCGCGCGAATCTCCGCGTCGCGCTCAGCTTGTCGAAGCGGCCGAGCCAGCAATTCACATGCACCGACGAGCGCACCGCCGTCACGCCGCGCGCGTGCAGCAGCGACTCGATGCGAGCAGCACCCTCCTCACCGAGGCGGGCCTCCTCGTTGTAGTCCACGGCCAGGTCCACTTCCGTGTACGCGCTGTCCACCGACAGCCGCGCGCCGGGCACCTGCTTCAACACCCGGGCGACCTCGGCCTGGAGCCTGCGCCGGTTCGCCACGCGCTCGGCGGGCGCCTCCAGGTACACCTTGCGCAGCCCTCGCTTGCCGCGCAGGAAGAACAGGCCGCCGTTCTCCACGATGACGCCGTCCACCGGGAGCTGTCGGGCCCACGCCTCACCCCACCCCGCCGGACGACCGCTCACCAGCACCACGCGCAGCCCGGAGTCGGACAGCCGCTCCAGCGCTCGCACGGTGTCCGAGCGCAGCTTGTGGCCCGTCGTCAGCGTGCCATCCACGTCCGTGAAGACGCCCTCGACACGGGACAGGTCCGCCTCGCGCAGCGGGCGCGGCGTCACGACCTTGCTGGAGGCCGGCATCACATCACGTCCAGTTGGGCGAGCAGTCCCTGGAAGATCTCGATGGTCGCCCCCAGCTCAGGGCCCGTGAGCTGGGCCAGCGGCTGCTTGCGCGCCTTGCGCAGGAACGCGTCCATGTCCGACGCGCGCCCGTAGAGCGCCTGGGCCGCCTGGGCCGCCTCGGCGAGCAGCCGCGCGGACACCGGCGCGTCCTCGTCCACCAGCGACAGGGCCCGCTCCAGCTTCACGCCGCAGGAGGCCCACACCTCGCGGTCGTGGATGATGAGGATCTGCCGCTGGTTCACCGCGGACAGGCCGCGCACGAAGGTGTCCAGCTCGCTGACGACCTTCAGCAGCTCCTCGCGCGAGGGGTTGGCGAGGATGGCCAGCCGCCCCACCTCCGCGCGCATCTCCACGATGTGGCGCTTGTCCTGCGCGCGCAGGTTCCGGTACGCGGCCGTGCGGCCGAACGCGTCCATCTCCGTCTGGAGCTGCTGCGCGTTCCACTGCACGTCCTGCGCCTCCGCCTCGCGCACCTTGTTGAGCCGCGCCGTCAGGATGCGGCCCAGGTCCGCGGAGATGGCGCGCACCGTCACCGCGGCCTTCACCTCCGCCTCGTGGCCGGGCACCACCTGCGCCCGCGTCACCTCGCCCAGCGTGCTCGCCGTCTCGAACACGAGGTTGCTGACGCGCTCACGGAAGCTCGAGCGGAAGCGCTGGATCTCCGCCAGCAGCGTCCACCGGTCGCTCACCACGGACGGGTTGCGCATGGCCTCGCCCAGCTGCGTGATGCCCTGGGCCAGCTGCGTCATCGCGTCATGCATCAGCATGCCCGGGTCCTTGGTGCCGCTCAGGACCAGGTCGGCCAGGTTTCCACCGGGCTGCGCGGGGAACTGCACGCGGATGACGTTGAGGAGCGCGTTGACGTCCATCACCGTGTCACGGATGACGGGCGCCATCTCCTCCCAGAGGGAGAGGTCCGGGCTGGAATCCACCACGGGCGTCTCGTACTTCACCAGGTCCATGTCGCTCAGCCGGGCGATGGCCTGGGCGGCGGCGGCGTACACCTTGCGCAGCCGGCCGGCGAAGGCGCCGTCGGGGTGGGCCTGGAGGATTTCTTCGAGCCTCGGAGTCAGGGAGGCCTGCGGGTTCTCGGCGTCTGCGGACACGGGGGGCACACTCTAGCGCTCGACTTCCGCGCGGGGGAGTTCTAGCACTCGGACCGGGGCCGCGCCGCAAGGCCCGGGAGCGCTACGGGATGATTCAGGTCTGTCTGCTGAAGGACGGAGCCCTCTTCACCGGGGGTGAGGAGCTGCTCGCCGAGGAGGGGCGCAAGTGGATCGACGTCCTCCAGCCCGACGAGGCGCAGATGGCCCGGCTCGCCGAGCGCTTCGGCCTGCACAAGCTGGCCGTCGAGGACTGCCTCCACCTGGACCAGCGCCCCAAGCTGGAGGAGTACCCCAACCACGTCTTCGTCGTGCTCCAGGGCTTCAGCGCGGGCAAGGACGTCTGCCAGCTCACCCTCCATGAGCACCACTTCTTCCTCGCCAAGGAGTGGATCATCAGCGTGCACGAGCTGCCCTTCAACGGGCTGGAGTCCGTGAGACAGCGCGTGCGCGCGGACCCTGCCACCACCCTGGGGCGCGGCACGGACTTCATCCTCTACCTGCTGGCGGACGGGCTGGTGGATGCCCAGTTTCCCATCCTCGACACGTTCAGCGACGAGCTGGAGGACCTGGAGGTGGCCATCTTCGAGCAGGTGGAGAAGGCCCAGTTGCAGCGCATCTTCGAGCTGAAGCGGATGCTGGTGCAGCTGCGCCGGGTGCTCTCCCCCCAGCGCGACGTGGTGGGGCTGATGGCGCGACGAGGCATCCCCCACGTCGACGAGCGCTCCACGCTCTACTTCCGCGACGTGTACGACCACCTGGTGCGGCTGTACGAGCAGATCGACGCGGGCCGCGACATCCTGGGCAACGTGATGGACGGCTACCTGTCGATGGTGGCCAACAAGACGAACGACATCACCAAGCAGCTCACCATCTTCGCCACCATCTTCCTGCCGCTCTCGTTCATCGTCGGATTCTTCGGACAGAACTTCGATGCGCTGTCGGGACGGGGCTCGTACATCGCCATGTGGGTCTCGATTGTCGCCCTGCCCGTGTCCCTCTTCTTCTGGTTCAAACGCAAGCAGTGGCTGTGAGGCCGCTCGCTGGAGGATGCATGCCGACCGTCACCGTGAATGGCCTCTCCCTGCACTACCGCGACGTGGGCCAGGGCCCGGCGGTGGTGCTGCTGCACGCCTTTCCCCTCAACGGGGAGTCCTTCGATGCGCAGGTGAATGCCCTGTCGGGCCGCTACCGCTTCATCCTCCCGGACACGCGGGGCTTCGGCGGGAGCGGGCTCGGCGAGGGCCCCACCCTCATGTCCCTCATCGCCCAGGACACCCTGGCGCTGCTGGATGCGCTCGGCATCGACCGGGCCGTGGTGGGTGGAGTGTCCATGGGTGGCTACGCGGCCATGGCGCTGCTGCGCGAGGACGCGGGGCGGGTTGCGGGCCTCGTGTTGATGGACACGCAGTGCACCGCGGATGACGACGCGGGCAAGGCGCGCCGCGAGGCCTCCGCGAAGGAGGCGCTCGAAAAAGGCGTGGAGCCCGTCATCCAGGCCCTGCTGTCCAAGCTGGTCGGCTCGGGAGCGGATTCACCCGTGGGTCGCGCGGTGGAGGCGCAGATGCGCGCGGCCTCGCCCCAGGCCATCGCCGCCGCCCAGCGTGGCATGGCGCTGCGTCCCGACAGCAAGGACATCCTGGCGCGCTACGCGGGGCCCGCGTTGATGGTGGTGGGAGAGCACGACGCCATCACCCCGCCCGAGAAGGCGAAGCAGATGGCGGACCTGGTGACGGGAGCCCGGCTGGAGGTCATCCCCGGCGCCGCGCACCTGGCCAACCAGGAGCAGCCCGAGCGCGTCAACGCGGTGCTGGACTCATTCCTCGCGTCACTCTGAGGAACTCAGCGCCCACGGGTCGCCAGTCGGCGGGCCTCCTCGAGGACATGTGCCTTGAGGAGATAACCGAAGCCCGCGTTCTGGATGCGGGTGACGAGCTCCTGACGGGTGGAGCCCATGTGCTCGGCGACCTCGTCCAGGTTCCACTGGGATTGGGCGAGCCGTTGCAGCAGGTAGGCGCGACGCGTCTGCGCCGCGGAGAGGCGGTACGTCTTCAGGTATTGAAGCGTGCCGTCCTTGTCCACGATGGCCTCGCCCAGGTGGTTCTCCGCCGACGGGACCAGGCTCGTGTGGAAGCGCTGCAGGAGATACGGGCCGGCCTCGTACACCTTCTGTGACGACACCTCGACGCCGAAGAGGCCTCCGGCCATGAAGCCGTGGAAGGCGCCCCAGTCCTCGCGCATGCGCGTCACCTCCGCGCGCAGGTCACCGAGGCTCGACACCCGCTTCGCGTCCAGTGGCGTCCACAGCTCGACGACCTCCTGGAGATAGCCGTACTGGAGCAGCAGCTCGCCGTAGAAGTCCTCGAGCAGCGTGCGGTGCAGGACGCGGTAGTCGTCGGGATGCGAGACGACGAAGGCGGACAGCAGCTCATCCGCGTTGAAGAGCAGCAGGCCCACCTGCTTCTCGTGGACCTCGAAGGTGCGCAGCGCCCCGTCCAACACCGAGCTGAGCCACCCGGGGACGGAGGACTCCATGCGGGGATTGAGCCCGTAGGTCAGCGCGTCGCGTGAGTACTCCGACCAGGCGATCTCCGGCCCGCCGAAGTGCTGCGCCAGGAAGCCCTCCATCGCCAGATGCAGGGGCAACATGCGCAGCTGGTTCTTGTCCTCGCGGTGCACCATGCGGTGCAACAGGCGCACCGGGACGGGGCCGGCCATCACCTTCTTGCCGTCACGCGCGTTCAGCCGCGTGCCGTAGACGGCGTCCGCCTGGCGCTGGCCCCAGCTCACCACCATGCCGTGCGGGACGTAGGAGATGTACTTGAGGCCGCGGCCCTCGAGCTCACCCTCCAGGGACACCACCGCCGCCCACTCCGAGTACTCGCGGCGCGCGAAGCGCAGGTCGTCCCGCACCTCGTCGCGGAGCACCGGCACCAGCCGCATGCGGTTCCACGCCTGCGCGGGCGCGAAGCGCAGCCCGTGCGCCTCCAGTCGCCGGATGAGTCGCGTGTCGCTCATGCCTCCACCTCGTCCGCGCCTTCATGCACCTGGGGCTTCAGCCACGAATCCACGCGTCCGGACAGGTAGCGCTCCAGCTCCGCCAGCGACGCCGTGCCCTCCGCGAAGCGCGCGAACCCGAGCACCGTCGGGACGTCCTCGGCGTCTCGCACGCCCACCGTGGCCACCGCTCCGCCGAACGAGCGCGGCGCGTACTCCTCCGCGTCGAAGACGGGATTGACGTGCACCAGCGCGGTGCGCCGGTCCCGGTCCAGGCGCTCACGGAACACCCGCGTCAGCTCCGCCACCGCGCCCGGCGGGTCATTGTCGTAGCCATCCGAGACGATGACCACCAGCTCCGCGCCCCACTCCAGCGCATCCAACAGCGGCGTGGCCAGGTCCGTCTGCCCGCGCGCCGACACCGTCAACGGGTCCTCCACGGGCTCGCCCGTCCAGAAGGCCCGGTACTCCCGCGCCGCGGAGGACAGCAGGTAGTGCGTCGCCAGCGCCACGGCCAGCGGACGCCGCCGCTTCTGCAGCGAGCCGGACGTCGAATAGCTCCGGTCCAACACCGCCGCCACCTTCCCCAACGCGGGCTTCGCGCGCGCCAGCACCCGCGCCGCCGAGCCCTCCAGCGCCGTGTGCAACTCCTCGCGGCGAGAGGCCCGCGCCTCCGCCTTCAATGACAACACATACAGCGCGAGCTTCGTCAGCGGCGCGCGGGACAGGTCCACCGCCGGCTCCACGCCCCCCTCGCGCGCGGCGGACTCCTGGAGTCGCAGGCGCTCCGCCTGGGTGAGGCGCGGCTCGATGCGCTGGAGGAACACGTCGCGCGGGACGCCGTGCTTCTGCGCCAGTCCCTCCGCCACCGTGTAGGGCAGCTCGTAGAGCGCTTCTTGCGCGAAGTGCGCCCGACGAAAGGATTCGAACAGCGGCTGGGTGAAGACCCGCTTCTTCCAGCCCTTGAAGAGGAACGGCCCCAGCTCGCCCTCCAGCTTCACGTGCCCGTGCACCACCGCCGCGCGCAGCTTGGAGCGGTACTTCACCGCGTCGAAGGAGAGGTTCGAGCGCCCGGCCAGGTACTCCCGGACGATGGCGCGGCTGCGGCGGTTGTTGACGTGCCGCGAGCGCAGCGACTCCAACACCCGGAACGCGCGCTGCGTGGGCAGCCGGCGCAGCGCCGCGGCGATGAGGGCCCCCTCCTCCGCTCGCCCGGCCGGGTCCACGGGACTGCCGGCGGCGAGCAGGTTGAGGATGATCTGCGCCTGGTTGAAGTGGTTGATGCCCGCCGCGAGCGTGCGGCGGTAGAGGCGCCGGTAGTTGCCCAGGATGTACTGGTGCAGGAACTCGATGGAGACCGACTGCCCGCGCGCGTCACCGTAGAACTCCCGCTGGCCCGTGCAGGAGAAGCACGCGTTGACGAACATCACCAGGTCCTCTCGGGCGACCTGTTCGATACGGACTTCTGCGGGCAAGGCCATCGCGCGCACTGCCTCCGGGAAGACGAGAGGAGCGCCGCTCGGGGAAGAGTGAAACGACCAGCGTGTCAGGCTCCAAAGGCTTGAATCGGAAGTCGCATCGGAGTCCCGCGAGCGGCGCGCCGAGGCTACCACACGTCGCGCGCCGGGGACTCCTGACGTCCGCCTTCACCGCCTCACGGCTGGCACGACACCTCGGTGTCCTCCACCACGCAGGAGGTGCACGAGGCCGTCTCCACCAGGATGCCCTCGCGGCACTCCAGGATGGCCTTCCCGTCCTGACGGCACAGGCCCCGCCCCTCGGCGCTGGCCGCGCACGCATCCCCCGGGCCGTTGCCGGAGGTGTCACAGCGCACCGCCTCGTCAGACTCGCGGCACCCCAGCGGGCCCCGGCACGGCAGCTGCCGCCACTTGCCGGAACGACACTCCAGGGCCAGGACGGCCTCCTGACAGATGAAGCTCCCCGGTTCGTCGCAGTCGTCCCCCGAGCCGGGGCCACCGCAGGCGGTGAGGAGGAGGGAGCCAACAGCGGACACGAGTGCGAGGAAGGAGCGGTTCATGGGCTGAACCCAATATTTCGAGCGTCCCGCTCCCGGTCAACCACCCAGTGTCGACTGGAAGAAACGCCGGAAGTTTCCGCCCATCACACGTTCCACCCAGGACTCCGGATGGCGGCGCAGCAGTGCCGTGGTGAGCAGGCGCAGGTCCGTGACGTCCTTCATGCCCTTGGGCAAGGGCACCATGCCGTCGTAGTCCGAGCCCAGGCCCACGCCCTCCTCGCCCATGACGTCCACCGCGTGCTCGATGTGGCGAACCACGTCGTCCACCGAGTCTCCGCCCAGGTACACGGGGGCGAAGATGATTCCCACCACCCCACCCCGGTCCGCGATGAAGCGCAGCGAGGCGTCGCTCAGGTTGCGCCACCCGCCCCCCGCCGCGCGCACCCCCGTGTGCGAACAGAAGTAGCGCACCGAGGGATGGGAGAAGAGGTTCTCCAGGGTGCGCTCGGAGGCGTGCGCCACGTCCACGCTCAATCCCAGCCGGGCCATCTCCTCCATCACCTCGTGGCCCAGCGTCGTCAGCCCCCGGTTGCCCATCATCGGGAACGAGGAGCCGCCCAGGTCATTGTTCGACAGGTGCGTGAGCCCCATGAAGCGCACGCCCCGGCGGTGCAGCTCCGCCAGCCGCTCCACCTTCCCCTCGATGGCGTGCCCGCCCTCCACGCCCAGCACCGCGGACAGCCGCCCCTGGGCCAGGTTGTCGTCCAACACCTGACGCGAGTCGGCCACGCGCACCGTGTCCCCGGAGCGCTGGCAGAACTCCGCCATGCGCTCGAGCTGCCACAGCGCCCGCGTCCACTCGCTGGCGCGCGCCTCCCGAGGCCAGCCGCGCCACGCGGCGAACACCGGGAAGCCGCCGATGAAGGGGAAGCCCCGGGTGACGATGGTGAAGCACTGCAGCTTCACCCCCGCCTCCCGCAGGCGGGGGAAGTCCACGTGCCCCTCGTCGGAGCGGACACACAAATCCCGGTTCCACATGAGGGAGTCCGCGTGTCCGTCCGCGATGCACCAGCGCTGGTGGAGCTCGTTCACGTCACCCATAGGTGCCTGAGTCTGCCCATCCCACGGCCCCAGACAAGCACCCTCCGACCCACGCCGGGCCTCATGTCCCGGTGGCGATGACGCCACGGGGGAAGGCGAGCCCGGCCAGCGCGTCCTCCGGGGACAGCACGTCCGCGGCCTGCCCCCGGGAGCGCGCCTCCTGGCGCACTTGCAGGGCCTCCCGCGCGGCCTCCGGCGGGCCATACGTGTACCCCCGCCCCGCCAGCACCCCACGCAGCGCGTCCCGCAGCTCCAGCGCCGTCTGGAAGCGCTCCTCCGGCTCCCGGCGCAGCAGCCGCGCCAGGATGGAGCGCAGCGGCGAGCACAGGGACCGCGTCGCATGCTCCACGTGCTCCGGCGCGAAGCAGGCCACGCGCGCCGCCATCAACGGCAGGGGCAGCCAGCTGGGCGACTCCGCCTGGAGCACCTCCGCGTCCGCGTGCGGGCCGGCCGCGAGCGCCGCGCGCTCCACCGGCTCCAGGTCCAGCAGGTGCAACCCGGTGGCGAGCTCCAGCAGCACCACGCCCAGGGAGAACAGGTCCGAGCGCCCGTCGACCGGGCGGCGCAGCAACACCTCCGGAGACGCATACGCCAGGTCTCCGCGGACCACGTGGCCTTCGGTGGCCACGCGCCCCGGCAGCCGCGCCCACGCCAGCGCGAAGTCCGCCAGCTTCACGTGGCCGCGCGCGTCCAGCCGCAGCGTGCGCGGGCTGACGTCCCGGTGCACGAGCCCCAGGGGCCTGCCCCGGTCATCCTCCAGCGAGTGCGCGTGGTGGAGCGCGTCCGCCAGCTGCTCCCCCACGTAGGCGGTGAAGGCCTCCGAGAGCGGCCGGCGCCGCAGCGCCGCGAAGCTGATGAGCGTCTCCAGGCTCTGGCCCTCCACGTACTCCATGACGAGGTGGGGCGAGCCGTCGTGCACGCGCACCAGGAACACCCGCGCGATGGACGGGTGCGACAGCCGCATCAGCAGCTTGACCTCCTCGCGCAGCCGCGCCCGACCGAGTTCGTCCTCCGCGTCCATCAGGCGCTTGATGAGCACCAGGTCGCCGGGCGAGTCCGCGTAGTGCCTGCGGGCGAGCAGCAGCTCCCCCGAGCCACGCGAGCCCAGGTAGCGGATCAACTCATAGGACGTGGCGCCCGCGGAGAAGAGGATGAAGGGTTTGAGGGAAGGCTGGTCCGGGTGGTGGGTGCCCATGCGAAGGACGGCTCCTGGTGCGAAGGACCTCCCCAGGGTTGGGAAGGCGTGAGGAAACCTCACGCATCCTCCCTACCATCCAGGTCCGACACGCACTTCCGACCCTTCAGAATGGATTCAGGGAAAAAAGGAAACGGCCCCCACCGGAGTGGGAGCCGTCCCTGGGCCGCCCGTGAGGAGACGAGCCGCCCGACCGCGCCCCGTGGGTTACTTGGTGGGCGTCACGTTCTGCGTGACGTTCAGCTCGCGGACCACCATGTCCTTGCCATCCATGACGTACGACGCGCGGACCTGGTCACCCTCCTTCAGATCACCCAGCTTCACCTCCTGGTTGTTCTGGAGGATGCGGCTCTGGTCGTTCGTCTTCAGCTTGAGCTGACGGTTGTTGGAGGTGTCCACCACCGTCAGCGAGCTGCCGCTGGTGGAGAGCACGCGACCGGACACGTTGGTGGTCGCCGCCATGGCGCCCGCCGTGCCGGAGCCGCCCTGGGCCAGCTCCTCGTTGCGATCACGCTGCGCCTCGGCGAGGTCCGCCTGCTCATCGCGGACGTCCTCCTGGGCGCTGGCGATCTCCTCGTTCGCCTCACGCTGGGACTCGGCAATGTCCTCCTGCGCGTTGCGCTGGGTGTTCGCGATGTCCTGCTGCTCGTCCTGGCGAATCTCCGCCACCTCCTGGCGGGCTTCGCTCTGCGCCTCGGCGACGTCCTGGCGCTGCTCCGCCACGTTGTCCCGCTTGCTGCAACCGGTCACCATCGCCATCGCCGCGACCGCACCGACCGCCATCATGAGCTTGCGCATGTTCGTCCTGCCCCTTTCGGTAGGCTGTCCGGAGTGAGTGTTCCCCGGTGTTGGACAGAAAGTGAGCGCTCCCCTCGAACTTGCACAGGGGTTGCGCACACGCGCGGGAGGACACAGGGGGCCCTCGGCGTGCGCCCGGGCCTTGCTCGCCCGGCCGCTCTGCGTGGGAACATTCCCCGACACGGCCCATCGGAGAGAAACGGATTGCCTCCTGAGAGGCGCCGGCTTCTCCCCGTGCTCCAGGCGCTGATGGACTACGGCCCCGCGTCGCCGCCAGCGTCCGGAGAACCGCCATCCGGCGCGCCGCCGCCCGCGTCGGCGTCATCGCAGAACGGAGCGCCGCCCTCCACCCAGCGGGCGACGAGGGCACGCTGCTCCGCCGTGGGCAACGGGACGGTGGTCGGCGAGGGCGGCATGTCCTGGAACACCGAAGTGCGCGCGCGGATTCTCTCCGCCTTCGCGAAAGCGCCCGGCAGTCCACCACCGTCCGCGCCGCCATCCGGCGCCACGTAGTAGTCCAGCCGGAACGAGGACTGGCCGCTGCCGCTGGTGTCCGCGCCGTGGCAGGTGCTCACGCAGCTGGCGGCGAGGATGGGCTGCACGTCGTCGCAGTACGTGGGCACCGGCCCCGCGTCGGTGGGGCCCGCGTCGGACCCGGGCAGGCCGAGCACCTCGCACGTGCGCCCCTGCCCCTGCCTCACCGCGACACAGACGTGCGTGTCGGGACAGTCGCCGGCCGTCTCGCACGTCTTGCCGGTGAAGTCCGCCACGTCGATGGTGCAGGCCACGAGGAGGGCGGCCGCGCCGGTGGCGCCCGCGAGGAGTTTCTTCATGTTGGGCTCGGGAGAAACCGGGGACGAAGGAAGCGAGGGGGAACGGCCGCGACGTCAGGGCCCGGCATCGGGGCTGTCACAGAAGGGAGCACCACCGGCCACCCAGCGCGCCACCAGGGCCCGCTCCTCGGCGGTGGGCTGGGTGACGCCGCTGCCCGAGGGAGGCATGTCCTTCAGGTCCGACGTGCGCACCCGGATGCGCAGCGCCTTGGCGCGCGCGCCCGGCGCGCCGTTGCCCGTGGGCTCGTAGTAGTCCAGCCGGAACGAGGACTGGCCGCTGCCGCTGGTGTCCGCGCCGTGGCAGGTGCTCACGCAGCTGGCGGCGAGGATGGGCGCCACGTCCTTGCAGTACGTGGGCACCGGCCCCGCGTCCGTGCCGCCGTCGGCCTCGGCGTAGCTGGGGGGATAGATGACCTCGCACGTGCGCTGGCCGTCGGCGGCCACGGCGGTGCAGGCATACGCGGAGGGGCACTCGGTGTCGTCCGTGCAGGCGCGCCCGGCGAGGTCGTCCACGTTGATGGAGCAGGCCACGGCCACCAGCACGGCACCGCAGGCCAGGAGGGGGACAGGAGAGCGGAGGGCCACGGGGGGCTCGGTCAGAAGTGGTAGGTGAGGCTGGCGGTGTCGGCGGCCTCGTCCGGGAGCAGCTCCAGCACCAGCCCGTACAGCACGGCGGCGCCCGCGGCGGCGTACATCAGGTTGGCCGCGGTGGACGCCGAGCGGGCGCGGTCCAGCGTGCTCCTCGCCTCCCGGGCGGACGACAGGCTCTGCGCGCGCTTGGCCTCTCCCTGCGCGAAGAAGCCCAGGCCCAGCCCCCCCACGGCCAGCACGCCGCCCGCGACGAAGGCATACCGGTGACCGTGCAGCAGGGGCTGGGGCGCGCGGACAGGGGCATCCAGGGTCGCGACGGGGTCCGCGGCGGCGGCGGTGACGGGCAGCCCGAGCGCGACGACGAGCGCGGTGGAGACAAGCCTGCTGGGAGCCATGAGCATGGCGCCGAGTATAGCGGTGACGCTGGCGGACGTACTGCCGGAGTGTGCGTTGACAGCACGAGAGGGCCCCTGTAGTGCGTGCCCGGGTCCCCATCGCAAGGAGCCGTGACGCCGTGCAGGTCTGGGTCAACGGAGAAACGCGCGAGGTGCCGGAGGCCATCACCCTCTCGGCGCTGCTGGAGTCGCTTCGGGTCGGCGGCCCGGGCGTGGCCGTGGAGGTGAACGCCGAGGTGGTGCGCCGCGCCCGCCACCCCGAGCACCGCCTCCAGCCGGGGGACCGCGTGGAGATCGTCACCTTCGTCGGCGGCGGGTAGCGAGGAGATGGCCATGAGCATCCAGGACAAGCCCTTCACCATCGCGGGGGTGACGTTCTCCTCCCGCCTCATCCTGGGGACCGGCAAGTACCCCAGTCACGCCATCATGAAGCAGTGCCACGAGTCCTCGGGCACGGAGATGGTCACGGTGGCCGTGCGCCGGCTGGACCTGAAGGCCACGGGCGAGGCGTCGCTCATGAGCTTCATCGACCGGCAGAAGCTGCGCCTGCTGCCCAACACGGCCCTCTGCTACACGGCCGACGACGCGGTGCGCACCTGCCGGCTCGCCGAGGAGCTGGGCATGAGCAAGTGGGTGAAGCTGGAGGTCCTCGGCGACGAGAAGACGCTCTACCCGGACGTCGAGGAGACGGTGAAGGCGGCGCGCATCCTGGTGAAGGAGGGCTTCACCGTGCTGCCCTACACCAGCGATGACCCCATCACCGCGCGCAAGCTGGAGGACGCGGGCTGCGCGGCGGTGATGCCGCTGGGCGCGCCCATCGGCAGCGGCCTGGGCATCCGCAACCCGCACAACCTGCGCCTCATCCTGGAGACGGTGAAGGTGCCCGTCATCGTCGACGCAGGCGTGGGCACCGCGTCCGACGCGGCCATCGCCATGGAGCTGGGCGTGGACGGCGTGCTGATGAACACCGCCATCGCCGGCGCGCAGGACCCGGTGCGCATGGCCGTGGCCATGAAGAAGGCCGTGGAGGCGGGCCGCGACGCGTACCTCGCCGGCCGCATCCCCCGGAAGGCCTACGGCTCCGCGTCCAGCCCCATCGACGGCATCGTCCAGTAGCCTTCTCCGCGGACGGACAGGACGCTCCCGTGGCGCCCACCCTCCCCCGGCTCGTCGTCATCACCGACTGGCGCCTTCCTCGGGGGCGCCTGCTGGAGGCGTTGTCCCGCGCGCTGGACGCGGGACCGGACGTCGCCGTGCAGCACCGCCATCCGGAGGCCACCTCGCGCGGGTTCCTCGAGGAGGCCCGGGTGCTCGCCGCGCTCTGCCATGCCCGGGGCAATCCGCTGTTCATCAACGGGCGGCTGGACGTGGCGCTGCTGGTGGACGCCCATCTGCACCTGCCCGCCCACGGGCTGCTGCCCGCGCAGGTCCGCCCTCGCCTGCCCGCGGGCCGACTCCTCAGCGTGGCCGTGCACGACGAGGCCGAGGCCCTGGATGCGAGCGGCGCCGACCTGGCCCTGGTGAGCCCCGTCCACGCGCCCGGCTCCAAGCCCGGGGATGCGCGGCGACCGCTCGGTCCCGAGGGGTTCCGTGCCCTGGCGGGCAGGCTCGGGTGCCCGGCGCTCGCGCTCGGGGGCATCACGAGCGAGCGGGCCCTTGCGCTGGAGGGCGCGGCGGGGGTGGCCGTCATCTCGGCGGTGCTGGAGGCGGAGGACCCGGCGCGCGCGGCGCGCACGCTGCTCGCGGCCTGCCCGCCCCGGGCTATGCTGCCGGTCCCGTGACTTCACCTGCCTCCGCATCCGCGCTGCGTCCCCTGGCCCTGGGGGAGCTCATCGACCGCTCCGTCACCTTCTGGCGCGGCCACCTCAAGCCCCTCTTCGTGCTCAGCCTGGGCTACTCGCTGGTCAACTACATCGCGACCAAGGGCGTGCTCCAGCTCACGCGGGTGCTGACGCCCATGCTGTACTCCCCCGACCAGCAGGTGCTGGCCCAGCAGAAGCCGTTCGAGATGCTGGGGCAGTCCGCCCTCGCCATGGTGCTGTGGGGCGGGATGTTCTCGTTCCTCATCTGGAGCTACTGGCTGGCGATGGTCGCCACCTCCCGCTTCGTGGTGTCCACGCAGCTCGGCACGCCGGTGAGCCCCGCGGACAGCCTGCGCCGCAGCCTCTCCATGGTGGGGCCGGTGACGGGGGCGTTCGTGTTGTCTTTGGGCTGGTCGCTGCTGGTGATGCTGGTGGCGTGTGTCCCCGGCATCATCGTGCTCGTCGTGGGCGGAGTCGTGTCGGCGATGGGCTCGCAGGCGCTGGGCGCGGTGGTGCTCATCCTGGGTGCGCTGGTGCTGGGCCTGGGCATGGTGGGTGCCATGCTCTGGTACTTCCTGCGCTTCCTGCTCTTGCCGCCGGTGCTGGCGATGGAGGACCTGGGCGCGTGGGCCGCCTTCCAGCGCTCGGGGACGCTGCTGTCGGGGCGCGTGGAGCCGGGCTTCATGGGGCGCGTGGTGGTGCGGGGGATGATTCTCTTCACCGTCGTCAGCCTCATCCTGTTCTCGGTGCACCTGCTGTTCGGCATCCCCTCCTGGCTGGTGATGCTGCCCTACGGCAACCCGTTCTCCGCGGACACCATCGCCCGCACGCCCCAGTGGCTGCTGGTGCCCGTCGAGCTGCTCCAGGTCATGGCCCAGTCCTTCTTCTCCCCCGTGAACTTCGTCGTCTGCGCGTTCTTCTACCTGGACCTGCGCGTGCGCCGGGAAGCCCTGGACCTGGAGCAGCGGCTGGGCGGTGATACCTCACCGACGTCGCCGCTCGCCGCCTGACCTCGCGCGCCCGTGTCCGTGTCCTTCCTGCCCTTGATGCTCCTGCTGACCGCGCTTCCCTGCGAGGAGCGGGAGGACACGGCGCGCTCGCTCGAGGAGGCGCTGCGCGCGGGCCCCTCCGAGGTGTCCGCGTCACTGGAGCGACTGGAGCGGAGGCTCGGGGGAATCCCGCTGCCTCCTGCACCCGAGGACGCGACGGATGCTCAGCGCGTCGAGCAGGTGACGGCGTTCCTCGAGCGCGCGTGTGGCTTGCGTGAACAGGAGGCCCGCTCCGGCGAGCCGGTGACGGAGTTGCCCGGGAGCGAGCAGCAGCGACTGAAGTCCGTGTTGGACCGGCCGGAGTTCGCTCGCGCGCGGCAGCGGCACGGAGATCTGGTGAAGCAGTGGCTGCGCAAGCTGGAGGCGTGGCTGGAGGGACTGTTCGAGTCGCGCGAGGCCCAGGGCTTCGCGGTGGCGACTCGCACGGTGATGCTGGGACTGGCGATGGCGCTCGTGCTGTGGGGCGTGCTGAAGGTTCGCGCCATGCGTCGGGGGCGCGCTCCGGGGCGAGCACAGGACGGTGTCGGGCCCGCGGCGCCGCTCGTGCTGGACGCGCCACCGGAGCACCTGCGACGCGCGCGCACGGCCCTGGCGAACGATTCACGCGAGGCGATTCGCGAGGCACTGCTGGCCATGCTGTCCGCGCTGGAGGAGCGCCGGCTGGCGCGCCCCGATCGCGTGAAGACGAACCGGGAGCTGGCTTCGGAGCTGCCGTCGCGAGGAGCTCCCGCCTCGCTCACCCAGGAGGTGGAGCGTCTGGTGGAGTGGTACGACCACGCCTTCTACTCCCTGTCCCCCGTCCCCGTGGACGAGGCCACGCGGTTCCTCGAAGCGGTGGAGCGGCTCCTCGGCACGCTCGGCGCGGAGGCGGCGGCATGAGATGGCCGACGACACGCAAGCTCGTTCCGGCGGCTGAAGCCGGACCTCTTTCGTCGCTGCGACCGCGTGACCTCGGCGGGTCGACGACACGCGACAGCCTCGCCGCTGAAGTCGGGAGCCTGTTTCATCCCGCGCGAAGTGCGCGTCCTCATTCCCCCTCTGCACGGCCCGGTGCCCGCTCCATCGCGGGCACCGCGCCTGGGGAGCAGGAGGTCACGCCGTGAAGAACGCACGGACGCTCATCGTCTTCGGGGTCCTCATCGCGATCGCGCTGGCGATGGGCCTGTCCACGCGCGCGGATGCGCCCGACTCGCCCGTTCCCTCCGTGGAGAACACGGGCCCCCAAGGCGCCCGCGCGCTCTACCTGTTCCTCCAAGAAGGAGGACGCGCGGTCAGCACGCACCTCGCCTCCCTGGAGTCACTCGCCGCCGACACCCGGACGCTCGTGCTGGCCTCCCCCATCGGCAGCCCCGTGACGGACGAGGAGGTACGCAAGGTCGAGCACTTCGTCGAGCAGGGCGGCACGCTCGTGTACCTGTCGACGCGCGAGCTCGGCATGCACCAGGCCGCGCTGGAGAAGTGGCTCCGTCTGGAGCCCGGTCCCCTGCTGCCCGCGAGCGAGCGCGGGCTCTCCACGGACCTCGCGGACGCGGGTGGAACCACGGTGGACGTGTGGCTGGGCGCGGGTCCCCTTCGCGGACTCAGCACGCTGCGCGTCTCCCAGGACCGCGGCATCCTCATGGAGCACCCGGACGCGATTCCGCTCGCGGGGCTCGGCGGCGCGGTGACGGTGTGGCGACGTGCGCTCGGACAGGGCGAGATCTACGTGCTCGCCGGAGCGGACCTCCTGGAGAACCGCCGCATCGAGCTGCTCGACAACGCGCGCTTCTGGAACGCGCTCGCGGCCCGGGGCCCGCTCGTCATCGACGAGCACCACCACCAGCTCGCGCCCCCGCCTCCGCTGTCGCGTGGCATCTGGGTCTTCGTCGCGCAGGTCCTGGTCGTCAGCGGCCTCTATGCGTTCTCACGCGGCACGCGCTTCGGCGCGCCGAGGCCGGAGCGGGAGGAGAAACACCGCTCCGCGCTGGAGTACGTGCGCAGCATGGGCTGGCTCATGCGACGCGCGAAGGTGGAGAAGTCCCTGCTCCCCGAGCTGGACACCTCCCTGCGTCAGCAGTTGCAGGAGCGCCTGGGCATCTCCCCCACCCTCGCCGACGCGGAGGCCGCGCGGCTCCTCGAACAGGACGGCGGCATCCCCGCGTCGCACTACCTGGACGCCAAGGCGGAGCTGAACCGACTGCTCGGACAAGCCACCGTCAAGCCCTCGGACTACGCGCGAGTGGCCCGCCTCTATGCGCACCTGGAGCGCACCGTGGCGGGCCGACAATCGCTCAGCCGCTCCTGAGTCCCGTCCTCACGTGGACACCGGGCGCGAGACCACCGCGCCCGGCAGCCCCGACACTCAGAGCGACTTGCCCGCGGCCACCATCGCCGTGCCCACGTGGTGACGAATCTCGTCCACGCGCGCGTCCCAGCTCTCGTTGAAGATCTTCTCCGCGCGCTCGCGGCTGGGGCCCGGGCCCTCCGCGAGGCACTCGTCCACCTTGGCCACGAAGTCCTCGGTGGACTTGGCGATCTTGCACAGGCCCACCTTGCGGACCTCCGGCAGGTCCGTGGACACCACCGGCAGACCCGAGGCCAGGTACTCGCGCACCTTCAGCGGGTTGGCGTTCAGCGTCAGCTCGCTGATCTTGAACGGCATCAGCGCCACGTCGAACGCGCGGCTGTAACCCGGCAGGTCCGCGTACGCCTTGCGGCCGAGCATGTGGATGTTCGGCTCCGCCCTCAGCCGGGAGTCATCGCAGTCCGGCGTCGTCTTGCCGATGATGACCACCGAGCCCTCGGGATGCGCGCGCGCCGTGGCGATGATGGCGTCCTGGTCCACCCAGTCCGCCACCAGCCCGAAGAAGCCGATGACCGGCTTGGGCAGGTTCGCGATGTCCGCGGGGATGACCGTCGTCGGATCACACGCCTTCACGAAGTGGCGGAAGTCCGTGCCGTGACGCACCAGCACCGTGCGCGGGTTGACGCGGGACTTGTTGTCCCTCAGGCGCTCGGCGGACGTGATGCACAGGTCCGCGCGACGCAGGAGCCGGTCCTCCAGCTCCGCGATGTGCCGGCCGTTGGTGTCGCTGAAGGCGGAGAACTCGTCCACGCAGTGGTAGACGACGAACTCCTCCCCCAGCGTGCCCGACACCGGCGCCGACGCGGGCAGGAAGCTCCAGGAGATGGGCCGCTGGAAGTTCAGCTGCTTCATCGCCCGGCGCACCTGCAGCCGGAGCAGCTCGCGGTTCGCCCCGCGCACCATCTCCGAGCCGTAGAACGGGATGGCCAGCGGCGACAGGACGTGGAGGTTGGGCTCCACCTCGCGCAGGCCCTGCGTGAAGCGCTCCAGCTTGGAGAAGATGCGCTTCACGTCGTGCGCGTTCGCCTTCGGCGCGCGGTTGCCGATGCTGTTCACCCAGAGGATGCGGTTGTCCCTGGAGAGGATCCGCATGATGTGGACCTTCGACAGCGGGTCGCCGTCCCAGTCGTTGGAGAACACCACCAGGTCGCGCCCTCGGAGCGCCCGGCGCGTCAAATCCAGGTCATCACTGCGACGCATCTCTCATCTCCCCTGTGTCTGAAGTCCTCGCGGGAGTCCCGCGAATCTCGTGTGAAGAACCGCTCATGCCGCGGGCGCCGCCTGCACGGGCGCGGACCGACGAGGCGCCAGCGCCTCGTACAGCTCCAGCAACACCGGCCCCACGTCGGGCGAGGCCACCTTCGCCGGCCCCGCCGCCACCGCCTCGCCGATGCTCGTCGCGAGCGACGCCGCGTCCCCCGCCCGGAACAGCCGCGTCCCCTCCGGCCGCGCGCAGACGTCGCTCGCCACGCAGGGCACGCCCAGGGCCAGCGACTCGCGCACGGAGATGGAGTCCCCGTCATGCGTCGTGGGCCGCAGGAAGACATCGCCGCGCGCGATGAGCCCCAACGCCGCGGGGTGGTCCAGCTCGCCCAGCACCTCGAGCTGCCCCGCCACGCCCAGCTCGCGCGCGTCGCGGATGAACTCCTCGGAGTCCGTCCCGGGGCCGAACAGCGCCAGCCCCACGTCCGGATGGGACTCCATCAACTTCCGCAGCGCCCGGAAGGCCACCTTGCGCCCGTACACGGGCGAGGGGTGGTGCGCCATCGTCAGCAACGGACGCCGCCGGGCCCGCGCGGCCTCCACCTTCACGGGCACCTCGCCCGCCTGCACCTGCGAGGCGCAGAAGGCGGGCTGCACCAGGACCTTCTCCGCCGGCACGCCGCACGACAGCAGCGCCTCACGCACCGCCAGCGAGACGGCGATGATGCGCGTGTAGCCCGCGAGCGCCACCCGGGCGAACGCGCGCCGCGCCGCGGACGCCGCCAGGTAGTCCGGCAAGAGCCCCGAGTGCAGCGTGATGAAGCGGGGCGCCCGACCCGCGGGCACCCCGGCCACCATGGCCGCGAGCAGCCAGGCCTTGGGGTTGTTCCCGCTGGTGTGGACATGCACCGTCCACCCCGAGGCGAGAAACCCGGTCAGCCTGAGGCCGAAGTGAGCGGGGCTTCGCACCGGGAGCACGTCCGGAACCGGCCGGCCGCCCTTCCCGATGTCCAGCACCTTCGCTTCGACCCCACGGCTGCGCAGGAACCGATGAAGTTGTTGAACGTGAATCGCCACGCCCCCGAACGGAGGCGGATGGTCTCCCACCAGGAGCACGCGCATGGCAGGCCCTAGCTCGGCACCGACGCCGAAGGAGGCACCGCCGACAGCGGCGAGCGACGCGGCAAGAGCCCCATCTCCCGCTGATACGTGGTCAGCGGATCCGGATCCTGCCGGATGACCCGCGCGGGGATGCCCGCCACCACCGAGCCCGGCGCCACGTCCTTGAGCACCACGGCGTTGGCGCCGATGACCGCGAAGTCACCGATGTGGATGTTGCCGAGAATCTTGGCGCCCGCGCCCACCCGCACGTAGTCGCCGATGATGGGCGCGCCCTCGATGCCCGAGCGTCCACCAATCGTCACCTGCTGCGAGATGAGGCAGTGGCGGCCGATCTTCGCCGCCTTGTGGATGACGACGCCGATTCCGCCGTAGCCCAGCTGCGTCCCCTCGCCGATGTCGGCCTCGTCCGGGACGTAGGAGCTGTGCAGGTAGTAGATGGCCTTGCGCAAGAGCGCGGGCAGCAACGGAACCTTCTTCAGCCGCAAACCGCGAGCCATCCGGTACAACGTCATCGCATCGACACCCATCCACGCCTCCCCTGACCCAACCTCGCGACGGGGAGCAACCTAGGTACCGTTCCCCCGAGAGGGAAGTAGGCCCCAGGCGCATCCCGACTTTTCCTCAGGCCGTCCTCCGGGGACGCAGGCCCGCGAGCACCGCCAGCGGCCGCACCCCCGCGACGTACAGCATCACCACGTAGCCCACCGAGAAGAGCACCCCGGCCACCGCCAGCGGCAGCACGCGCCAGAAGAAGCCCTGGGGCAGGTGCCCCCACGCCCCCTGCGCCGCCGCCCGGAGCACGAACACGGCCAGCCCCGCCGCCCCCGCCGCCAGCGACGCGCGCCCCAGCTCCCGCCACGGGATGACGTCCACCAGACGCAAGGAGCGTCGGGGCGTGGACAGCGCCGCCGGAATCCGGGTGAGCAGCAGCACCTTGCCCACCACCTCCGCCACCGCCCACGAGCCGATGCCGCCCAGCATCCCCAGGTGCTTCACGCCGAAGTACACCAGCGGCACCGTCACCGCCGCCTTCACCGCGTACGACACGAAGATGGCCCGCGTCAGCCCGCGCGCCCTGAGCGTCCCGTCCATGGGCAGGATGGAGAGCACCACCCCGAGCACGCTGATGCGGAACACGGGCACGGCCGGCAGGAACTTCTCGCCGAACAGCGCGCCGATGAACTCCGGCGCCGCCGCGAAGAGGAACGCCGCGAAGGGCAGGAACACGTACGCCAGCTTCCCCGCCGCCTCGCGGAACGCGTCCACGCCCTCCTCCAGGCGCCCTTCCCGCTCCAGCTCCCCCAGGCGCACCATCAGCACCTCGCTGGTGGGCGTGTAGAGCAGGTCCACCACCGGCAGCTGGAAGCAGCCCACGCGGTACAGCGCGTACATCGCCGGCGCCACCGCGCCCGCCACCATGTACAGGTGCGCGTTCTGCTGCGGAATCGCCAGGAACATCGCCGCGCCGAACGGCGCCGCGTACGCCAGCTGCGCGCGCAGCAGCGGCCCGCTCACCAGGGGCCCCGTGACACCGCGCAGACAGACGACCCACGTCGCCACGAAGCGCAGCGCCGTGAAGCCGCACACCGCCACCATCAGCCCATGCAACGAGAAGCCCAGCAGCGGCGGCAGCACCATCACCGAGGCCCGCACCGCGTCCGACACCAGGTACACCACGGCCGAGGCCTTGGTGCGCCCCTGCGCCGTGAGCGACACCTCCAGCGGGAAGCTGCCCAGCAGGAACGCCGTGTAGGCCGCCAGCTCCCAGCGGTAGTCGAGCAGCCGCGGGTTGGAGAACCACCCCGCAACCGGGCCCATCAACGCGAAGACGAGCAGCGCGCCCACCACGCCCGCGCCCGACATGAACAGCAGCGTCTGTCCCAGGTACGGCCGCTTCTCGCCGGTGCGCGGCAGGAAGTAGTACAGGCTCTGCACCACGCCGAACGGCAGCACGTAGTAGAGCGTCGTGGCGATGAGGAACAGCTGGTAGTACGTGCCGTACTCGTCCAGGTTCAGCACCCGGGCGAGCACGAGCGGAATGGACAGCGTCAGCCCGGCGGTGAACAGCCGGGCCAACACCAGGGGACCGGCGCGGCCGAGGAACGAGCCCCCCGCCGCCGCCGGTGATGCCGCTCCGCTCACGGAGCCTCCTTCAGGGCCGCTCCGTCGGGCGTCGCCAGCACGTTGCCCATCAGGCTGCCGCGGAAGGAGTGCGTCCTGCGCCCCGGCACCGGGCGGCTCACGCCGAGCAACCCGAAGCAGTCATCCAGCTGGCAGCCGGTGAGCGGCGACGAGTAGTCCCCGAGCATCCCCAGGCTGAAGTTCTCCCACAGCACCTTGCGCTTGAGGGTGAACGGGTCCCCGCCGATGCGGTTGGGCAGGTCCTCCGTCGTCACGCCCGAGCGGAAGCCGTTCGCGGCGAGCACGCGGATGACCTCGTCCGAGTACCACCCGTTGCAGTACGCGAAGTCGCGCACCTGGATGCCCACCTCCGCCTCGATGGTCCGCTTGGACTCGAGGATCTCCTGCTCCACCACCGCCTGCGGCTCCAGCGTCAACACCGTGTGCCCCAGCGTGTGCGCGCCGAACTCGAACCCGTCGCGCGCCATGCGGCGCACCTCGTCCCAGTTCATGACGTCGCCCTGCTCGGGCACCAGGTCCTGGCCACCGCCGAGCTGCTGCTCCAGCGCGTCGATGATGGCCGTCAGCACCCGCGTGGGGTGCTCCCCGATGAAGTCATCCAGCGCCGCGGACACCGTCTTCTGTCCGGAGAGGATGGGGCCCAGCAGCTCCATCGACGCCTCCGGCAGCGCCGCGTACACCGGGTGGTAGTGCCGCTCCTGCGCGCGCCTGAGCAGGTGGAAGAGGCGGTCATGGTTGAACCGCCGCTTCGTGCCGATGAACGCTGTTGGCAGATAGGTGATGGCCGGCACGCCCATCTGCTTCAGGATGGGGTACGCGTACCGGTACACGTCCCGGTACCCGTCGTCGAAGGTGATGACGCACAGGTCCTTCTTCGCCACCCTCCGGCCCGACATCACGTCCACCGCGTCGCCAATCGACGCCAGCTCGAAGCCGGCCGCCGAGGCCTCCTCGAGATGACGCCGGAACGTCTCCTGGCTGATGAGCAACCCCGGGATGGAGCGCTGGAGCTCCCCGGTGAAGTCGCTCACCACGCGGTGATAACTCACGATGAGGATGCGCCTGCCACCCGACTGCACCCTCCGATAGGCCGCCATCGCCCGACGCATGCCGCTGTAGTGCAGCACGCCAGCGGTCGCCGCCTTGACCGCCCTCCGCAAGACCCTCGCCGTTGCCATCACGCCCTCCGCGGAAAAGGAACCCCTGGCCCACGTTCCCCTCAGGGAACTTCCAACTCGCGCGGGAGCCATTGCAGGGGTGATGCCATAGCCGATTCAGGCGCCTGACGTCCGCGCTCGGGGGGACGCCCGGCGGGACGAGAGGGATGACGACGGCTGGACACGTTGCACCAGGGAAACACGGCGGACCACGCGGGCACACCGTGCCCCACCCATTGGAAAAACTTTCCTGTCTTCAGGGTCGCCCCACCCCTGGCCGGCCAGCCGCCCGGGTTTCACTGGATGACAGTTGCGATTCCGGATACGAACGAGCATCCCGATGACTCCCCACTCCGCCGCTGCCGCGCTCGCGTTGCATGACGTCAGCAAGCGCTATGGACGTCGCTGGGCGCTGGCGCGGCTGACGTACGCGCTCCCCGCCGGACGCTCATTGCTGCTCACCGGCCACAACGGCTCCGGAAAGACGACACTGTTGCGCATGCTCGCCACCGCGCTGAGCCCCACCGCGGGCCGCGTGGAGGTGCTGGGCAAGGACGCCGTCGTGCACCGCGACGAGCTGCGCCGCGACGTGGCGCTCCTGTCCCACGCCAGCTTCCTCTACGAGGACCTCACCGCGCACCAGAACCTCACCGTGCTGGCGCGGCTGCTGGGACACCCCTCGCCGAAGGACGCGGCGGAGGGCCTGCTCGCACGGGTGGGCCTGGGCAAGCGCTCGGACAACCCGGTGCGCGGCTTCAGCGCCGGCATGCGAAAGCGCCTGGCCATCGCCCGGCTGCTGATGAAGGCCCCGACGATCGCGCTGCTGGACGAGCCCTTCGGCGAGCTGGACCCGGAGGGCATCCGGGAGATGGAGGGCATCATCGCCCAGCTCAAGTCGGGCGGCGTCACGGTGGTGTTGGCGACGCACCTCATCGACCAGGGGCTGTCCCTGTGCGAGGAGCGCCTGCACCTGCAGGACGGACGGGCGGTGTCGGCGTGAATCTGCCAACAAGCCCCCAGCGCCCCCGGCCCCTCGGACTCATGGGCGCCACGCTGGCCCTCTTGCGCAAGGACCTGCTCATCGAGTGGCGCACCCGCGCGCGCCTCAACGCCATCGTCTTCTTCGCGCTGGCCACCCTGCTGATGTTCTCCTTCGCGCTGGGCCCGGACACGCGCCTGTTGGAGAAGAACGCCGGCGGCTACTTCTGGCTGGCCATCCTCTTCGCCAGCGTGCTCGCCCTGGGCGAGTCCTTCCGCGTCGAGTCCGAGAACGCCTGCATGGACGGCGTGCGGCTGGCCCCCGCGGACCCCCGCGCCATCTACCTGTCCAAGGCCCTGGGCAACGCGCTGCTCCTCGTCGCGCTGGGCATCCTGCTGTTGCCCGTCATGGTCGCCCTGTACGGCGTGCGGGTGGTCATGGGCGCGGTGGACCTGGGCAGTGTCCTGCTGCTCGGCAGCCTGGCCCTCAGCGCACCGGGGACGGTGTACGCCGCGATTTCCAGCAATGCCCGGGCAAGGGATGTGCTCCTGCCTCTGCTATTGTTCCCGCTGGTCATCCCTGCCCTGCTGTCCGCGGCCAAGGCGACCACCCTCGTATTGCAGGGAGACCCCATGAATCAGTTGGGCTCATGGCTGGGGCTTTTGCTCGGTTTCAATCTGATTTACTGGGGCGTGGGCTTCATGCTCTTCCCTCGCATCATCGAGGACTGACGGATGAACAAGCTCATCAAGTGGGGCCTCCCGGTGGTGGGCCTGGGCGTGCTCGCGGCGGGCTGGTGGTTGGGCCTGGCGTGGGCACCTCCGGACCGGGAGATGGGTGACGTGCAGCGCATCATGTACGTGCACGTGCCACTCCAGTGGGTGGCCATGCTGGCCATGTTCCTGAACTTCGTGATGGCGGTGGCGCACCTGCTCAAGTCGAAGCCGGGCTGGAAGCTGGACTCCCTGGCGGAGTCCTCGGCCGAGGTGGGGCTGGTGCTGGGCGCGCTGGGCATGGTGACCGGGGCCATCTGGGGCCGCCCGACGTGGGGCGTCTACTGGTCGTGGGACCCTCGCCTGACGTCGGAGGCCATCATGCTGGTGACGTACACCGGCTATCTGGTGCTGCGGCGCTTCGTGGAGGACCCCGACAAGCGCGCGACGTGGAGCGCGGTGGTGGCGATTCTTGGCGCCATCAACCTGCCCATCGTCTGGTTCTCGGTGCGCTGGTGGCGAAGCCTGCACCAGGTGCAGTCGAGCCCGAAGACGGTGGATCCGCAGATGGTGCTGCCCCTGCGCGTGGCGGCCATCGGCATGCTGATGGTCACCATCGCCCTGCTCATCCAGCGCTACCGCATCGCCCTGGCCGAGCGCCGGGCGGAGGTGGCCCTGCCGGACGCGCTGCCCGGTGCGGGCGCGCCGGATGTCCACAACACCCCGAAGGTGGCCTGACCATGACGACGCTGACGACGCTGGGAGTCCTCGCCCAGGCCGCGGGCCAGGTGGGAAGTGGCCGCATCCAGGGGGGCTGGGGCTATGTCTGGGCCTGCTACGGCATCACCGTGGCAGCGCTCGTGCTTTACTCGCTGTCCCTCTGGCTGCGCCGGCCCCAGGCCTCGCAGGACGCGAAGGAGTAAGTGGTCATGACGCCTGTCGCCCGTAATCGGATCTTCGCCCTGGGAGCGCTGCTGGTGGCCGCCGCTGGCCTGGGCTTCGTCGCCTTCGGCAACATCGGTGAGAACCTCGTCTACTACTGGAGCCCGTCGGAGATGCTGGCCCAGGGGGACAAGGCCTACACGGCCACCATCCGCCTGGGCGGCGTGGTGCAGCCGGGCAGCATCCAGTGGAACGCCGAGCACACCACCCTGCACTTCCGCGTCGCCAACGACGTGACGGAGGGCGCCGCCAGCGTGCTGGTGCGCTCCACGGAGACGCCGCCGCAGATGTTCCGCGACAAGATTGGCGTCGTGGTGGAGGGCACGTACGACGCCTCCGGCGTGTTCAGCTCCAACCGGCTGATGGTGAACCACTCGAACGAGTACCGCGCCCCCAAGGAGGGCGAGGACCCGAACAAGTGGCGTGAGACGCTGTCGGACAGCTCGACGACGGCGAGCGCGACGCCCGGAGCGGAGGCGCGGTGAACGGCTCGCTTGGATACGGACTGGTGCTCGGAGGGCTCGCGTTCGCGACCTTCGGCGCGCTGGTCGGCCTGGTCACGGGGCTGCGCCGCAGCGAGGCGGGCTTCCCGTGGGTGATGCGCGCGGTGTGGGGCTTCGCCGGCTGCATGATCGCCGCGAACCTGGTGATGGTGTACGCGCTCGTCTCGCACGACTTCAGCGTGAAGTACGTGGCGCAGGTGGGCAGCCGGGACACGCCGCTGCTCTACACGGTGGTGTCGCTGTGGAGCGCGCTGGAGGGGTCCATCCTCTTCTGGGGCTTCATCATGGGCGCGTACGTGGCGGCCTTCGCGTGGCTGCACCGCCGCGAGCACGCGCGCTACATGTCGCTGGCGCTGGGCACGATGCTGGCGGTGGGCGTGTTCTTCACGTTCCTCATCGCCGGCCCCGCCAACCCCTGGGGCGCCGTGTCGCCGGTGCCGCCGGACGGCCCGGGGCCCAATCCCCTGCTGCAGAACCACATCCTGATGGTCATCCACCCGCCCTTCCTCTACCTGGGCTACGTGGGCATGACGGTGCCGTTCGGCGTGGCGGTGGCGGGGCTTTTGCGCGGGGAGATTGGCGAGGCGTGGATGGCGCCCCTGCGGCGCTGGACGCTGGTCGCCTGGCTGTTCCTGTCCATCGGCATCATCCTCGGCGCGTGGTGGGCCTACGCGGTGCTCGGCTGGGGCGGCTACTGGGCGTGGGACCCGGTGGAGAACGCCAGCTTCCTGCCGTGGCTGACGGCCACCGCGTTCATGCACTCGACGATGGTGCAGGAGCGCAAGCGGATGCTGAAGCTGTGGACGCTGTCGCTCGCGCTGGCGTCCTTCGTGCTGACGATCCTGGGCACGTTCATGACGCGCTCGGGCATCTTCAACTCGGTGCACTCCTTCACCCAGTCGGACATCGGCCCCACGTTCCTGGTGTTCCTGGGCGTGCTGCTGGTGCTGTGCATCGGCCTGCTGGCGGTGCGCGGGCCGCTGCTGGTGCCGGAGGGCCGGATGAACTCGCTGGTGTCACGCGAGGCGAGCATCCTGGTCAACAACCTGGTGTTCGTGGCCATTACCTTCACCGTGTTGCTGGGCACGCTCTATCCGCTGGTGTCCGAGGCGGTGCGCGGCGTGCGCGTCAGCGTGGGTGAGCCGTACTTCAACAAGATGGCGGTGCCGGGCGGCATCGCGGTGCTGTTCCTGATGGGCGTGGGCCCGGTGCTGCCGTGGGGCACGCCGGACAAGGCCACGCTGCGTCGGCAGTTCATCATCCCCGCCGTGGTGGGGCTCATCGTCACCGCGGTGTGCTTCGCGGTGGGGCTGCGCGGCGTCTACCCGCTGCTCACCTTCGGGCTCGCGGGCTTCGTCACCGTCATCACGGTGCGCGAGCTGGTGGCGCCGGTGCGCGTGCGCATGTCGGAGCGCAAGGAGGGCCTGCTCACCGCGCTCGTCACCAGCGCCACCAAGGCGCAGCGCCGCTTCGGCGGCTACGTGGTGCACCTGGGCATCGTCCTCATCATCGTCGCGGTGGCCGCGTCGTCCGCGTACGTCAAGCACACGTCCGGCACGCTGAAGAAGGGCCAGACGATGCAGCTCGACGGCTACCAGCTGAAGTACCTGGGGCTGATGAGCGGCGAGGAGCCGCACCGCACCTTCGTCGCCGCGCGCGTGGAGGTGACGACGCCGGGTGGCGCCGTCACGGAGATGAAGCCCCGGCTCAACTACTACGAGCGGAGCACGGACCCCATCGGCACGCCCGCGGTGCGCGAGACGGCCGGCGAGGACTTCTACGTCTCGCTGATGGCGTTCTCCGAGCAGGCCGGCAACGCGAGCTTCAACGTCTGGGTCTTCCCGCTCGTGGGGTGGATCTGGTGGAGCATCCCGCTGCTGGTGCTGGGCACGCTCATCGCCATCTGGCCGCGGCGCAAGGCGGCGGTGGCGCTGTCGAGCGCGGAGGTGGGCGCGAGCCTCGCCGGGGGTGACGCGGAACGGGGGGCGGCATGAAGCGCTGGCGCTACACGCTGGGCTTCGTCGTCCTCTCCGTGGCGCTGCTCACGGTGCTCTACAAGGGCTTCGGGCGAAACCCGCACGAGGTGCCCTTCATGCTGACGGGCAAGCCCGCGCCGGACTTCGTGCTGCGCTCGTTGGACACCGGCGAGAAGGTGAGCCTGGCGGACCTGAAGGGCCGCCCGGTGGTCATCAACTTCTGGGCGTCGTGGTGCGGGCCGTGCCAGTACGAGCACCCGGTGCTCGAGTGGGGCCAGCGCGAGTACGGCTCGCAGGCGGTGTTCCTGGGCGTGGTGTTCGAGGACTCCGAGGACAACGCCCGCGCCTTCCTGCGGCGCCAGGGGTACAGCTTCCCGCAGCTCATCGACCCGCGCTCGCGCATGGCGGTGAGCTACGGCGTGGCGGGGGTGCCGGAGACGTACTTCATCGACCCGGCGGGCACCATCCGTGGCAAGCACGTGGGGCCCATCGACCCGGAGTCGCTCACCCGGCGCATCCGCGAGCTGACCACGGCGAGCCCGTCCGCCGCCGAGGCCCAGCGTCCGTAGGAGCTGCAACCGTCACCCGCGCTTCACCTGGGGCCTCTCGCTTCCGGTGAAAACCTCGTGTTATTCCACGACTTGCGTTGACCGTGAGGGCTCCCCCCGCCCTCCGCACAGCAAGGTGGGTTCATGCGGTGCCCGGAGTGCGGTGAGTCCTCGAACGCGCGGCTGAAGTACTGCGAGAACTGCGGCGGCAAGATGCCGGAGAGCCCCCAGGGGCTGACGGGCTCGCGCCCCGCGCTGCGGACGAACTCCACGCGACGGGCCATGGAGGAGCCGTCCTACGCGGCGGAGATCCTCGACGAGGCGGAGGCCCACAGCCAGGGCGCCGCCTACGTGCCCGCGGGCAGCCGCGACACCGCGGAGGACACGGACCCGGGCCAGTCGCGCCCCGGCTACGACGGCCCCAGGTGGCTGGCGAGCGTGCCGGCGCACTCGCAGAGCATCGTGGGGCTCGCGGTGCTGTCGTTCGCGCTGGCGCTCTCCATCCTCCCCTCCTTCGATGGCGTGGGCGTGGTGGGCGCGCTGCTCGCGGTGGTGGGCGCGGTGCTGACGCTGGCGCGGGAGCTGAGGCTCGCGGGCGAGGCCCAGGGCGTCACGAAGCTCCTGCCGGAGGTGCTCTACCGCCCGGAGATTCCCGCGGCCTTCTGCGCGCTGCTGGCGGCGCTGAGCTTCCGCATGCTCGGGATGGGCGTGATGCCCGTGCTGTGGCTGCTGGCCTCCGGGCTCATCATCCATGACCAGTGGCGGAAGGTGATTGCCGGCCCCGACGGCGTGCTCGCGCGCTGGTTCGACCTGCGCCAGTTGCTGGTGATGCCGTCGGTGCTCACGCTCGGCGGCGTGGGACTGGCCTTGCTGACGCTGTTCGCGCCGTGGGCCACGCTGAGCACGCTGCCGGAGGTGCCGGACGCGCCCGTGCCCTCGGGTCCGCCGGAGCTGCGGGTCATCGGCGCGCAGCGGGCCGCGGATGACGTCCTGTACTCCGCGAACGCGGGCACCATCACCCTGACGGGCTGGGATCTGTCCGGCGCGGTGCTGGTGGAGCTCTTGCTCTTGTCGGTGCTGGCGCTGCTCGCGCTGAGGCCCGAGGTGTCCCGCCCCGCGTGGACGCGCTTCGCGCCAGTGGGCGTGCTGGGCGTGGGGCTCTTGTGGGCGCTGTTGCACCTGAAGCTGTCACCCGGGCCGCTCATCTTCGTCGTGGGCCTGGCGGCCATGGGCGTCCAGGTGGTCCGTCAGCTGCGGGAGTCGCGGGATGCGCTGGCCCCCGCGCCCGCGTATGACGACGGCCTCGACGAGACGGAGCGTGTCGAGGACCCGAACCCCGATGACATGTATCCGGATGACGAGGGAAACCCGGACGACATGGGCCCGGACGACGAGGGAAACCCGGATGACATGGGCCCGGACGACGAGGAGGAGCCCAAGCCTCGCGGCCGTTGAGGTAGAGCGGAGGCATGTCGTCCTCTCCTCCCCTCCCCCCTGGCGCGGTCGCCTTCGTGGACCGCTGGCGTGAGCTGTTCGATGCGCGGGACTGGGCCGCCCTGCGGGCCCACGAGCATCCCGACTTCCCGGGGTCAGGCCCGCCCAAGCAGAACGACAGCTTCATCCGCGGGCTCGGCACGAGCGGCTACCGGGTCGCGAGCGCGAAGCTGAAGCCCTTCGTACAGCCGAAGTGGTCCATCTTCCGCACCACGCGCCTGCACCCGCAACCCACGTACTGGTGTGACCTGGTGTTGAAGAGCGACAAGGGCCACCAGACGGAGGCGTTCATCGCGCTGGCGCCGTGGGAGGGCACCGAGGGCGCCTTCCGCGCGTCGTACTACGTCGAGCTTCCGCCGAAGAAGAAGGTCGCCCCGCTGGACCTGGGCAAGGAGCAGGCGCGCGTCTCGAGGTTCCTGGCCAAGGCGGTGAAGGACTTCGCGCGGAGCCACAAGGACCCGCGGCCCGTCCAGCGGCTGGCGCTCCGGTACTCCACCGACAACGGGTCGCTGAACATGGGCTTCGACCTGAACCCGGAGTCCGAGCCGGGCGAAGGCATGACCCATGACGACTTCGCGGAGCTGCTCGTCCCCCGCTGGCCGGACGTGAAGGAGCACAAGCCGGCGCTGGTGGGCCTCGACGGCGTGAAGCTCGCGGCCCGCGAGGATGGGACGTGGGGCACCCCCGAGGCGCATGCGCGACTGGAGGAGCACCTCGGGAAGATGCTCGTCGCGATGCTGCTCGAGCTGCGCGACAGCGGCCAGCTCGAGGCCCTGCGCGCATCGGATACCGCGGAGCTCGGAGTCGAGGAGTCCGAGGGCCACTTCGGCTGGCCCGACTACGAGGAGCGCGGACGCGAGAACCGGCTGGTGGCGAAGCGCTGAGCTTGTCAGCCCCCGCGCGCCACGCGAAGTCCGACCATCCTGGCGTGTCCGCCCTGGAGCCAGACACGTCAAAGGCTCGCGTGACGTGTCATCACGCGAGCCCGATGAAGCTGCCGCGCGACTCAGGGGGCCTTCTTCGCCTCGGGCGCGTCCATCTCCTTGAGCACCTTCTCCGCGTTCGTGTTGGACGGATCCAACTCCAGCGAGCGGCGATAGCTCGCCTTCGCCAGGGCCTTGTTCCCCTGGGCCAGGTACGCCTCGCCCAGGCTGTCGTGGACATTCCCGTCCTCGGGGAACTGCTCCACGTTGGCCTTGAAGACTTCAATCGCCTCCGGCACGCGGCCCCCGCGCAACAGGTCATACCCGACGCGGTTGAGCTCGCCCGCGCCGAAGAAGTACTCGGCGCCCGCCTTGCTGCCCTTGAGCTGCTGGTACGTGGCGAGCGCCTGCTGCGCGGTGCCCGTGGCCAGGATGCGAGAGACCTCGTCGGCGATGGACTTGAGCGGCTGCTTCGGCGCGACGCCGTTCAGGATGCTCAGCACGCCGGCGGACAGCGGCCGGGGGCTGGCGCCGCGTCCCACGTTGGAGAGCGCGACGACGACCTGCTTCTTCTCCGGGACCCGCACGAAGAAGGCGCTGAACCCGTTGATGCCACCCCCATGGTAGACGGCCGTCAGCTTCGTCTTGCCGTCATCCAGCCTGAACGGCTCCAGCGACACCCCGAAGCCGTACTGGTCCAGGCCCGGCGTCGTCATCTTCTTCTTCAGCTCCTCCGACAACAGGGAGGTGCCCTGCAGCGCCTTGTCCCACAGGTACAGGTCCTCCACCGTCGAGTAGATGGAGCCCGCCGCGTACGGCAGCCCCATGTCCAGGTAGTCCGCGTTGACGTACTGACCCGACTTGAAGTCGTACCCCGACGCGCGCTTGGGCAGCACCGTCGCGGACACGTCGTAGCCCGTGTTCTTCATGCCCGCCGGCTTGAAGATGCGCTCCTCCAGCACCTGCGCGTACGTCTTGCCCGTCACCTTCTCGATGATGGCGCCCAGGAGGAAGTAGCCCGAGTTGTTGTACGCGTACTTCGTCCCCGGCTCGAACTGGAGGTCCCCCGAGCAGTGCTCCTTCACGAACGCGTCGACGGTGAAGGGGTCTCTGGCCACGTCGCCGAACTTCGGGTTCGACGTGTAGCTGGGGATGCCGGAGGTGTGGTTCAACAGGTGCGTCACCGTGACGCGTGAGCCCGTGTCCTGACGGTAGTCCGTCAGGTGCTTCGTCACCGGGTCCTCCAGGCCCACCTTGCCCTCACCCACGAGCTGCAGGATGAGCGTGGCGGTGAACTGCTTGGTGATGGAGCCGATGCGGAACTTCGTGTCGGGCCCCGCGGGAATCCCCCACTCCATGTTCGCCTGGCCGTAGCCCTTCTTGAGGACGATGCCCGTCTCGTCCGCGACCAGCAGGCTCCCGTTGAACTGGTTGAGCGCGTGGTACCTCGCCGCCAGCCGCTCCATCGCCTCCTTGTCCTTGCGGCTCGCCGCGTCCGCCGGGGAGACCGCCAACAAGAACCCCAGGCCCACCGCGACACCCGCATCCATCCAAGCCAGCTTCATTCCGCTCTCCAAGGAAGTTGAATCGCCCCGCTCCATCCGAGCCGGCCCGGCGGCGTCCCATGCTCCACCGGGAACGAACCGGGCGACCAACCATTGCGTCGCGGCCGTGCCTCGCCCGGGCCCGCCGCCGGCCCGGCCGTGACGGATGCCCACCTACAGTCCGGGAAGCGGGGCAGGCGCCCGGCGCTCAGGTTTCGCTGTCCAACACCGGGCGGTAGCGCTAGTTAAGACGGCTTCCGGGAGTTCCGATGACCGCCGCCCTGCTGTCCCTGACCCTCGCCTTCGGCCTCGTCACCGGCCAGTTCGCGCCCCAGCAGGCCGCGAGCGAGCCTCTCGCCCCGGCCCTGGAGGAGCGCGTCCAGAAGCTCGGCAAGACGCTGCGTTGCGCGGTGTGCCAGGGCCTCTCCATCTCCGACAGCCCGTCCTCCATGGCCCGCGCGCAGTTGGACATGGTCCGGGAGCTCGTCTCCGAGGGGAAGAGCGACCAGGAGGTGGTCGAGTTCTTCGTGTCGCGCTACGGCGAGTGGGTCCTCCTGGAGCCCAAGGCCGAGGGCTTCAACTGGTTCGTCTGGCTGGGCCCCGTCGCGCTGCTCGTCGTGGGCGGCTTCGTCATCTGGAGACAGCTGCAGCAGGGCCCCGCCCTGGAGCCCACCGCCCAGGCCACCTCGCCTTCCGCCCCCGCCGCGCCGGGCGGCCCCCCTTCCGCGGCGGATGACGCCGACCCCTACCTCCAGGCCGTGCGCCGGGAGCTGGAGCGCTAAGCCATGCAGCCTCAGCCTACGAACTGGTTGCCCGGAATCATCGTCCTCTCCGTGGCCTTCGTCGCCGCCGCCGCGTGGCTGCTCTACATGCGCAGCCGGGGCGCCATCGCCGCCACCCCGCCCGAGCCGTCCAAGGACGGCGTGCTCGACGACTTGAGCCAGCGCGCCCAGTCCCTCATCGACCAGCTCCGCGCGCTGGAGGCCGACAAGCACAACCTGGCCCCCGAGCAGTACGCCACGGAGAAGTCCCGCCTGGAGCGCGAGGCCGCCGGCGCCCTGCGCGCCAAGGACGAGCACCTCAAGCGCAAGGCCACCTCCAGCGGCGACGGCCGCCCCCGCGCCCGCGAGCTGCCCGCGCCCACCGGTTGGTCCGCGCGCAACCCCCAGCTGTCCGGCGCGCTGTGGGGCGCCGGCATCGTCCTGTTCTTCGGCGGCCTGGGCTACCTGCTCGTCTCCGAGCAGCAGACCCGCGTCGACGGCCAGGAGGCCACCGGCCGCATGCCCCCAGGCGCCGCGGCCGGTCAGCAGGCGCAGCAGGGCGGCATGGGAGAGTCACAGGACCCGGAGCTCGCCCAGGCCCGCGCGCGGCTGGAGTCCAACCCCGGCGACCTGGACGCCGCGTCCATGCTCAGCCACGAGCTCATCCGCCGCCAGCAGTTCGAGGAGGCCGCGCAGGTGACGGCCAAGGGGCTCGCGGTGGACCCGTTCCACGTCGAGCTGCGAGTGCACCGCGGCGTGCTGCGCGCCACCCAGGGCGACCTCCAGGGCGCCGAGGCCGAGCTGACCGAGCTGGTCAACACCTGGCCCGACGCGCAGGAGGCCCTCATCTTCCTGGGCAGCCTGGCCCTGCGCCGCGACGACAAGCAGAAGGCCCTGGAGCACTTCGAGCGCTTCTCCGTCGAGGTGCCGCGCAACATGCAGCCGCCCCAGCTGGGGCCCGCCATCGCCCAGCTCCGGGCCGACATCGCCAACGTGCCCTGAGACACGGCTCACGCAACCCAGTCACTACAGTTTATCCGGGTCTGATGTCATCTCCATGGTAGACATGTCTCGCCGTCCCCCCGTCGTTGGTAGGGAGCTCGACATGTTCAAGTACTCCGCGAAGCTGGCCTGTGTCGTCGCGTTGGTCCTGAGTGGTTGTGGTGGCGCCCCGGAGCAGCAGCCGCCGTCCGAGACGGAGACGCTCGAGTCGAGCGAGCAGGGCCTCATCTGGGCCTGCGACGGGCGTCGCTCCTTCAACCGCTACTGGACGGTGAACGGCGTCGAGGTGGGTCGCGAGTACTGTGACTGCGACGGCACGCTGACCGAGTTCGGCACCCTGTCGGGCCGCTACTCGCAGACGCTCAACTTCTACTGCAACTAGTCGCCCCCCTCGGCGCCCCGCTTCACTCCGGGGCGCCGACCCGACGCTGTCTTCAGTGCACCGCCGCGCGGCGCCGACGCAGCCGGCGGACCTTCTCCACACACGTGCCCGGCAGCACCTGCTTGGCGGCGTTGCGCGCCTTGCGCGCCAGCTCCTCCGCGCGCGAGTACCACTGCCCCGCCTTCGTGCCCGAGTGCACGCGCACCGACACCGTGCGCCGCTGCTTCGACACCCAGTCGGACTTGTACGTCTCCGTGCCGCGCAGGAAGTCGTACTCGGTGAGCCCCGCCGCCAGCGCGTCCTTGAAGCTCTCCCCCACCAGCACCAGGCCCACGCTGCGGTTGCGCCACGCGGGGTCGTAGCCCGACTGGAAGTACACGAAGCGGTGGCCGTGGACGATGCCGTACACGGACGCCACGGCCTTGCCGCCCACCTTCATCGTGTAGAGCCACAGCCGGCCGCGCTCCGCCAGCCACTGCGTGGCGTCACGGTGGAAGGCCTCCACGCCCGTGCCCTTGATGCCCTGGGAGCCGCCGTCCTCCGCCCACCGGGCCGAGTGCAGCCGGAAGAAGTCCGTCATCGGCCCGGCCAGCTCGCCCGGCGCCTCCGTGCGCTCGATGCGATAGCCCTCCTGCTTCTCCAGCCACTTGCGCCGGCGCAGGTAGTTGTCGCGCCGGCCCGTGCGCTTGAGGAACGCGTCGAACGGCTCGCGCGGGTCCAACACGTCGTAGGGACACACGTACCGCTCCGACAGCCGCACGTCGTGCCCGCGGAACACCTCGCGCAGCACGTCCACCGTGACGGAGTCCTCTCGCAGGTCCGTCAGGTCCAGCACATCCCACTCCTCGCGCAGCGCCACCAGCATCCGCGCGAAGGACTCCGCCACGTCGCGCTCCAGCCCGCGCCGCGCCACCACGTCCAGGTAGTCGCTGCCCACGTGCGTCTCGCCCAGGAAGCCCAGGCGGCGCACCGGCACGCCCGCCACGCGGCGCGTCTCCAGGCCCAGCGGCAACAGTCCCACCAGCGTGCCCGCCGCGTCGCGCGCGGTGAGCACCAGCGGGCGCCGCTGGGGCGCGATGCGCCGACACCACGGATACAGCCACTCCCACGCATTGAAGGGGCCCGCGTCACTGGCATCCAGCAGCGCGTCCCACTCGGCCCTCATCCCCGCCAGCGCGGACAGACTGCCCACGGCGCTCACGTCCAGCCGCCGCGCGGCCTTGGGCCCCTGCCTCAGCTCGTCCTCGCGAATCACCGCCCCGCCTCCTCGGAGGGGGCTTCACGCCCCTCCCAACCCACCGTCCGGCTCAACCCGCGCGCTTCTTCGACCGATTCTCCGACCGCACCGCGTCGCGCACCACCGACGCCACGTCCGCCATCACCTCCGGCGACAGGTCCTGGTGGCACGGAATCTCCACGATGCTGCGCCGCAGCTGCGCCACCTCCGGGAAGGCCCCCGCGTCACACGCAGGATGGAAGCGCTTCCAGAAGTCGATGGCGTCGATGCCCTTCGCCCTCAGCCGCGCCAGCACCTCCGCCTTCTCCTGCACCACCATCGGGTAGAACAGCGGGCAGGTCCCCGCCGGCAGCTGGTTGAACAGCGGCGTCGATACGTCGCGCAGCCGGCCCAGCAGGTAGAAGTAGTTGCGACGGCGCTTCTCGACGATGGACTCCAGGTCCTGCGCCAATGCAATGCGCTTGGTCAGCGGGCTCATGCCCAGGTCCACGTGCTTGCGGTCGAAGTGCTGCGTGCCCGTGGCCACCCGCTCGATGCTCGCCGCCTTCACCGTGCCGTGCCCCACCGTGCGCACCAGCCCGCGCAGGCCGCGGCCCACCGCGCCGCCGCGCAGCTCCAGGTTCTGCAACAGCGCGGACACCGTGTGGCTGAACGTCGACGCGGACGGCGGCGCCGGAGGCTCCGGCAGGCTGTACGAGCGCGGCCCGTTCACCACCAGCGCGCCCCCGTTGGGCACCGGCAGCGTCTTGTACAGACAGAAGATGCCCACGTCGCCCGTCGTCCCCAGCGGCACCGCGCCGTCGGACGAGAGCAAGGACAGCGCGCAGTCCTCGATGAGCACCAGCCCGTGCTGGTCGGCCAGCTTGCGCATCTCAGCGGCCGGGCCCGGGAAGCCCGCGTAGTGCGTCAGGTACAGCGCCTTCGTCTTCGGGGTGATGCGCCGGGCCACGTCCTCCAGGTCCACGTCCCAGCGGCTGCCCACGCGGTAGAAGCGCGGCGTCGCGCCCGCGTCCACCAGCGCCTCCACCTCCACGCCGTGGTGGTAGGAGGGCATCAGCACCTCGCCGTTGTCCAACCCCAGCATCTTCACCGTCAACCACACCGCGTTGCGGGCGAAGTAGAAGTAGCGGACGTTGGGCGAGGAGAACGGCGGAAGCGAGCCGGGCCTCGGCTTGGACACCAGCATGTGGGGCCACAGCGTGGGCAGCGACGGAACGAACAGCCGGCCCGAGGGAGTCATCGCTTCCATTTCGCCACCACCTCTTTCACCGCGGGGGTCCACCGGAACTTCGCCGCGCACAGCGCCCGGCCGAAGGCGGAGTCATTGAAGATGTAGAGCCACGTGTGGCGCCGGACCTGGTCCGTCCAGTCGCGCTTCCACACCATGTCCGGCCCCAGGAAGTCGAACTCGCCGAGCTTCCGGTCGATGCACGTCCCCACCACCTCCTCCATCAGGAGCTGGCCGGGGCTGCACTCGCGCAATTGCTCGTCGTAGCCGGGCTTGAGCAGGAAGTAGCGCCCGCCGTGCTCCAGGCCGTAGTGGAAGGCCACCGGCCGGCCGTCCAGCCGCAGGAAGTACAGCGCCAGCTTCCCCCGGTACGCCGCGTCGCGCGCCAGCTCCGTGTAGAAGCCCCGCGTCGCGGTGTCCTGCGCCATGGCCGTGCCGCGCTCGCCCTTCCAGCCGCTCTGCTCCAGCAGGAAGCCCTCCTCCAGCGTGCCCTCCAGGCCCGGGCCACCGTCCACCCGCTCGAAGGTGACCTTCCCCTTCTCCTCGAGCTTGCGGCGACGCCGCCTGCAGTTCGCCTTGAACTTGGACTGGAGCGACGCCTGGAACTTCTCGCGCGTGCCCGGCAGCGGGATGTACGGCGACTGGAGCGACTCCCACGCCCCCACCGGCATGCGGGCCGCCTGCGCCGCCGCATGCAGCCGCCACGCCGCGCCGCCATCCGGCACGTCCGTCAACCGCAGCACGTCCCACCCACCCTGCTGACGCAGGTGGGACAGGAACATCGCCGCGGCCGCGTCCGGCTCGCGGGCCAGCAGGTCGAACCGGCAGGAGTGCGTGTTCGCCGCCGCGGAGAGCTGGCGCACCGGCACGCCGTACAGGTTGGTGCGCTCCTCCCACAGGGGCAGCGCGGCGGAGAGCTGGCCTTCGCTGTTTCGCAGCGTCAGCACGCGCAGCCGCGCCCCCGGCGCGAAGTTGTCCAGCCAGATGCGGATGAACTCGTGGCGGTAGAACAGCTCGTCCGTCGTGGCCTCGACGAGCGCGTTCCACTCCGACTCCAGGGCCATGAAGGCCGCGCGGTCATCGACTTCGACGACACGCGGCCCGGGACTGCTCAGGGTTGCTTCCATGTTCGGGCGCCCAAGGTGGTGATGGGGTTGCTCGGCTACAAGCCGCTGCGCGCCATCTTCAGCAGGCAGGCGGCGACCTTGCGGCTGTCGTGTCGGATCCTGGACCCCTCCTTCAGGAGGTCCGCCCGCACCGGCACCACGCCCGCGGCGATGAGCTCGCGCGTGTCCACGTTCACCGTGAACGAGCCGCGCCGCCCGTAGCGCCGCATGGCCTCCGGAGAGGGCTCCGTGCCATTGACGAGCACCGCGTCCAGCACCGGCCCCACGTGCTCGCGCACCGCCTGCACGTGGTCCAGACAGGACATGCCGTCCGTCTCACCCGGCTGCGTCATCAGGTTGGCCACCATGACCTTCAGCGCGCGCGTCTCCTTCAGCGCCTGGGCCACGCCGTCCACCAAGAGGTTGGGCAGCAGGCTCGAGTACAGCGAGCCCGGGCCGATCACCACCAGGTCCGCGGCATAGATGGCCTCCAGGAGGCCGTCCACCGGCGGCGGAGAGCGCGGGCTCAGGGACACCTTGCGCACCCGGCCCTGGGCCCGGCAGATGTTGCGCTCGCCGACCACTTCCGTGTCGTCGTGCATCTGCGCCACCAGCTGCACCGAGGCCAGCGTGCACGGCAGCACGTTGCCCCGCGCGCCGAGCAGCTCCCCGGACATGCGCACCGCCTCCAGGAAGTCGCCCTTCAGCTCCGCGAGCGCGGCGATGAGCAGGTTGCCCACCGCGTGCCCGGCCAGGCCCCGCGCCCCGCCGAAGCGGAACTGGAACACGTCCTTGAGCGCGCTCTTGCCGCCGGCGAGCGCCACCAGGCAGTTGCGGATGTCACCGGGCGGCAGCGCGCCGTGCAGCCGGCGCAGGCGCCCGGAGCTGCCACCGTCGTCGCTCATGGCCACCACCGCGGTGATGTCCACGCCCGGATCTCCCGCCTTCGGCGTCGCGCGCCGCGCCAGGCCCCGGAGCACCATGGGCAGCCCCGTGCCGCCGCCGATGGCGACGATGCGCGTGGGCCGGTCCACCTGGGACTGCAACAGCTCGTTGCGCTCCGTCTCCCGCTCCCGCTCGCGCTCCCGACGGGCACGCGCTTCCTCCCACGACTCCGGGAGCGGCGAATCCATGTCCATCCCCACCATGTCCCAACCCCCATCCACGACGCCCGACCCGCCACCCCTGGCGGGTCCCCTAGGGCCCCCTCCCCTTCACGAGGAGGAGGGCCCGCGGGAGGTGTACCTACCGAGCTCCACGACCGAGAAGAACATGTCTCACGGTGTGGAAGATGATTCCCACATCGAGGAACAAACTGCCGTTCTTCACGTAGTACAGGTCGAACTCCAGCTTGTTGCGCGCGTCCTCCACCGAAGCCCCGTAGGGGTAGCGAATCTGGGCCCAGCCCGTCAGGCCCGGCTTCACCGCCTCGCGCAGCCCGTAGAAGGGAATCTGCTGCTTGAGCTGCTCGACGAACACGGGCCGCTCAGGCCGCGGACCCACGAAGCTCATCTCCCCCATCAGCACGTTGAACACCTGCGGAATCTCGTCGATTCGCGTGCGGCGGATGAACTTGCCCACCCGCGTGACACGGTCATCGTTCGCCCGCGCCCACACCGCGCCGTTCTTCTCCGCGTCCGTCCGCATGCTGCGGAACTTCCACAAGTAGTACGTCGCGCCGCCCAGGCCCGTGCGCTCCTGCCGGTAGAACACCGGGCCCTTCGAGTCCAGCTTGATGGCCACCGCCACCAGAAGCAGGAACGGTGCCGACAGCGTGAGCAGCAGCGACGCCACCGCCAGGTCGAAGGCCCGCTTGAAGGCCCGGCGCAGCGGCGACACGGTGAGCTCGTCCGCGAAGGCGAAGTCGCTCGCCCGGAGGAACTGCACGGGAATCCGCCGCAGCACGCGCTCGCAGAACCCCGTCGCGTCGTACACGCGACGTCCCTGCAGTCGGCAGATGAGCAGTGAGTCCACCCAGTTGGCCCCGCGCATGTCGTCAGCAGCCTGCACGACATATGCCGCGCCCAATCGGGCCGCCATCTGGTCCAGCGGCTCCTGGCTGGAGCGCGGGTCCACCATGCCGATGACGCGGTAGCTGCCCTCGCCGCCCGCCTCGATGGCGCTCGCCACCGCGCGGGCCTTGAGGCCATCACCGACGATGAGGACCGAGTCCGGCGCGCCGACCAGCGCGCGGATGGACACCCGGACCACCAGCGTGCCGGCCAGGGCGCCCATCGCCCCGCCCAGCAGCGCCCCAGGAGGCAGCGCCACGGGGAACAGCAGCGGGGCCACCAGCATCAGCCCGCCCGTCACCATCGCGGTGACCCCCGCGGCCTTCAGGAAGCGGTAGCCGCGCGCCCGGTCCTCCGCGGCGACGCGCAGGTCATACAGGTCCAACAGGTACAGCGTGAACTGGAACGTGACGACGAAGGCCGCGCCCAGCCCCAGCAGCGTGGGCCACAGCGCCGCCATCGGCGGCCGGGTGCCCTCGGGCGCGAAGAGTGCCGCACAAGCCGCCGCGCCCATCACGCAGGCCAATGCGATTGCCGAGCTCTCGGCGAGAAAAAACGTCAGCTTCTTGGCTGAAAAATAGTGGTGAAAGACCCGGAGCACTTGCCCCTCCGACCAACCCGCCCGACTCACGACGACCCGCCCCCCCGACAAAGCCCTCCGCCCCTGCCCCGTCACCGGGAGCCGGGGCGGAGGGTCTTCCGCCTCTCTACTTCTGCTTCTCGTAGTTCTTCAGATACGGCGTCGCGTGCACCTCCGCGCCGTTGAGGACGCAGCCCAGGATGGGCGCGCCGGCCAGCTGCTCCACCGCCTGGTGCACCGTCTTGCCCGGCGTCACGTTGGCGCGGATGACCATCAGCACGCCGTCCACCTGGTGGCCCAGGATCGCCGCGTCGGCGAAGGGCAGCGTGGGCGGCAGGTCGATGTACACCTCGTCGAAGCCCTCACGCACCGCCTTGAGGAACTGCTTCATGCGAGGGCTCGCCAGCACCTGCGACGGCTCCTCCGGCGTGGCGCCGGCGGGGATGAGCGCCAGGCGCGTGGAGTTGAAGCGGCGCACCACGTCGCGCACCTCCACCTCGCCCGTGAGCAGCTCCGCCAGGCCCGTCTTGTTGCGCACCCCCAGCGTGTTCGCCACCCCGCCGCGCCGGAGGTCCGCGTCCACCAGGAGGATGCGCCGGTCCGGGTTCGCCCGGGCGGCCGCCATCGCCAGGTTGACGCTCGTCACCGTCTTGCCCTCGCCCGGCATCGCCGAGGTGAGCGCCACGACCTTCATCGGCCGCAGCTCCCGCATCCGCTCCAACCGGTAGTACAGGCTGCGGTACTGCTCCGCCGCCGCCGAGGCCGGCGCCGTCAGCGTCACCACCCGCCGGTCCACCGCGTTCGGATTCGCCGCGTTGTCATCCACCCGGGGGAGGAAGTTTCCCGCCCGCTCCATCGTCTGATCCATGTCCGTCTTCCGTCCTTTCCGTGGGTGTCAGTTCAACGAGGTGGGGTTCGACACGTTGTTGCGCGACCCCGACGAAGGCATCAGCACCCGCCGCTCCGTCTTGCCTTGCATGTCCGGCACCACCGCCAACACCGGCAGGGTCAGGCGCTGGCGCACCTCCGTCCCGTCGCGCAGGCTGTCATCCCGCATCTCCAGCACCGCTCCCGCCAGCACGCCCAGGCCCAGCGCCACCAGCAGCACCATCACCATCCCCGCGAACTTGTCCGGCCGGGCGGGCGTCACCGGCACCCCCGCCGGGGAGATGACGTTGAACAGGCTCTTGGCGCTCTTGGCCTCCAGCTCCTGGGCAATCTCCGCCTCCACCTTGCGGCTCACCACGCTCTGGTACTTGGTGCGCGCGATTTCGTAGTCGCGGTTCATCACCGCCAGCTCGTGCGCCCACTTCGGGGTGTTGTTCAGCCGCGCCTGGTAGGCCTCCGCCTTGCCCTGCAGGTCGACGATCTCCTTCTGGATGCTGCCGATGAGGCTGGCCACCCGGGTGCGCTCGGCGCGCTCGGCCCACAGCCGGCCCTCGGCCTCCTTGCGGCGCTCCGTCATGCCGGCGAGCTCCGACGACATGCGCTTGATCTCAGGGTGGTCCTCCGTCCACGTGGTGCGGGCGTTGACCAGGGCCCGCGTCAGCCCGCTCTCCGCCGCCTCCAGCCGCCCCGCCTCGCTGTCCACCGCGTTGCGAGCCCGCGCCAGGTCCGAGCGACGCGCCTCCGCCACGCGCAGCTCCTCCGACTTGGTCTGCAGCTCGTGCGACACCCGCTCGAGCCCGCGCATGTTCATCTCCATCTGCTCGGGCAGCTCGCCCAGGTGGGCGACCTTGAACTGGGCAATCTTGTGCTCCCAGTTGGACACCGCCTTGCCCATCTGCACCATCTCCTCGTTGAAGAGGTCCGTGGCGCGCGCCGCCTGCGCCTGGCGCAGCTTCAGGGTCTCCTCGGAGAAGATGGTCGGCAGCCGGTTGGCCACCTGCGACGCCACCTGCGGGTCGCGGTTCGCATAGGTGAGCTCGAACGCCGTCTCACCCTCCACGCGGACCGTCAAATCCTTGCGCATCTGCGCGACGGCCGCCTCCATGCCCTTCTCGGACACGATGTCCGGGTAGAGGTTCATCTCCTCGATGGCCTTCTGGAGCACGGGCCGTGCCAGCAGCTCCTGTCGAACGGTGAGCAACCGCTGCTCGATGAGCTCGCTCACCGTGCGCTGCACCATCTCCTCACCGGGCCGCTGCGGCTCCACGCGGACCACCACCGACGCCTCGTACATGCTCGGCCGGGTCAACACGATGGCCGCGCCCACCGCGAAAACCACTGCCGCGATGGCTCCCACCAACGCCTTGCGGCGCCACAGTGAGGCCAGCAGCTGGTCCGCCGTCATCCCACGCTCCATGACTCGCTCCTCCTCCAACCCACTCACGTGTTGTCACCACGCCGTCACGATGAGACGGACCGCGAATACGTTGCGCGTCAGGTCGCCCGCCACGCCCGCCGAGTCCGCCACGCCCACCTGGGCAATCCGATCCACCGCCCCCTGAGCCGCCACCTGGCGGCTGAAGCGGTACTCCACTCCGCCTCCAACTGCGTACCCCTGCGACACCAGGGGGGTGCTGCTGAACGTCGACCAGTCCCGCCCGGGCGCCCGCCCGTTGCGGAAGAAGCTGGCCGCGCCGAACGCCGACAGCTGGTGGTTGAACCTGCGCGCCAGCGACACCGTCGCGTAGTCCGCCCACAGGGCGTTCGCGAAGCCGCTCGCGCCCACCAGGTCATGTCCCACGGCGACTCCCAGGTCGAACAGCTCGCCCTCGCGCGCCAGCTCCAGGTTGACGCGAGGCACCCAGCCGCCCTCCTGCCCCGTCGGCGCCAGGTAGCGCACCGGGCCCGCCCGGGCGATGAACGTCGTCGGGCGGGTCAGCCGGTAGCGCAGCGTCCCCGCCACGCCGTGCGACTGGGACAATTCATTGTCATACAGGAAGCCCTGGTAGCGGTACTCCATGCCCAGGGTGAGCCGGCGCGTGGTGCGATACATCAGCTCCAGCGACGGCGTATGCGCATAGCCCGCCTTCTGGCCATCCTCGAGGATGCGCACCGCCTCCAGCCCGTAGCCCACGCGCACGTCCATGCGGTCCGTGGCGCGGCCCGTCAGGCCCACGCGGGCCTGGGTGTAGAACGTGGGCGACGTGGAGCGCGCCAGGCCGTCACGCGGCAGGGACATGGGGTCCGTGACGCGGAAGACCCGCACGTTGGAGTCCACCCGCAGCCTGCGAGACAGCAGGTGGCGCAACTCCAGCCCACCCCGGTGGTCCAGCGTCACCTTGCCCGAGCCATGCCGCATCAGCACGTCCGCGGCATAGAAGCTGTTGAGGTCCAGCCGCCCGTCGCGCCCCTGCACGCCCACGCGCGGCGACAGCTTCGTCATCAGCTGGCCGCCCGTCGCATCCGGGCCGCCCAGGCGCAGGTCGTCGTCGTAGCGCTCCTCGGCGGAGATGCGCAGCCGAGGCTCCCACACGGTCGCCGCGGATGCCGCCGGCGCGGTGAGCATCAGGCCTGTCAGCAACCACTTCTTCCAGTCGCCCTTCACCGTCGTCCTCCCTCGCCTACGCCACCCTCGACCCATGGACCCACCGCCACCCGACTGCCCTCGACGCCCCTTCACGGCACGACGATGGTGTCGCCGGGACGCAGGATGACGTCCTGACCGCCGTCCGGAGAGATGAGGTCGCTGTAGCGCACCGGAATCTGCCCGCCGTTGCCGTCGCTGCGGATGACCACGATGCCGTCCGAGTTGGCGAAGTCCGTGAAGCCGCCCGCCAGGGCAATGGCCTGGATGAGCGACACGCGGCCGCGCAGCGGATAGGCACCCGGGTGCGTGACTTCGCCGGTGACGAACACGCGGCTGCTGTTGACCTCGCGGACGATGACCGTCACGCGGGGCTCCTGCACATACGACTGGAAGCTCTGCTTCAGCGACTCGGCCAGCTCCGTGGGCGTCTTGCCCGCCGCCTGCACCTCGCCCACCATCGGCATGGAGATGAAGCCATCCGGACGGACGGGAATGGTGCGGCTCAGCTCCGCGTCCCGCCACACCGCGATGTCCAGCACGTCCTCACGACCGATGCGGTAGGGCTGCTCGGAGTTGTCCACCTTCACCGCCGGCTGGTGCGCGCACCCGCCCAGCAGCATCACCCCCAACACCGTCCAGAACCCCGCGCTCGTCTTGCCCATCGTCTTCTCCCTCGTCTCGCTGCGGATGTCGTCCGAGGTCCCGCACCTCGCGGTGACCGTCGCTCTCGGCGCGGTTGCCATAGCAGCGGGTGTGCCACTGAGCCCTGTGAGGGAAAGCCCATGGATCGCCGTGGGTTACGAAACTGCCCACGTTGTGGCGTCGCGCGGGTCGGGAAGAATTACTGGCATCCGACAGGGTAGGAGTCTGGTCCTTTCGACAGTCCGGGCCCTGTTGATGGAAGACGATTTCCCACCGCGGGGCATGTGGGTTCTCAATCCGCACGGTAGGTGCTCGGCACGCGGTTTGAAGTCTGTTGAGCGGGAGGAGTTTTGTTTCCACAACGGGCCAGTGGGCCCAGCAGACAGGGAGCCAGCGGATGAGGAAGGCAGCGGGGGCGGTGGCGGCGGCGTTCGCGATGGGAACCGGTGTGATGGCGTGGATGGGCGTGGCCTTCATGGCGCAGACGGAGGCCGCGGCGCTGGGTGTCGTGGGCCTGGCCCTGTACGCGAGCAGCGCGCTGTTGAGCGGCAAGCCTGGCGAGGAGACGGCGCGCGGCATGGCCAACCAGGCCTGACGCCCGACGCCGTGACAGTAAAAAGGCCCGGTGTCCCCTGGGACGCCGGGCCTTCTTCTTTTCAGCCTCGCCCAAGACTCGGGGGTGGCTGGATGTCGTCCACGCGACGACCTCAGGGGATGGCGCGCACCACGCCGCCGTCCACGCGCAGCGCGGCGCCGTTGATGGCGGAGGCCTTGGGGCTGCACACGAAGGCCACCAGGGCGGCGACCTCGTCGGTGGTGGCGAAGCGCTGGAGCAGCGACGAGGGCCTGGCGCTCTTGAAGAACCCCTTCTCCACCGTGGCCACGTCCACGCCCTGCTGACGCGACAGCTCGCCCAGGAACACCTCCACGCCTTCGGAGCGCGTGGGGCCCGGGAGGATGGAGTTGGCGGTGATTTGCGTACCGCCCAGGCCCTCGGCGATGCCGCGCGCGAGAGCAATCTGGGCCGTCTTCGTCACCCCGTAGTGAATCATCTCCACCGGAATCTGCACGCCGGACTCGCTGGAGATGAAGACGACGCGGCCCCAGTCCTTCTGGCGCATGCCCTTGAGGTAGTGGCGGCTCAGGCGCACGCCGCTCATCACGTTGACGTCGAAGGTGCGCAGCCACTCCTCGTCGGAGATGTCTTCAAAGGGCTTGGGCTCGAAGATGCCCAGGTTGTTGACCAGGATGTCCACGTGGGGCACCTGCTGGATGAAGCGGCCGGCGCCCTCGGCGGTGCCCAGGTCCACCGCGACGCCGCGCAGGCGCGCCTCCGGCTGCTTGCGGCGCACCTCGGCGATGGCCGCGTCCACGCGCGCCTGGGTGCGGCCGTTGACGATGACCTCCGCTCCCTCGCGCGCGAGCGCCTCAACGATTGCCAGGCCGATGCCCGCCGTGGAGCCGGTCACCAACGCCACCTTGTCCTTCAAGTCCAGGTCCATTCGTTCCCTCGTGAGAATGCGCGGCCACAGGTAACGCGCGCGGTGGGACCCCGCCAGCCCGCTTCACGCCCCGCCACGCCAGGGAAACCCCCATCCCGACGCATCACGGATATTCCACATTGCGGAATATCGGCAACGTGGTGTATCTCTCCGGGGCATGACGCGTGCCGCGCCCGGGGCAGTCCCTCAGGGGAGCGTCCGGCGGGAGTGGGTGCGATTCCATGCGGAAGAAGGCGACGAAGGCGGCCGTCGACAACTCGCGGGGGCTGCGCGAGCAGGGCGCGCGGTTCTTCGGGAAGCTGCTGGACTTCAATCGGGACCGCTCCGTGCTGCGCGACCCCGTCAAGCAGTTCTGCGACGCGCACGAGCTGAGCTCTCCCCAGAGCCACGTCATCATCTGGCTGGGCCACGAAGGGCCCTTGAACACGGGCGCCCTGTCGCGCCTGGCGGACATCCACGACAAGAGCATCACCGGAGTGGTGGACCGGCTCGAGGCCCGCGGGCTCGTCGAGCGCACCCGCCACCCCTCGGACCGCCGCAGCGTGGTCAACGCCCTCACCCCGGAGGGCCGGTCCATCTACGAGGGCATCCGCGAGCGCATCGAGACGGCGCTCGCGGGCTTCTTCGCCACGCTGCCCCCGGATGAGCTGGAGACGCTCTTCCGCCTCCTGGACCGCCTGCACGACACCGTGCGCGTCCCTCACGACTGACTCCGGAGCCGGGCCATGACAGACACCCCCGGCGCCCCTCACCTCTTCTCCGACCCCAGGCGGAGGCTCGGACGACCTCCACCCGCCCGCCTGGCTCCCACCATGAAGCCGCTCCACCGTCCGCCCTCGCCCGCTCGCGCGCGGGCCCGCGCCTCGCGCCTCGACGCGCTCAGGAGACCCCGCGCATGAAGCCCTTCTCCTCCTGCGTGTGCACGTATCCACCGGCGTGGCTGGTGCTCGCGCTGAACACCGCGCTGATGCCCTCGGACGCGCGCGCCCAGGAGCCGCCCCCGGACGCGCCCACCCAGGAGCTGTCCCGCGCCGTCCCCCCGCCCGAGGCACCGCCCGCACCCGAGCCGGAGCTGACGGGGCGCATCGAGCGCATCGACATCGAGGGCAACGAGCGCACCCAGGAGGTCGTCATCCTGCGCGCGCTGCGCACCCAGCCCGGGGAGCTGCTCACCGCCGGCGCGACGGAGGAGCTGAAGCGACGGCTGCTCAACCTGAAGCTCTTCGAGCACGTCGAGGTGCGCACGCGTCAGGAGGGCGACGGCGTGGCGCTGCGAATCAAGGTGGAGGAGCGCTTGACGCTGCTGCCCATCCCCATGTTCACCTCCAGCAATGGCCAGTGGCAGGCGGGGCTGTTCCTGTTGGAGAGCAACGTCTTCGGTCTGCACAAACTCTTCGTGCTCGGGGCGATGGCGGGCAACCGCGGCGGCAACGTCTTCTCGCTGTACAAGGACCCGGGCATCCGCGGCAGCCGGTGGACAGGCACGCTCTTCGGGCAGTACGCCAAGCTGGACCGCGAGCGTCGCGTGCGCGACATCGTCGTCGACGAGTACACGGACCGACGCCTGGACGTGTCCGGCGTGCTCGGCCACCAGCTCACGCCCGAGCTCAACGTGGGCGCGGGACTGTTCGGTATCTTCAACCGGCCGCTCCGCGCGAGCGAGGACGAGCCCGCTCCTGAACGGAGCCACGCGCAGGGCGTCAGCGCCGTGGCGGAGTATCTGGGACAGGACTTCCACTTTTTCTTCAATGAAGGGCTGTTCGCGCGTCTGAACCTGCGTCAGGGGTTCGACCTGGGGAGTGGTTCCCGGGACTACCGACAGGCGACCCTCACGGCCGCCTACACCCATGCGTTGTTCGGGAACCATGCGCTCACCCTGTCGGGCACGCTCGAATACGTGGATGGAGATTCCACCCTGGACGCGGTGCTGCTGGGACAGCGCACGGGCACGCGCGGCTTCACGCTGGCCACGCTCTGGGCGGAGCAGGCCGCCATCGCCACGCTCGAGTACCAGGTCCCCCTCTGGAGTCCCAGCCTGGCGACCTTCACCGCGCATGCCTTCGTCGACGCCGGGCACGTGGAGTGGAGGAATACAGTCACGCGCTACGTCGCCCCCGGCGCCGGGCTCCGCATGTACCTGCGCAGTGTCGCTGTTCCCGCCCTGGGCCTGGATGTGACGCGGGCTCCCCAGACCCGAGAGCTCGTCGTCAGCTTCGCGGCGGGCCTCTCCATGTAGTCGTGTCGTCCCCCAGACCGCGAGGTCCCTCTTGAGCACGCAACAGCGCACCGCCATCCTCACCGCCGCCACGCAGCACTTCGCCCAGCTCGGCTTCACCCGGGTGTCACTGGAGGACATCGCGCGGCGCGCGGGGCTGGAGCACGGCCAGGTCTTCCGCCACTTCTCCACCAAGGAGGCGCTGTTCATCGAGGTGGTGCGGCAGCACGGCGTGCCGGCGATGGAGGCGCTGGAGCGCGCCGTCGCCCGCGCGCCCTCCCCCGAGCAGCAGGTGCGCACCTTCGTGGAGGTCCGCCAGGAGCAGACCGAGCGCATCCTCCGGGAGCTGAACGTCTCCTTCGATGCCCTGCTCGACATCCTCCCGCTCATCGACCTGTACGTCGTGGACCTGCACGCGCGGGAGCTCGCCCTCCTGGAGTCCGTCTTCACCGAGGGCACGCGCCGGGGGGACTTCCACTTCCAGAGTCCACGGAACGTGGCGGCCGCCATGCTCGCGAGCCTGCGGGAGGTGGAGCGGCTGACGTGGGCGGCCCAGTGCCTGACGTCCTCGGGGCCCGGGAGACAGGCCTCGGACCTGCTGCACTGAGGAACACCGCGCGCGGCGACGCGGCCTTGCTCTATGGTGCGCCGCCATGTCGAAGACCCAGTACTGGCTCATCAAGAGCGAGCCGTCGGTATACCCGTACGCGCAGCTCGAGAAGGACACGCAGACGGAGTGGACGGGCATCCGCAGCTTCGAGGCCCGCAACAACCTGCGGGCGATGAAGCCCGGGGACCTGTGCCTCTACTACCACTCCAACGAGGGCAAGGCCGTGGTGGGCGTGGCCCGGGTGCTCACGCTGGCGACGGAGGACTCCACCGCCCCGGGTGAGGACTGGGCCTCCGTGAAGGTGGCCGCCGTCGTCCCCGTCAAGGCGCCCGTGGAGCTGGCCACCGTCAAGGCCACCGCCGCGCTGAAGGACTTCCCGCTCATCACCCGCAGCCGGCTCAGCGTGGCCCCCGTCACCGCCGAGCACTTCAAGCTCATCCTGAAGATGGGGAAGACGGCGCTGCCGAAGTAGCCGCGGCCTCCGGGGGCCGCAGCAGCGTCACCTTCGGCCCCGTGAAGCTGTGCCGCTGCACCAGCGCCCAGTACAGGCCCAACAGCCCCAGCGCGCCGGCGAACGTGTAGCCGGCGAGCTGGTTGGGCGGCAGCACGAACAGCACCATCACCACCCCGCACCACACCAGCGCGACTACGTTGACCCACGACGACGCGCGCCCCAGGTCCCACGGCCCTCGGTGCGACCACGTCCCGGAGCGGCGCGCGCGCAGGCCCACCCAGACGGGCAAGGCATAGGACGCGTAGAGCGCCAGCGTGCTCAGCGCCACCATGGCCGCGTACGCCTCGCTCCACAGCGCGACCAGGCCGCTGCCCGCCACCGACACCCAGACGGCGACGGCGGGACTGCGGAAGCGCGGCGACACGCTCGCGAGCCACTTCGACGCGGGCAGGCCGTTGTCGCGCGCGAAGGCGAACAGCATGCGCGAGTTGGACGTCACCGAGGACAGCCCACAGAACCACATGGCGCCGATGGCCACCCACACCAGCGCGCCGCCCAGCGCGGGGCCCAGGCCCTGCGTGAGCACATGGAGGAACGGGTTGGCGGCGGCGGCCGTGGTGGGCAGGTCCTGGATGGCCAGCGTCACCGCGCCCAGCAGGAGGTATCCCGCGACGGCGCTGACGGCCACGGACAGGAAGATGCCCCAGGGAGCATTGCGCGTGGGGTCCTTCGTCTCCTCGGAGACATGCGCGCTGGCGTCATAGCCGGTGAAGGTCCACTGCGCCTGGAGCAGGCCGATGAGGAAGCCATAGGCATACAGCGGCGTCTCCGAGCTGAAGCGCGTCATCAGGAAGGCCGCGTCCTGCTTGGGCGCGAACAGCGCGAGCGCGCCGATGAGCACCACCACCCCGCCCACGTGGTACCAGGCGGAGAAATCGTTGAGCCACGCGACGACGCGCACGCCCACGTGGTTGAGCACCGCGTGGGACAGCAGGATGCCCGAGTACAGCGGCAGCACGGACATGCGCTCGCGGGGCCAGCCGAGCATGTCCGCGAGGAACTCCGCGAGCCCGTAGTCGATGCCCGCCGTAATCGCGAACTGGCCCAGGGTGTTCAGCCACGCGGTGAAGAAGCCCACGCGGGGACCGCCGAGCATGGCGGCCCAGTGGTACAGCGCGCCCGCGGTGGGGAACGACGACGCGAGCTGCGCCAGGCTCGCCGCCACCGTGAGCGTCATCACCGCCACCAGCGGCCAGCCCACGCCCATCACCATCGGCCCGCCGAAGCGCAGCCCATGGCCATACAGCGTCACGGCGCCGGTGAGGATGGAGATGATGGAGAAGGAGACGGCGAAGTTGGAGAAGCCACCCATGCCGCGCAACAGCTCCTGCGCGTACCCCAGCCGCTGGAGCTGGGCGGCATCCTCCTCGAGCTGACGCTCCGAATCCGGAAGGTGGGCCATGCCTCCCAGGATACGCGGGCCCCCTCGTCCTTCCCTGGAGGGGTCCACCGAAAGAGCCCGCGTCTGTCCGGAACGCTACGGCTTGCGCGGGCCAGGGCCGCCGGGGCCGGGGCCGTCCTCGCCCGGGAAGCCCTTGCGGAACTCGATGCGCTTCTGGATGCGCATCGTGCCCATCTCCGCCTCCACCTTGCGCCACAGCTCGGGACCCAACAGTCGCTTGATGCGGACCATCAACGACAGGCGGTTCTTGCGCACCGCCGTCTCCGCGCGGCCCACCTCCTCCACCTGCTTGAGCACCGCGTTCTCATCGGTGGAGTCCGCGCGCAGCTGGCGCTCGAGCTGGAGCTGCGCGCGCTTGAGGTCCGCCTCCAGCGGGATGACGGCCTCGTTCGCGTCGAACGTCAGGTCTTGAATCTGCTTCGCCACGTCCCGGGGGATGCCCAGCTTCTCCACCACCTGCGGCGGGATGCCGTGCGCGGCGGGAGGCAGCGGGCCCAACGGGAGCGTGCTGTCCGCGGGCCCCATGACGTGCAGCGTTCCCGGGCCGGCGCGGTGGACGACGATGTTCTCGGGCTCGGACTGGGCCTGTGCGGGCGAGGATGCGAGCAGCGGGCTCAACGCCGCCGCGGCCAACAACATGGACGTGCGAAGCTTCATGGCATCGACTCCTGGTAACTGATGGGTTGAATCGCCGTTCGGAACGGCGGTGCTTCCAGCGCGCGGGAATCCGGGGGACGCAGCCACGCGGCCATCGCCCCGAAAGGTCGGTAGAGGTCATCGCGGTACACGGCGTCGCGCCGCGTGTAGCCACGGACCTCGGTGAAGAGGTCGGACAGCGAGGTGCGGCCCCATTGCGCCAGGGCCTCCGGCTCCGGCTCGGCCTCCGTGTCCGCGCGGCGCAGCTCCAGCTCGGACCGGGGCGCGGTGTCGTCGCCCTGGACGTAGGCGGCTTCCGACACGCGGGGCACCGGTGACTCGGGCCGCGTCAGCCACGTCAGGCCGAGCAGACAGAACGACGCCACCACGCCCGCGGCGACACGGCGGCGCACCTTGCGGCGGCGCACCTCGCCGAGCACGGCCTCGCGAGTCACCGGCGTCAGGGGCGGCGTCACGGGCAGGCGCAGCCGCGACGCCGAGGCATGCACGGCCGCGAGCGTCCGGCATTCCTCACAGCCCTCCAGGTGGGCGCGCGCCTCGGGAGGCCACGGGGGCGAGGACTCCAGGAGGATGGGGGCCACGTCGTGGCATCTCATGGCGTTTCTCCTTCGAGGGCCCGCTCGGCCTTGAGCTTCTTGAGCGCGCGATACAGGTGGATGCGAACGGTGCCCCGCTCGATGCCCATCGCCTCCGCGACAGCGTCCAACTCGAGTCCCTCCAGGTAGCGAAGGCTGAAGGCCGTGGCCTGCTGCGATGGGAGCGCCCGCACCGCGCGGCCCAGGGCCCGCCAGCGCTCGGCGCCGACGAAGCGCTCCTCCGGCGACAGCTCCAGGGGCGTTCCCCCATCCAGCGCCTCACGCAGCACGTTCCACACGCGCCGCCTGCGCAGGTGGCTCATCGCGCGGGACACCAGGATGCGCCGCAGCCATGCGGGCCCCGCTTGCAAGTCCTTCAAACCGTGGCGCTTCTCGTAGGCATCAGCCAGGGTTGCCTGCACCACGTCCCTCGCCTCCTCCGCGTCCCACACCAGCCGCCGGGCCAGGCGCAGCAGCCCGGCCTGCTCCGCCTCCAGGAGCGACTCGAACCCGGGCGCGGCGGTGGCGCGCGCTGGAGTTCCAGGCTCCTCCAGGATGGCGGTACCCTTCACGGCGGAAAGACCTCCTCGACGGCTTCCATGGAATGAGGACGCACGAGGTCGGAAAACGGCATACTCGAAAGCGTGAGCTCCTCCGAAATCCGACGGATTCCCGCCGCGGAGACCCGTGGCCTGCGCCGCGCCGTGCTTCGCCCCCACCAGCCTCCCGAGGCCGTCGTCTATCCTGGAGATGACGACCCGGACACCGTGCACCTGGGCCTGTACTCGGAAGGCCGCCTGCTCGGGGTGGCCTCCATCTATCGGGAGCCGCCACCTTACGCCCTGAAGGCCATCACCGCGTGGCGCCTGCGGGGCATGGCCGTGGAGCACGGACGCCAGGGACAGGGGCTGGGCGCGGCCCTGTTGAAGGCGTGCATGGAGCACGCCGTGACGCAGAAGGGCACGCAGGTGTGGTGCAACGCGCGGTCGACCGCCTCGGGCTTCTATCGCTCGCTCGGGTTCATCCAGCACGGAGAGCCGTTCGAGCTGCCCGGCATCGGGCCCCACCACCTGATGTCCCGCGAGCTGAGGGAGCCGGGGCGATGAGCACCTCGCCGGACCTGGACGCGCTGCGCATCGCCATCGAGAACCTGGACGAGGAGATTCTCGACGCGCTCCGCCGCCGCATGGACCTGGCGGACGACGTGGCGCGCTCCAAGCTGGCCACCGCGGCGCCGTTCCGGGACCAGCGTCGCGAGGACCTGCTGCTGCGCCGCATCCGCACGCGCGCGTCCGAGCACGGGTTGGACCCGCACGAGACGGAGCGCATCTGGCGGCTGGTCATCGACATGTCGGTGGCGCGGCAGCAGGCGCTCGTCACGCGGCTGGACACGACGCCGCTGCGCGTGGGCTATCCGGGCGTCGAGGGCTCCTACAGCCACCTGGCCGCGCGCAGGCTCTACACGGGCCGCGCGGGCGGCGTGCTGCTGACGGGCTTCGACGATGCGCGCGAGGTGGTGGAGGCGGTGCGGCGCGGCGAGCAGGACCTGGCGCTGCTGCCCATCGAGAACACCACCGCCGGCAGCATGAACGAGACGTACGACCTGCTCGCCGAGGGTGGCGTGGTCATCACCGCGGAGCTGGTGAGCCAGGTGGACCACCGGCTGCTCGGGCTGCCGGGCGCGAAGCTGGAGGGGCTGCGCGAGGTCATCTCGCATCCGCAGGCGCTGGCGCAGTGTGAGGCGTACCTGCGCGAGAAGCTGCCGTGGGTGCGGGCGGTGCCGGACTCGGACACGGGTGGCGCGGCGCAGAAGGTGCGTGAGCGCAACGACGCCACGGTGGCCGCCATCGCCAGCGAGACGGCCGCGCAGCGCTTCGGCCTGGAGGTCCTGGCGCGCGAGCTCCAGCCGGAGTTCGACTACACGCGCTTCGTGGAGGTGGGCCGCGAGCCCACGCCGCTGGCGCCGGGCGTGCCGTGCAAGACGTCGCTGCTGATGGTGCTGGAGCACAAGCCGGGCACGTTGGGAGAGATGCTCCAGCGGTTGACGCTGCGGGGGGTGAACCTGAGCAAGCTGGAGTCGCGGCCCATCCCGGGGCGGCCGTGGCAGTACCGGTTCTATGTCGACGTGGAGGGACATGCGGCCTCCGCGCCGCTGACGGCCGCGCTGGAGGACATCCGGCCGCTGACGTCCTTCCTGCGCGTGCTGGGCACGTATGCCCGGGCCGAGGGAAGCCATGGATGAGTTGTCGCCCTCGGAGATTCGCGTCGCGTTCCAGGGAGAGCCGGGCGCGTATGGGGAAGAGGCCCTGCGGGTGTTGTATGGGCCGGACGTCGAGGCGGTCCCCTGCCCCACCTTCCGCGCCGTGTTCGAGGCGGTGGCCGAGGGCCTCGTGGACAGCGGCGTGATTCCGGTGGAGAGCTCGCTGGGCGGGCCGGTGGCGGAGAGCGTGGACCTGCTGCTGGAGCATGACCTGCCCATCTCAGGTGAGCTGTCGCTGCGCATCCACCACTGCCTCGTCGCGCCCCCGGGACTCGCGCTGGAGGACGTGGAGCAGGTGCTGTCGCATCCGCAGGCGCTGGCGCAGTGCGCGGGCTATCTGCGGCGGCGCGGCCTCAAGCCCGTGCCCGAGACGAACACCGCCATCGCGGCGCGAAGGGTTTCTCGCGAGGCGCTCCCGCGCACGGCGGCCATCGCCAGCAGCCTGGCGGCGGAGCTGTACGGGCTGGTGGTGCTCGAGGACGGCGTGGAGGACTCGTCGGACAACTACACGCGCTTCGTCACGCTGGGCCAGGAGCCCGAGCACACGTGGAAGCGGCGCAAGACGGCGCTCGCCCTGACTGTGCCCAATGAGCCTGGGGCGCTGTACCGCGTGCTGGGTGCGTTCTCCGCGCGCGGGCTGGACGTGTCCCGACTGGAGTCGCGTCCCCAGCGTCGCGCGTGGGAGTACGTCTGGTGCCTGGATGTGGAGGGCGCGCTGGAGGAGGCGCGCGTGCGCGAGGCGGTGCAGGCGGCGCAGGCGGCGTGCATCACCTTGCGCGTTCTCGGCAGTTACGGCGTGGCCTGAGTCGAGCGCCACGCGGGCGCTCTCCAGAGACTGTGTGGCTTGCGTCGAGCACCTCGCCGCGCGGGCTTCATCAGCCCGTCGCGATGGCTCCCCGCGCATGGGCACGCCTCGCGGATGCGCCGTCGCGACGGCGTGGCCTGAGGCGAGCGCCACGCCGCGCGGGCGTCATCAGGCCGTCAGGCCGTCGCCGTTCTTCACGGCGGACTGGTACGCCTCGCGGATGATCTGCGTGTAGCGCTGGAGCGCGCCGAGCTGCTCCATGCGCAGCGCCTGCGGGCCGTCGCACAGCGCGGCCTCGGGCTGCGGGTGGAAGTCCACCAGCACCATGGACGCGCCCGCGATGAGCCCCTGGCCAATCGCGTGGAAGATGTCCGGCAAGCCGTCCGGCGGCAGGTCCGCGCGGCCGATGGCGTGCGACGGGTCCACGCACACGGGCATGCGCGTGAGCCGCCGCACCACGGGCACGTGCGCGAAGTCCACCATGTTGCGGTGCGGGTCACCCAGGTGCGTCTTCACGCCACGCAGGCAGAAGACGATCTTCGGGTTGCCCTCGCTCGCGATGTACTCGCAGGCGTTGAGGGACTCCTCCAGGGTGATGCCCATGCCGCGCTTGAAGAGCACCGGGAACACGCGCTGCTGACCGATGGACTTGAGCAGCTCGAAGTTCTGCGCGTTGCGCGTGCCCACCTGGAGCATGACCCCCGTGGCGTTGCCCGAGCGCTCCAGCGCGTCGCGAATCTCGTCGATGTGGCGAGGATGCGTCACCTCCATCGCCACGACCTTGATGCCGTGCTTCCCCGCGGACTCGAACACCCACGGCAGGCACGCCGCGCCCAGGCCCTGGAACTCGTACGGGTTGGTGCGAGGCTTGTACGCCCCCATGCGCGTGGTGCGGATGTCGTGGCGCGCGAGCGCCGCCATCATCGTCTCCACGTTCTCCTTCGTGTCCACCGCGCACAGGCCCGCGAACAACTGCACCGAGCGCTCATCGAACGTCACGCCGTTGTACTCGAAGCCCGTCGTCGTGCGCTGGCCCTTGTGCCGGCCGATGACCCGGTACTTCTGCGACACCCGCACCACCTGCCGCACGCCCGGAATCTGCTCGAAGACCTCCGTGGGCACCTGGGCCGTGGAGCCCAGCAGGTACACCTCCGTCACCGTGAACTCCGCGCCCTCGATGACGTGAGGACGCGGCGTCACCCCCTTGTACTGGGCGGCGGCTTGGAGGACTGCGGACACCACGGACTCGGGTGAGTCCGGCTCGAGCATGACGATCATCTTCGGAATCTCCAGACAGCTCTGTCTTGTAGGTCTTTGAGTGGGCGCGGACCGGGTCGCGCGACTTGTAACATCGGGGACGCGCGGATGCGTCCACGCGCGGGCACGCGGCCCGCCCCGAGCGAGCGGACGCCTCGGGGCACGCGGCCCCCTGCCCCGCTGCCTGCTTCAATGGCCCGCGGGCCGCAGCCGCAGGGCCAGCTGCGCGTAGTGGTCCCGCTGGGTCGTGTCGCCCAGGTTCTCCCAGATGTCGGACAAGGCCTTGGCGGCCTCGACGTACGCGGGAGACAGCTCCAGGGCGAGCTCGAAGGTGTACCGGGCCAGCCGATAGCGCGCCTTGTCGGGACGCCGGGAGCCTCGGGTGAGCAGCGCGTTGCCGCGCTCGTAGACCTCGATGGCGGCGGCCTCGCGGTAGCCGGGCTCCGGGTTGAGCTGGGTGGCGCGGCCCATCAGCTGGGCGGCGGCCTCGGGCTCCCCGAGCTCGAGCTGACACAGGGCGGCCTCGCGATGCGGGTCCGCGGCGGACGGGTCCACCTCGATGGCGCGCTCGAAGCAGTGCAGGGCCTCTTCCGCGCGGCCGAGCCGAGCCAGGGACGACCCCCGCGCCGTCAGGGCCGGGAAGTGCTTCGGGTCCACGGCGAGGACCTTGTCGAAGGCGGAGATCGCGGCCTCGTGTTGGCCTGACATCGAGAGGCTGGAGCCCTCGTTGAACGCCGCGAACAGCAACTTGGACATCGTGCCCCCAGGGCAAGGGTTGCCCGGCCATGCCGTTGGCCGTTCATCCAGCCTCGCACCGTGGAGCACCCAGTGGAAAGCCGTTCCAGGTCGTCCCGGCTTCGTCCGACTGATGGGAGCCATCCGCTCCGCTCGGGGCCACCCCGGGGCTCGAACCCCATGAGTGGCTCCCTTGACGCTCCGTTCAGAGGCGCAGACCCGCCTGGACACCAGCCCACATCAGGACGTCGCGGTCCGACGACTTGGAGAACCGGCTGAGCGCCGTCACCGGCTCGCCGTCCGTGGCGTGCAGGATGTTGAAGGTGGGACCCGCGAAGATGGCGAAGCGCGGCGCGAACGCGTAGCCCACCATCAACCGCCCCTGGTGCAGCATCCGGTTGTCCGCGAGCGCCCCGCCCCACTCGTGGATGGTGTTCGACACCACGTCCACGTCGAAGTAGAGCCGCTCGGTCAGCGGCACGTGGCCGCCCAGGCCCACGCCCGTCGTCCAGTGGCTGGGGCCCCGGTGGTCCGGCACCGCGCCCATGCCCACCACCAGCGTCGTGTAGAGGTAGCGGCTGCCCACCTTGAGCGCGACGTTGGCGTAGTTGAAGTCGTTGCCGTAGGCCTCCACGTGGAACTGGCCGTTGCGCACGATGTTGAGCAGGCCCACCGGCACGCCGGACTCCAGGTTGTTGGCCACGTTGACGATGCCCAGCTGCAGGCCGTTCATCTTCCCGGCGACGTTGATCAGGCCCACCTGCGCGCCCGTCACGTCTCCGCCCACGTTGATGAGCGACAGCTGCGCGCCATGGAGGGTGTTCACGCGGCTGACGCCCACCGCCATCTGCACGCCGCGCATCGTCCCGGCCACCCAGCTCATGCCCACCGCGGCCTGGTAGCCGTCCATGTCGCCGTTCACCCAGCTGCTGCCCACCGCCATCTGCACGCCCCTCATGGACGCGCGCGACACGTTGGCGCCCACCGCGAGCTGACCGAGGAAGCCGCCCTGGCTCGCCATGTTGAGGCCCACCGCGGCCTGCAGGCCCTCCGCCCTGCCGCTGACCCAGTTGCCCCCCACGGCGAGCTGCGCGCCCTCCATGATGTCGCGCGCCACGTTGCCGCCAAGGGCCGTCTGCACGCCGTGCGTCTCACCCGAGCCCCAGTTCGCCCCCAGCGCCATCGCGAAGCCATCCAGCCGCCCCATGGTCGCCAGCCCCAGGGAGATGGAGAGCGCGTTGTCCATCTGCTGCCCGCCGCCCCACAGGTCGTTCGTCTGGAGCTTCGGGGCCAGGCCCAGGTTGACGAAGCGGAAGTTGCCGCGCGCGGGAGCCAGGGGCTCGACCATCGGCCCCTGCGCGCCGGCCACCGGAGCGCCACCGCCACGCATCGCCGTCAGCTCGCCCTGCATCGCCACGAACGCCGTGTGGGCCAGCACGGTGCGGCCCGCGTCGCCCACCGTGAGCACCGCCTGGGAGCTGGCGCCGCGCGACTCCCGCGTCACCGTGTAGCGGCCCGGCTGCAGCCCCAGCTCGGTGGAGCGGCCCGCCAGCTTGTTGAGCTCCACCACGAGGCGCCCGGGCTCGTCGCGGATGAACAGGCGCCCCTCCACGTTCTCGTCCATGACGAGCACCGCGGAGGTGGTGCGCAGGTCCGTCATCACCAGCTCGCCCGTGCCGGCCAGCTCGATGTCATAGGCCGGGTGCTGCGCGCCCGCGCGCGTGCGCTCCGTGCGCGCGAGCGTCTCGTGGAAGGCGAACTGGTAGGCCTCGTGCAGCGTGACGCGGCCATCCCCCGTGGCGTCCGCCGCGCCGCGCAGGCCCGACACCAGGTTGTGCGTGAAGAACGAGCCGCCGATGCGGTCCGACTCCTGCGACACCTCGTCCTCCGACGACGAGGTGAGGATGGCGTGGCCCCGCACGGCGGTGGACGTGTCCACCAGGAACGCGGGACGGCGCACGCCGCCCTTCGAGCGCGCCAGCGTGCCGGAGGCGCACGAGTCCAGGATGGCGATGCGCACGTCCGCGGGGAGCTGCTCCAGCGCCTGCCGCAGCTCGCGGTAGCCGAAGCGGTCCTGATGCAGGAGCAGCCCCTCCTCGTCGGAGTGGCCGGAGTAGTAGATGAGCGCCTCGGTGCGTCCGCCCGGCGTCTTGCCCGCGGCGACCATCGCCTTGAAGCGGGCCAGCGCGCTCTCCAGCGCCTTGCGGTCGCCCTCGAGCAGCATCATCCGGTCCTGCCGCTGCACGCCGCCGAGCTCCTCCAGCACCTGGCCGAAGGCGTTCGCGTCGGTGACGGCGTAGCGCAGCTTCGCGCGACCCGCGCCGCCGTCGTTGACGCCCACGAGCAGCGCGAACCGGCGCACGGCGACGGGGTTGGACGAAGGGGTACCGGCTGGGGCCGCCGTGGCCAGGGTGGGAAGCAACAGGGACAGGAACAGGAGTGACCGCGCCATCACGGCACCTTCTCCAACGTGAAGGATGTCTGGGCCAGGGTACCCGGAAGCGGGAGCGGCCGGGTGCTCGCCTCGGTGGGCTGACGTGCGAGCTTCCGCGCGGACTCCAGCACGAGGCCCACATCGATGGGTGAATCCGAGGTGACGAAGAAGAAGCGCTCGAAGGCGGGGGCGTCGTCGAGCTCGTACGCGTGCGCCAGCGATACCGCGTCCCCCTTCTGCAGCCGGGTGCTGCCCACCAGCGTGGTGGGGTGGTGGAGCGTCACCGCCCCCCGGCCATCCACGGACACCACCGTCCCGTAGCGCCGTCCGCCGGCGAGGTAGCTCAGCTGGAGCAAGTCGCCGCGCCGGGCGCGCGTGCGGTCCGCGAGCAGCTCCGTGGAGCCGTCATGCTGCCGGTACACCAGGAGCCGCGCGTCGCCCTTGATGCCGACCGTCTCCTCCATCAGCTCCACCCGCGCGGGCACCAGCGCCGGGGGCTCCGCCAGCCGCTCCGGCTGGGCCGACAGCATGAGCAGCACCAGGGACGCCGCCACGGGCAGCCCCATGGACAGCCCATGCCAGCCCGGGTCGCGCGCCGCGCTCTCGCGCTGGACGTCCGCGGTGCGCGCGCGGCGGGCGACCTCCCGGGCGAAGTCCTCGGGGGGATGACGGGCCAGCGTCTGGGCCGAGTCCGCCTCCAGCCGCGCCAGCCGGGCCCTCCCGTGAGGCTCGCGCTCCAGCCGGACGCGAGCGTCGGCGAGCGCGTCCGGGGACAGCTCGCCCAGGGCAATCCGCTCCAGCAGCCAGTCAGGGGTGCACAGGGCCATGCTCACGAAGCCTCCAGCGCGGTCCACAAGCCCCATCTCCAGGCCTCCGCCGCGCCCTCCGCCCACTGGAACACCACCCTGCCCTGGAACTGTCACCTGCCCGTGAGGACACGCCCCGGCGTCGAGTGGCGCAGGTGCGCGGATGTGGGCCCCGACTCGGGCGGGGGGCTAATAGGTGAGGACCATCAGCTCCTCGTCCACGTAGGCGCCGCCGATCTTCAAGGCCCGGGGCTCCACGCCGTAGGTCTGGAAGCCGACGGAGCGGTACAGCGCGTGCGCGGACGTGTTGCCGGCGACGACGGCGAGCAGGAGCTGCTCGACGCCGGGCAGCTTGCGTCCCTCCGCGATGGCGGCCTGGAGCAGCCGGCGGCCCAGCCCGCGCGACTGCGCCTCCGCCGGGACGTACATGCCCCAGACCACGGCCTTGTGCGCGCTCTTGCGGCGAGGCTCCCGGCGCACGCCCACCATGCCCACCAGCTTCGTCCCGTCATAGGCGCCGAGCACCCGCTGCGAGTCGCTCGACTCCAGCCGCGCGCGCATCTCGTCGAGCGAGCGCAGGGACTCCTCCTCGAACGAGGTGCCGAACGACTCCGGGTGCTCCTTGAGCGCGCGCAGCCGCAGGGCGAAGAAGGCCTCCACCTCCGAGGGGAAGATGGGGCGCAGGGCGATGTCCCCCTCCCCGCTCGAGCGCCCCTCCTCCTTGAGCACCGCGGTGAAGCCCCGGACGAAGTCCGGGTAGCGCGGCGTCCAGCCCAGCTCCTTGAGCCGCGCGTTGGAGATGGCCCGATCTCCCCGGAGCGACTCGTGCAGCGTCTCCAGAGGCACGCGGGGTGGAGGCGACATGCCCAGCCGGTGCGCCAGCCAGGTGACGGTCTCCTCCAGCGGCGCGGCCCGGTCATCCGCCGCGCAGTAGAGCGCGCCCGGCGTGCCGCGCTCGAGCACCGCGAGGATGGCCGCGCCCAGGTCATCGACGTGGATGCGGGAGATGCGCCCGCCTTTGTCCGGGAGCCGGAGGTTGCCGGAGAGCAGCCGCGAGTGCGCGCCGCGCCCCGGGCCGTAGATGCCGGCGATGCGCAGCACCATCGCGCCCAGCGGCAGGTAGCGCGACTCGGCCTCCAGTCGCGGCAGCGACGCGGGCCAGGTGACGTCCACCGGCGTGTCCTCGTCCACCACGCCGCGCGCGCCGCCGTAGACGCCGGTGGAGGACAGGTACATCAGCCGCGCGGGGGGCTGGGCCGAGAGCGCCTGGGCCAGGGCCACGTCGAGTCCGGCCTCGGGCGGAATGGAGACGACCACGTGCGCGCCCTTCGTCTGGAGCAGCGCGTCCTCCAGCGAGGCGACGCGGGCGCCCGCGCGCTGGAGCTCCTCGCGGCGGGCGGTGTCCCTGGTGGTCGCGAGCACCTCTCGCCCCGACTGGGCCTGGCTGACGGCGAGCCTCGTCAGCGTGTATCCGGAGCCCAGCAGGACGAGAGGTGGCGTCATGCCCCCCGCGATAACGGGAGCGGGGGGCGAACGCAAGGCGGGACGTGTCGACTACAGCTCCGCGCTGGCGCGCGGGTCGATGATTCCGCACTCCTTGATTTTGTAGAGCAGCGCCTTGTAGCTGATGCGCAGCTTGCCGGCCGCGCGCCGCTTGTTCCACGCGGTGCGCTGGAGCATCGCGAGGATGGCCTCGCGCTCGGCCAGCATCGCCGCGCGCTTGCCGATGTCCTTCAGCGACAGCTCGCCCGTCGGCGGGGGCGGAGGCGGCGGCTGGGGCACGTCGAACGGGTTGACGTAGCGCGGCGCCGGAATCACCGTGTTGAGCGGCTCGTGCACCACGGGCGTCGGCGCGTGCGGCTGCATGTGGGACAGGGCCGTGGCGCCGGCCACGTTGCGCGAGGGCATCTCCAGCACCTGGACGGACGAGGCCGGCGGCGCGCGCACGGGCTCCTCCATGCCCCGGCCGCCGTAGACGCTGTCGTCGCCGGCGTACGCGGTGGGCAACGACGGGGCGCTCGCGGGAGCGCGGCCCTCGCCGTGGAGCTCGTCGAGCACCAGCGTCGGGTCCTTCAGCACGCACAGCCGGCGCACCATGTTCTCCAGCTCGCGCACGTTGCCCGGCCAGTCGTAGTCCGCGAAGGCCTGGAGCACCTCGGTGGGCAGCTCGTTGACGCCGGAGATGTACTGGCGGCCGTACTTCTTGAGGAAGTGGTCCGTCAGCGGCATCACGTCCTCGCGCCGCTCGCGCAGGGGCGGCAGCCGGATGGCCACCACGTTGAGGCGGTAGTAGAGGTCCTCGCGGAAGTTGCCCAGGGCAATCTCCTTCTCGAGGTCGCGGTTGGTCGCCACCACCACGCGGCTGTCCACGCGCACGCTCTTCTTGCCACCGACGCGGAAGAACTCCTCGTCCTGCAGCACCTGGAGCAGCTTGGCCTGCAGCCGGATGGCCATCTCGCCAATCTCGTCCAGGAAGATGGTGCCCTGGTCGGCCAGCTCGAACTTGCCGGGCTTCTCCGCCGTGGCGCCCGTGAAGGCGCCGCGCTCGTGGCCGAACAGCTCGCTCTCCAGCAGCTCGCCCGGCAGCGCCGCGCAGTTCACCTTGATGAAGGGACGACCGCGGCGCTGGCTGCGCGCGTGGATCTCACGCGCGATGACCTCCTTGCCCGTGCCGGACTCGCCCAACAGCAGCACCGGGACGTTCTCGTTCGCGATGCGCTCCACCAGCGCGCGCGCCCGGCGCATGGACGGCGACGTGGAGATGAGCACGCGCGCGTCCGCGCCCGTGTCCACCACCGGCCGGGGCGCCACGCCCTGGACCACCGGCTGACGCTCCGGGGCACGCGTCCCCAGGGCGCGCGCCAGCGCGTCCTGCAGCTCGTCATTGCCCAACGGCTTGGACAGGTAGTCGCTGGCGCCCATCTTCATCGCCCGGACCGCGTCGTCCGCGCCCGTCAGGCCGCTGAGGACGACGACGGGGGCATTGCCCCCCTGCCCCCGGTAGCGGCGCAACACCTCCAGGCCGCTCATCTCGGGCATGACGACGTCCAGCAACACCGCGTCGAACGAGCCTCCCGCGAGCATCTCCAGCGCCTGCGCGCCACTGGACGCACAGCGCACCTGATAGCCCGCGCTCCCAAGCAACTCGGACAGGAAGGTGCGAACCGACTCCTCGTCATCCACCACCAGCACCGCGATCCGATCCATCCCCTCGCCTCCGCTCGCCCTCTGCATCGAACCTCCGCCCATCCTCACACCGAGAGCCGGGTCATGGACCCGGTCAGTCGACGAAATTCACGCGTGCGCCGCATCTCCTGCTGCGCCGCGCTCAAGAGCTGCATCGGCGTCCCCACGGTGTCCGGGAAGCTCACGGCCCCCAGCTCCAACGTGGTGCGCACCACCCGTCCATCCACCTGGAAGCGGGCCGCCTCGAACCTCGCGGCCACCCGCGACAACAACACCGGCACCGCCTCCGCGGGCGTGCCCGGCAACATCAGCGCGAACTGGCTGTCGCCCACCCGGGCCACCGCGTCCGCCTCGCGGACCGTCTGCCCCAGCACCACCGCGCTGTACACCAGCAGACGCTCCGCCATGCCCCGCCCGTACTCCTTGCGAAGCGCGCTCCAGCCCCCCACCTCCGCCGCCACCACGGAGAACGTCCCGCCGTAGCGCTCGCACCGGCGCACCTCCAACCCCATCAGCGCCAGCAGGAACGGCTTGTTGTAGACGCCCGTCACCGGGTCATGCAGCGCCAGCGCCGTGTCCTCTTCCTCACCCGCCGCGGCCCGCAGGACCGCGGCCTTCAGCCGCAGCTGCGCGTGCAGCTTCACCGCCAGCTCCGCCCCGCTGCCCCCGCGCGGCACCACGTCCACGCACTGCCCCTTCTCCAGGCAGTGCTGGTAGGCCCCCGCGTCCTGGGGGTCCACCATGTACAGCAGGGGCACGGTGCCTCGGCTGAGCTGCCGCAGCCGCCGGGCCACCTGCACGGCGCTGAAGTCGGGCGCCTGCACCGCGAGGATCACCGCCTCCGGCCGGATGACCTCGAACAGCGGCACCGCCGCGTCGAAGCGAGTCACGGGAACCACACGGAAGCCGGCCTCCCCGAGGAGCATCCGGGTCCGCTCCAGGTCGTCCGCCCTCGGCTCGATGAGCAGCACGGTGGGCGGCTGTCCCGCCTTCCCCACCCGCTTGCGTCGAACGCTCACCACATCCGCCTCCCCACCAGAATTTTCTCCACCGCTCCTCCGGCGCGTGCCCGGAATTACAGTCTCCAGCCCTTCCCTGACCTCTTCATCCCCCCGGATTTCCTGGGGAAGGGCATTCGGCTACCCATCCTGGGCAGCGGTTTTAGCAATGGACATGCCACCTTGGACTTCACGCAGCCGGGCCTCCAGCTCGGCCTCCGTGACGCGGTATTTGAAGGCGGGCACCCCGTCGATGACGATCACCGGGATGTCGTAGCGCCACCGCTCGAACAGTTCCGGGGACTCCAGGATGGAGATGAGCCGCAGCTCGAAGGGGATGCGAGCGCGGACGGCCTCCACGACGTCGGCTGCCTTGTCGCAGAGCGAGCATTTGGGTTTCGAGTAGATCTCGACTCTCATGGCGTGCAGGATGGACGGCCGATGCGCGGCCTGACTGGTGACTTCTCGACGATGCCCCTCAAGGACCTCGTCGTCTACCTCGGGAACCGACGGGCCACGGGCTCGCTCAAGGTGGAGCGCGGGGACGTGCGCAAGCAATGGGTCCTGCGTGACGGGCAGGTCGTTTGCGCCAGCTCCAATCAGCCTCGGGAGTTCTTCGGTCAATTCCTCATCAACATGGGGCATCTGACGGAGGCCCAGTTGGAGAAGGCCTTCGCCACGCAAGCCCAGACGCGGGTGTTCCTGGGCAAGGTGCTGGCGACGTCGGGAGTGGTGCCGGAGGCGATGGCGCGCTCGACGTTGAGCCACAAGTTCCGGGAGATGATGTTGGACGCCTTCCACTGGCAGGAGGGGGAGTTCACCTTCGAGGCCTCGGACACGGCGCCGGACATCGCCGGGTTGGATGTGGAAGTGGACCTGGTGGACATCCACCGCGAGGGCGAGTTCCGGGAGACGGCGTGGGAGGCCATCCGCGCGGTGTTCCCCACGGGCGGCACGCGGCTGGCGGTGGACGAGCGCAAGCTGCCCGAGCGCAAGCCCGGCAGCATGGACGAGCGCATCATCCAGCTCATCCATGACGGGCTGAGCATCGACGGGATGGCGCGGGCGCTGCACGCCACGGACTTCTTCCTGTACCAGCGGCTGTACGCGCTCTATCGCCTGGACGCGGTGAAGGTGTCGGACGAGGCGCCCGTCCCCGTCACGGCGGCGGTGGTGGAGGAGGAGAAGCAGGAGGGCGGCGTCATCGGCGCGGAGTCGTCCTCGGACGAGGTGCTGCAGGCAGCGCAGCTCTTCCTGGACGCGGGCAATGTCCGGGATGGCGAGGCGCTCGCGCGGCAGGCACATGAGATGTCCCCGTCGCCCCGCTCCGCGGCGCTGGTGAAGTCGGCGCAGGAGAAGCTGCTGGCCGAGCTGCGGCGGGAGCTGATGGACTCGGCGAAGGTGCCGGCGCTGCTGGTGGCGCCCGCGAACCTCAAGACGCTCCAGCTCACCGCGCCGGAGCGCTACCTGCTGTCGCGCATCGACGGACGGCGGGACATCGCCGCCATCGTCCACGTGTCGCCGCTGCAGGAGCTCGACGCGCTGAAGTTCCTCCACGGCTTCGTGGACATGGGGCTGGTGAAGCTCACCGCGCGGTAGGAGGCCACGCGGGCCTCGCGCTCAGTGCTTGCCAGCCGCCGACGCGGGCGCGGTGACTTCGACGGGCGCGGGCACTCGCTCGAGTCCGAGCCGGATGGCCTCACGTCCGAGCCACGTTCCCCGGATGCGCCACTTCGGGTCATTGACCACGAGCGCGGCCACGGCGACGCGCGGGTTGTCCCGGGGCGCGAAGCCGACGAACCACGAGTAGTCCCGGAAGGGATTGCGGTCCGCGAGCGTGCCCGTCTTGCCCACCGCGTCGTCCACGCGGAAGTGCCGCTCCCGGAAGACGCCGCGCGCGGTGCCGTGCGTGACGGTCGTCTCCAGCATGTCGGTCAGCGCCTTCGCCGCCTCGGACGTCAGCACGCGCTCGGGCTCCTCGGGGGGCAGCAACACGCCGGGCCGAGGCTCGGGCTCCACCAGCACCGGGTCCACCCACAGCCCATCGTTCGCGGCCACGGACGCCACCAGCGCGCCGTGCAGCGGCGAGAGGTAGACATCCCCGAACCCCGCCCCCGTGTTCGCCAGCGCGAAGCCCTCCTCCGGCACCGCCGCGAGCGACACGTCCGTGGGCACCACGAAGTCGATGGCGCGATTGAAGCGGAAGCGCGCGGCCATGTGCCGCAGCACCTCCGCGGAGAGGTGCTTCTGCGTGAGCTTGGCGAAGATGACGTTGGCGCTCTTGCCCATCGCCATCGCCAGGGAATAGCAGGCCCCGTCCCGCTCGCTGTCCTCCAGGTGCCGCTCCGTCAGCCGCCGCTTGCCGCCGTGGAAGCACTCCTCCATCTCCGGCGAGACACCGGCCTCGAGGAGCGCGCTGCCCGTGACGATCTTGAAGATGCTCGCCGCCGGGAACACCGCGCGGAACGGCAGCCCCCGCAGCTCCGGCTGCGCCGCCGAGTGCTCCGCCAGCGCCAGCACCCGCCCCGTCGACGGCTCCAGCACCACGGCCGCGCCGTACGGCACCTCGTAGTCGCGGAGGATCTTCGTCAACTGCGCCTGGAGCACCGGGTCCACGGTGAGCACCTTCTCCTCACCGTTCTTCTCCTTCACCACCAGTCGCTCACCCTGCAGCTTCGCGCGCGCCAGCAGGTCCTGGGACTTCGCCATCGTCCGCAGCGTGGTGATGGGAGGCGCCGTCAGCCGCGAGGGCACCGGCGAGGGCGGCACCAGCCCGGGCACCGTCACCAGCGTGGCCAGCCCACCGTCCGCCCCGCCCTGCACCGCGGCCGCCGCCACCGCCTCCGAGTCCGAGCCGCCGTCCTCTCCCGGAATTCCCTGGGCCTCCAGCGGACCGCCGCCGCCCGCGTGGGCCCCGGGCCCCGCGTCCTCGGGCGCCATCGCCACGCTCCCCGCATCCGGGGAGGACGCCACGACGCCCGCGTCCTCCGGGCCCACGGCCGGAGCGCTCCCGGGCGGGGACGCGTTCGCGCCCAGCAGGAGGGAGAGCGGCAGCAGGGCGGCGGCGAACAGGAGTCGTCGGCGAATCGTCATGTGCGGCGCGAGGGGGGCGAGGAGGGGGGAGGCAGGCGAATCCTAGCGGCTGGCGGCCCGCTGTCCACGGACGCTTCCCTGCCCGCCCGAACGGCGCCCTCGTCAAAAACCAGGCGACGGCGTGTGCACCTCCCCAGTAGGGTCCCCCACACTTTGGACGGACTGAAAGAAACCCTGGTCATCTGGAGCGCGGAGCTGCGCCGGGCCGTGCGCAGCGGGCGCGCGGTGGTGCTGCTCGGGCTCTACAGCATGTTCTCCGCGCTGGTGCTGCTGGTGGTCGGCTGGCTCGCCCGTGAAGTCCGCGCCGCGGTGAACCAGAAGCTCGCCGAGGCCGGCGGCGCGGACGCGGACACGTCCGCTCGCTTCGCCGAGGAGATGCGCAAGGGGGTGCTGGGCTTCCTCACCAGCAACGACACCGCGATGATGGAGGCCCTGGCGCAGGTGCCCATCGAGGTGCTGCTCGTCTTCAAGGTCACCCTCTTCTTCCTGCCCGCCTACGTCGCGCTGATGGGGTTCGATCAGATCAGCGGTGAAGTCGGCCCGCGCTCCATGCGCTACCTCACGGTGCGCGCCCGCCGCTCCTCGGTGCTGTTGGGCAAGTTCCTGTCCCAGGCGGCGCTGCTGGTGGGCCTGGTGCTCGTCATCGACCTGGCCATCTTCATCTACGCACGCATCGCCAACCCGGACTTCGGCTTCGCCGCGCTGAGCCTCAACCTGCTCAAGTTCTGGATGGCCGCCATCGTCTTCTCGCTGTCCTACGTGGCGCTCACCACGCTGTGCTCCAGCCTCTTCCGCAGCCCCGCGGTGAGCCTGGTCTTCAACTTCATCCTGCTGTTCGTCTTCTGGCTGATGGACACCGTGGGCCGGGCCTCCAGCGCGGTGGACGCGGCGTCGGGCCAGCAGGAGGGAGCGCTGCGGTTCCTGCGCTACCTGTCGCCCTCCTATTACGCCGGGGACCTGCTGCACCCGAGCTTCACCGAGTTCGGTGTGAGCGGCGCGGCCTACGCGGGCTTCGCGACCATCTTCCTGCTGGGGGCCTACGGCGCCCTGCGCGCGAGGGACCTGTGAGCGAGCTGGCCATCGAGTTGTTCGGCATCACCAAGCGCTTCGGCCCCAAGGTCGCGGTCAACAACGTCAGCTTCTCCGTGCCCCGGGGCGCGGTGTACGGCCTCATCGGCCCCAACGGCGCTGGCAAGACGACCACCTTCTCCATGATGTGCGGCTACCTCTATCCGTCCGAGGGCACGCTCAAGGTCATGGACGTGGACCCCACCACCCCCGGCGCCCTCAAGGGCCGGCTGGGCGCCCTGCCCCAGGACGCGGTGCTGCCCCCCGGCTGGGAGGTGGGCGCGCTCCTGATGTACTGGGCGAAGCTGTCCGACCTCGACGCCCCCGAGCGCGAGGCCCGCGAGGCGCTGGAGAAGGTCGGGCTGCTGGAGGCCTGGAACGTCCAGACGCAGGCGCTCAGCCACGGCATGGCCAAGCGCACCGCGATGGCGCAGGCGCTCATGGGGCAGCCCCCGCTGGTGCTGCTCGACGAGCCCACCGCCGGACTGGACCCCCGCATCGCCGCGCAGGTGCGCCAGGTCATCAAGGACATGAAGGGCCGCCAGACGGTGGTGGTCTCCAGCCACAACCTCCAGGAGCTGGAGGAGCTGTGCGACGCGGCGGCCATCCTCGACAAGGGCACGCTGGCGCAGGACGGCAGCATGTCCGAGCTCACCGGCCAGGGCGCGGAGTTCCGCGTGCAGATCGCCCGCGGCACCGTCATCCCGCCCGAGATCGCCACCCTCCCCCACGTCACCGACGCGCGCCTGGAGGGCGAGCACGTCCTCGTGGTGCGCTTCGGCGGTCAGGTACCTCCCGAGGAGGTCATCAGCCGCGTCGTGGCCCACCTGCTCCAGAGCGGCGTGCTCATCCTCGGCGTCAGCCGCGGCCGGCGCCTGGAGGATCGCGTCCTCCAGTTGCTGTAGCCACCGGGTTTCAACCCACCTTGCGGACCCAGCCCACGTAGCTCGTCTCCCTGCGCTCCAGGCGGACGAGCTCGTGGCCCGTGGCCTCGCACCAGGCGGGCAGATCCGCCTCCAGGCCCCTGTCGGTGGAGACCAGCTCCACGAGCGTGCCGACGGGCAGCCGCCGCATCGCCTTGGCGATCTCCAGGATGGGCACCGGACAAGGCCTGCCGGAGGTGTCCACTCGCACGCTGTTGTCCATCCGCGAACTGTCTCCCATGGGTGAGATCCGAGCGTGCGGAATTTTTCCGAGAACCGCCCAGTTTTCGGGCCCCTGAGGGGCCTTGGTGGCGAGCCCGGAGGGCTTCCACTCGGCTTGCGTGTCTGGAAATCCCTCTGTTAAGTACCCCGGCCCTCTCGACTTTTCTCGTACATCCACGCTCGGGGCCGGAGTCGGACCTATGGCGAAGGAGCAGAACCCACCCATGAAGCCCAATATCATCGTGGCCCTGCTGGTCGGCCTGGTGCTTGGTTTCGTCGGCGGCCGCGTCTACAGCGGCTCTCCCACGAAGGCCGAAACCAAGCCCGCCGCTCAGGCTGGTCAGGCCAACCCCGCGCGCCGTCCGGTGGACCCCACCGTATTCAAGGTTCCCGTCGAGGGTTCCCCCACCCGGGGCAACCCCGAGGCCCTCGTCACGTTGGTCGAGTTCTCGGACTACGAGTGCCCCTTCTGCAGCCGTGCGAACGTCACGGTGGAGAAGCTGGAGGAGGAGTACGGCAAGAAGCTGCGCGTGGTGATGAAGCAGAACCCGCTCTCCTTCCACGCTCGCGCCAAGCCCGCGTCCCTCGCGGCGCTGGCCGCTGGCGAGCAGGGCAAGTACTGGGAGATGCACGGCAAGCTCTTCGCCAACCAGAAGAAGCTGGATGACGCCTCCCTGGAGCAGTACGCCAAGGAGCTGGGCCTGAACCTGGACAAGTGGAAGGCCGACATGGCCAGCCCCGCGCTGTCCGAGGTCATCCAGAAGGACCAGACGCTGGCCGGCCAGCTCGGCGCGAGCGGCACGCCCGCCTTCTTCATCAACGGCCGCTTCCTCTCCGGCGCGCAGCCCATCGACAACTTCAAGGCGCTCATCGACGAGGAGCTCGGCAAGGCCGAGGCCCTGGTGAAGGGCGGCGTCCGCCCGGCCCAGGTCTACGCGAAGATCATCGAGAAGGGCGCCGAGCGCGCCGCCCCCAAGGCGGCCCAGCAGCAGCAGCAGGCCCCCGCGGTGAAGAAGATCGACGTGCCGGCCGACTCGGCCTCCTTCGGCCCGGCCACCGCCAAGGTGACCATCGTCGAGTGGTCCGACTTCGAGTGCCCGTTCTGCAGCCGCGCCGTCCCCACGCTGACGCAGATCAAGAAGGACTACCCCAAGGACGTGCGCGTGGTGTTCCGTCACCAGCCGCTGTCCTTCCACGCCAACGCCAAGGCGGCCGCCGAGGCCTCCGAGGCCGCGCGTGAGCAGGGCCGCTTCTGGGAGTACCACGACAAGCTCTTCGCCAATCAGAAGGCCCTGGACCGCGCCTCCCTGGAGAAGTACGCGCAGGAGCTGGGTCTGAACGTCGCCAAGTTCAAGGCCGCGCTCGACTCCGGCAAGTTCAAGGCGAAGGTGGAGGCGGACAGCGCCGCTGGCAGCGCCGTGGGCGCCAACGGCACCCCGACGTTCTTCGTCAACGGCCGCGAGCTCGTGGGCGCGCAGCCCTTCGACGCCTTCAAGCGCCTCATCGACGAGGAGATCGCCAAGGCCGACAAGCTGCTGGCCTCCGGCACCAAGCCCGAGGAGCTGTACGCGAAGCTCAACGCGGACAACGTGGCCAACGCCCCGCCCGCCGCCGCCCCCGGCGCCCCCGCCGAGCCGCCCGTCCAGAAGGTCGACGTCGGCAACGCCCCGGTGAAGGGCCCCGCGAACGCGCCCGTCACCATCGTCGCCTTCTCCGACTTCGAGTGCCCGTTCTGCAGCCGCGTGGTCCCCACGCTCAAGCAGATCGAGGACCAGTACCAGGGCAAGGTGAAGGTGGCCTTCCGCAACCAGCCGCTGCCCATGCACGCCAACGCCAAGGCCGCTGCGGCCGCCGCGCTGGCCGCGCACGAGCAGGGCAAGTTCTGGGAGATGCACGACAAGCTCTTCGCCAACCAGCGCGCGCTGGACCGGGCCTCGCTGGACAAGTACGCGCAGGAGCTGGGCCTGAACGTGGAGAAGTTCAAGGCCGCCCTGGACAGCAACAAGTTCGCCCAGCAGATCGAGGCGGACGCGGCGGACGCCGGCCGTCTGGGCGCCACCGGCACCCCGACGTTCTTCATCAACGGCCGCACCCTGGTGGGCGCCCAGCCGTTCGACGCCTTCAAGCGCGTCATCGATGAGGAGCTGAAGAAGGCCGGCGCGGTGGCGGCGGACCGCAAGTAGTCCGCTCCTCGCAGCCCTGAAGCACTCGAGGCCGTCGGACCGCTTGGGTCCGACGGCCTCTTGCTTTCACGTCACGGGGCCTGGGACTTCAGGACACGGCGATGGCGTCGATCTCCACCTTGGAGCCGCGCGGCAGCGCCGCGACCTGGACGGTGGCGCGGGCCGGCGGGGCGCCGGTGAAGTAGCGGCCGTAGACCTCGTTGACGCGGGCGAAGTCACCCAGGTCCGTGAGGTAGATGGTGCTGCGCACCACGTGGCTGAAGTCCAGCCCGGCCGCCTTGAGCACCGCCTGGAGGTTGAGCATCACCCGCTCCGCCTGGGCGACGACGTCCCCCGGCACCATCTCCATGGTGACGGGGTCCAGGGGAATCTGCCCGGAGAGGAAGGTCATCTTCCCCGAGTCCACCTGCACCGCCTGCGAGTACGGACCGATGGCCTTGGGGGCCTGGTCCGAGTGGATGGTCTGTCGAGCCATGGAGCGCACCTCGAGGAGTCGGGCGGCCGGAGGTGGCCGCCGGATTTTCCTGGGCGCTCTACCACGAATGGCGGCCCTTTAGATTCGCTCCACGGAGTACACGCCGCTCAAGCGCTCGATGGTGCGCATCAGGTCCGTGAGCTGCTTCAGGTCGGAGATGATGACCTCGAAGGTGTTCACGGCCCGGTCATCCCCGGTGGCCCGACAGTTGGCCTGGGAGATGTTGACGCCCTTCTTCGAGAAGATGTTGGAGATGTCCGCCAAGAGGCCCGTGCGGTCCGCGGTGAGCACGCGCAGGGTGACGGGGCGCTTGAAGTCACCGCGCACATCCCAGCTCACGTCCACGCGCCGCTCGGGGTCCGTCGCGAGCGCCTTCTCGCACCCCACCGTATGCACCGTGACGCCCCGTCCCCGGGTGATGAAGCCGGCGATGGGGTCGCCGGGGACGGGGTTGCAACACCGCCCGAAGCGCACCAGCACGTCATCCACGCCGCCAATCTGCACGCCGCTGCGGTTGCTGCGGCCCACCAGGCGCTTGGCCAGGTCCGTCACGCGCGACAGGCCGGGCAGCATGGACGAGCCCCCCGAGGGCGCGCCGTTGCCGGAGGACTCCCCTCGCGGCGTGGCCTCCGCCTCGTTGCGCTTCTCCTCGGGCACCAGCCGCTGCACCAGCTGCTGCGGCGTCACCTTGCCGTAGCCCACGGCCACCAGCAGGTCGTCCTCGACGCGGAAGCCCAGCTCCTCGGCGACGCGCTTCACCTCGCCGTTCTTGAGCAGGCGGTTGAAGTTGAGCTGGAAGCGCTTGAGCTCGCGGTCCGTCAGCTCGCGGCCCAACTGGAGGCTCTTCTCGCGCTGCTGCTGCTTGATGAAGCCGCGGATGCGCTGCTGCGCGCGGCTCGTCTTGACGAAGGTGAGCCAGTCCTTGGACGGGTGCTGCTGCGGGCTGGTGAGCACCTCCACCGTGTCGCCGTTCTTCAGCTTGTAGCGCAGGGGAACGATTTTTCCGTTCACCTTGGCGCCCACGCACCGGTTGCCCACGTCCGAGTGGATGGCGTACGCGAAGTCCACCGGCGTCGCGCCGCGAGGCAGCGAGCGCACGTCGCCCTTGGGCGTGAAGACGAAGACCTCGTCGGTGAAGAGGTCCACCTTCACCGTCTCGAGGAACTCCTTGGGGTCCTTCAGGTCCTGCTGCCACTCCATGAGCTGGCGCAGCCAGGCGAACTTCTCGTCATCCTTGGAGATGACCGCCTTGCCCTCCTTGTACTTCCAGTGGGCCGCGATGCCTTCCTCGGCGATCTTGTGCATCTCCGCGGTGCGGATCTGCACCTCCACGCGCTCGCTCAGGGGGCCAATCACCGTGGTGTGCAGTGACTGGTACATGTTCGGCTTGGGGATCGCGATGAAGTCCTTGAAGCGCCCCGGCACCGGCTTCCACATCTCGTGCACCAGGCCCAGCGCCTCGTAGCAGGCGGGCGCGGTGGGCGCGATGATGCGGAACGCGATGATGTCGTGGATCTGATCGAAGTCGATGCCCTGCGCCTTGATCTTCTTGTAGATGCTGTAGACGTGCTTGAAGCGGCCGCTCACGTCGCCCTTCAGGCTCCGCTCGGCCAGCTTGGTGCGCACCAGGTCGCAGGTGTCCTCGATGTACTTCTCGCGCTCCTTCTTGCGCTTGTTGAGCTTCTCCTGCAGCCCGAAGAACTCCTGCGGCTTCACGTAGCGGAAGCTCAGGTCCTCCAGCTCCGTCTTGATCCAGGAGATGCCCAGCCGGTTCGCCAGGGGCGCGTAGATGTCCAGCGTCTCCTGGGCGATGCGCGCCTGCTTCTCCTCGTTCATGTGGTCCAGCGTCCGCATGTTGTGCGTGCGGTCGGCCAGCTTCACGAGGATGACGCGGATGTCCTGCGCCATCGCGATGATCATCTTCCGGAAGTTCTCCGCCTGCTTCTCCTCCTGGGAGAGGCTGGCGGACGCGGAGAACTTGGACAGCTTGGTGACGCCGTCGACCAGCTGGGCCACCTCGGCGCCGAACAGTTCCGTGAGCTCCTCGGCGGTGGCGAGCGTGTCCTCGATGGTGTCGTGGAGCAGCCCGGTGACGATGGACGCCTCGTCCAGCTTGAGGTCGGCGAGGATGCCGGCGACCTCCAGCGGGTGGACGAGATAGGGCTCTCCCGACTTCCTCAGTTGGCCCTGATGCACCTTGGCCGAGTAGACGTAGGCCTTCTTGATGATGTCCAGGTCGGGGTCCGGGTGGTACGAGGAAACCCGTTGGAGGATGTCGTTCAGGCGGATCATCGAAGCAGGGGGAATCGTAACTTCGTGCCGGAGGGGGGGCAACGTTGCCCCACAGTGCCTGTCACATTTCTCTTCCGGGATTGTCCCACCCGTCGCGTTCGCTTTCGTTGACCCGACGTTTTACGCGCTCGTAGATTCGCCTCCGCCCATGTCACAGCTCTTGTTGTCGGCTCTCTCCGTGGTTTGCCCGAACTGTGACGGGTTCAATCCGCCGCGCTCGGCCACCTGTGTGCTGTGCGGCCAGGCCACGGGGGAGGCGCCCACCGCCAAGGCCCCCGCGTCCAAGCCGGCCACCACGGGCCGCCCCCCGCCCGCCGTGACACCCCAGGGAGGCCGCCCGGCGGCCGTCGCCTCCTTCCCCGGGCCTCGGGGCTCCGAACCCGTGGGTCCTCCCACCACCCCGCCCCCGCCCAGCGCCATTCCGCCGGGGATGAGGCCGTCCGCCCGGACGCCGCCCCCCACGGCCGCCGCGGGGTTGATGGTGGAGCGCCCCGCGAACACCCGGCCTCCGGCGGCGCAGCCCGCGGGCAACGCGCCTCCGTCCCTGGCGCCCCGAGCCGCGCCGCAGGGCCCCGCGAACACCCGGCCGCCTCCGCCGGTGCCCGACGCGGCGATGCCCGGACGCACGGGGACCTCCGCCCCGGCCGTGGCGGCGCCCCGCCCTCCACCGGCGGCCTCGCGCTTCGGGCTGGCGGTCATCGCCGGGTCCACGCGGGGGCAGCGCTACAAGCTGCCGGTGACGGGGTGCGTGGTGGGCCGGCAGCGCGGCGCCATCCTCTTCCCGGATGACGGGTTCGTCTCGCCGCTCCATGCGACGTTCCTGGTGAAGGACGGCGCGCTCTTCGTGCGCGACGAGAACAGCGCCTCGGGGGTGTTCGTCACGGTGGCGGGCACCGAGGCCATCACGGCGCGCACGCACTTCAGCGCGGGCCAGCGGCTGTTCCGCTTCACGGGGCGCCTGGAGCCCGTCGCGCCGGTGGCGGGTCGGCCCACGGTGTACGGCGCGCCAGTGCCGCTCGGGCAGGCGGTGTACGGCGTCGAGGAGGTCATCATGGGCGGCCGAGGTGGCCGCGCGGTGGTGACGGCGGCGCCCCTGCTCACGCTGGGACAGGCCCACTGCGACCTGAGCTTCCCGGGCGACGAGGGCCTCGCGGGTCGGCACTGCGAGCTGTCCCCCACACCGACGGGCGCCTTGCTCAGGGACCTGTCCGGAGGACTGGGCACCTACGTGCGAATCCCGCCCGGCGAGGAGCGCCCGCTGCGACCGGGAGACCGCGTCCGCCTGGGCCAGCACGTGCTGCAGGTGGAGACGCTCGCCTGAGCGAGCGGGTGTGCTCCGTTCGGGCGCCCACGGACGTCCCACGAGCAGCACGCATCAGAGCATGCGCGGGAGCGCATGACCGCTTCGGGCGAGACGAGTCATGCCTCGATGAGGCCCGATAGCAAGCCGGGGCCTCGCGAGGCTCGGTGCCGCCACTGAAGATGGCCCCTCCGCGGAGCGGCACCTCTCGGGGACGACGCTTCCGCGGTCTCAGCATGTCCGTGGCAGCACGCCCCCCGCCAGTGAAGACGAGCACCCCGCCCTGCATGGGAACGAGGCAGGGTCGGCGCGGGCAGGCAACCCCCACCCGACGCCACCGCACTGACGCTACGGAGCGGCGGAGTCGCGCGGGCGGGCCCCCCACCCGACACCACCGACCCACGCACCGACGCTACGGAGCCGACGGGCGGGCCACGCTGCCGCCCAGCCGCTGCTCGATGAGCGCGCGGGCCCGCGAGTCCCGCACGTCGCGCAGGTGACGCATCCACCAGTTCCGGGCCTCATCCTGCTGGTCCCGCTGCCAGTAGACCTCGCCGAGCTTCAGCGCCAGCTCCGGGTCCGGGTTCGCCTCGAACGCTTGCCGGTAGCTGGTGGCGGCCATGTCGAGCTTCCCCCTCTCCAGGGACTGATCGCCATCCTGGGCGTGCTTCTTGGACAGCTCCAGGTTGCGATCGGGCGCCGGAATCAGCCGCTCGTACAGCGGCTGGTCCGCATCCGAGGGGATGACGCTCCCCGTCCTGCCGGGAACCGGGGCGTTGGAGGGAATCGCGAAGGGCGAGCCCCCGCCCTTCCCCGCGCCCTGCGTGTAATAGATGTAGGCGTAGAAGAGCCCCGCGCCCAGCACCAGCAGCACGGTGAGCGACTTGAAGAAGAACGCCAGTCCACCCCCACCGACGCCGGGCTGCGTGGGGACGACGGAGTCGGTCTTCTCCCGCGTCGCGGGCATCACGTCGGCGCCCGAGGGCAGCGGCGAGAGCACGTCCGGAAGCGCGCGGACGGTGGCCTCCACCGTCATCTCGCTGCCCCACCCGGGGGCCGTGGCATCCCGGGCATCGTCGGGGCGGCCGCCGGACTTGCGCGGCAGCGGCGCCAGCACGGCCGAGGGCTGGGGACGCCGCGAGCCCGCCGCCTCGCGACGGCGCTCCTTCTCCACCGCCAGCAGCTCCGCGCGGAAGGCCTCCGCGTTCGCCGGGCGATCATCCGGGTCCTTGGAGAGCGTGCGCAGGATGAGCCGCTCCATCGCCGGGGAGATGCGCGCGTCGGGCCGGCGCCGCGTCGGGGGCGGCGGCTCCTCGGTGAGGTGCTTGGTGGCGAAGCCCACCGCCGAGTCGGACTCGAACGGCAGCAGCCCCGTCATCAGCTGGTAGAGGATGACGCCCACCGCGTACAGGTCCGAGCGGTGGTCCAGCTGCGCCCCGCGCGCCTGCTCCGGCGACATGTACTCGGGCGTGCCGCAGACGAAGCCCGCGCGGGTGAGCGCCGGACCGTCGTCCGTGGAGTCGGTGATCTTCGCGATGCCGAAGTCGAGCACCTTGACGAAGTCCGGCTCGTTGCGCCGCTGCTCCACCATGATGTTCTCGGGCTTCAGGTCCCGGTGGATGACGCCCGCGCCGTGCGCGTCCGACAGCGCGCCGAGCACCTGGCTGACGATGCGCACCACGCGCGCCTCGCCCAGCGGCCACTCGCGGCTCAGAATCTGGTGCAGGTCCTGCCCCGCCACGTACTCCATGGCGATGAAGAGCGCGCCGTCCTCGGCCTGGCCGAAGTCCAGCACGCTGATGGAGTTGCGGTGGTTGAGCCGGCTGGCCGCCTTGGCCTCGCGCTGGAAGCGCGCCACGGTGCGCTCGTCCGACAGCAACGTGTGCCGCAGCACCTTGAGCACCACCACCTTGTCGAGGGAGATCTGCCGGGCCCGGAACACCCTGCCCATGCCCCCCTCGCCGATGAGGGCCTCGACCCGGTACTTCTGGGCAATCGTCATGCCGACGTAATCGTCAGCATCCGCCGTGCGCACGAGGGTCGCGCCGCAGGCCGGGCAGAAACGGGAGGATTCTTGGGCGTCAGCGCCGCAGGAGGGGCAGTGCAAGTCAAACGTCCCCGAAGGGTGGGGCTGGAAGTTCACCACGTCGCTCGGGTGATGAGCAAGCCGCGCGCAATGCGAGCAACCGCGCCCCACCCCTGGTAGAACCCGCCCAGCCCCATGGAAGCGATGGAATACTGCCCCCGCTGCGACACCGAGAACCCCCGGGATGCCACCGTCTGCCGAGCCTGCGGCTCGCCGCTGCGCTCCGGCACCATGGTCATGGCCGTGGCCAGCCTGTCCTCGCGGCCCCAGGTCTCCATCCGCGTGGTGCGGGCCGATGGCGGCCCCGAGTCCGTCGTCCGCATGCAGCGCGACACCCTCACCTGCGGTCAGCAGGGTGACATCCCGCTCCCGGACGACCCCTTCATCATGCCCGTGCAGATGCGCTTCTTCTTCTCCGGCGCGCGCCTGGCCGTGGAGGACGTGGGAGGCGCCAACGGCGTCTTCGTCCGCCTGCGCCAGGAGCGGGAGCTGTCCCCCGGAGGCGAGCTGCGTCTGGGGCGGCAACGGCTGGTGCTGGAGCCCATCCCCACCGCGACGCCCGGCCCGGGAGGCACCCAGGTCTGGGGCTCACCGGATCCCGGCTACCGCCTGCGGCTCATCCAGCTGCTGGAGGGGGGCCTGAAGGGCGCGGCCTATCCGCTCCGCGAGGGCGACAACCTGCTGGGCCGCGAGCAAGGCGACCTCACCTTCCCCACCGACGGCTTCGTCTCCGGCCGGCACGCGGTGCTGCAGGTGCGCCAGGACCGGCTGACGGTGCGCGACGTGGGCTCGTCCAACGGCACCTTCATGCGGCTGGCCGGCCCGACCTTCGTCGACAACGGTGACCACTACCTCATCGGTCGGCAGCTCTTGAGGGTGGAGATCCAGGCACCGCTGGCCTGAGGCACCGCCCCGCGCTTTGACTCCCCGGGCCGCACGGGACATCTCCTCCCGCGCGGCCCCAAGGACCCCCACGGCCATCAGCCGTAGGACTTCTCCTTCTTCTCCTGCTCTTCCTTGCAGCGGATGCAGAGCGTCGTCACCGGACGCGCCTCCAACCGCTTGGGGGAGATGTCCTCCTCGCAACGCTCGCAGACGCCGAACGAGCCGTTCTCGATGCGCTCGAGCGCCTTATCAATCTTCTGCAGCAGGAACTTCTCGCGGTCGCGGAGTCTGAACACCATCGACTGCGCATACTCGGAAGAGGCCAGGTCGATCTCGTCGGGGAGATCGTCGGTGTCGAAGCTCGACTCCTCCACCAGGGTCTTCTTGGCGCTCTCGAGCAGGCTCGCCTTGCTGTCCTCGAGCATCTTCTTGTAACGCTTGAGATCTTTCTGGTTCACAGCCTTCGCTCCAGTACGCGAGGGTTTTTGGGCCCTGTCCCCCAAAAAAAGGGCCCGAAAGCTTTATTCAGGGAGCCTTCGGTGTCAAGCTGACGTGGTCACGAACTGCGGGTGAAGGGAGGGGCGTTTGAGCGAGAACACGAAGTTCGATCGGGAGTTCCTGCGCTCGGCCCTCTCCCTGGCCGCGAAGAGTGACGTCGATCACTTCCTCTACATCTGCGACACGCCCATCCCTCCCGAGGAGCTGCGCGGCAGGCCTGCTCGCAAGAAGCTCGTGTACGCGGTGACGCTGGACAAGCTGGCACAGGAGCACCAGCTCAAGAAGGTCCGCGCGCTCGTCATCCCCGCCTACGACTACTCGCGCACCGAGCGGGTGAAGGTGGCGCTCGTCTCCGCGCTCTCCCAGGGGGCCTTCAAGGAAGGTGACCTGGTGCTCTGCATGACGGGGCGAGTGGGCCGCGCTCCCGACACGCTGATGCAGATGCGAATCGGTGGCTCGTTGGATGACCGGCTCGCCATCGAGGGCGTGAAGCTGGGCGAGGAGTTCAACTCCCAGGTGGTGGACGCGCTCATCCAGCTGGCGCTGCAGATCGGTCAGGAGGGCTTCGAGGGTCACCCCATCGGCACCATCATCACCATCGGCGACCACACGACGGTGCTGGAGAAGAGCCGGCAGATGACCATCAATCCGTTCCAGGGCCTCTCCGAGGCGGAGCGGAACGTGCTGGACCCGAAGATTCGCGAGGCCATCAAGAACTTCAGCGTGCTCGACGGCGCCTTCGTCATCCGCGAGGACGGCGTGGTGCTGGCCGCGGGGCGCTACCTGTCCTCCGCGGACGAGGCGGTGAAGATTCCGCTCGGCCTGGGCGCCCGGCACGCCGCCGCCGCGGGCATCACCTCCACCACGCACTGCATCGCGCTGGTGGTGAGCCAGACGTCCGGCGCGGTGCGCCTCTTCAAGGGCGGCAACATCGTCCTCGAGCTCCACCAGACGGCACGCCGGACCTGAAGCCTCAGTCCGCCTTCTCCCGCAGCTCCTCGCGGTAGACCTCCGCCAGCGCGTGCGCGCGCTCCACCTCGTCGCGCGCCGCGTCCACCACCAGCGCCTGTTCGAAGCGCGCCACGCGCTCCTTCAGCGCGTCGGTGACGATGCCGCCCATCACCAGGCGCGCGGAGGCGCTCTCCCGCTCACGGCGCAGCTCCTCCACGCGCTCGCCCAGCTCCGCGGCGGCCTCCAGGAGCAGCGCACCGTCGGCCTCGGCACGCTCCAGCGACTCGCGGGTGGAGGCGAGGAGTGCCTCGGCCTGGACGCGGTCCTTCTTCAGCACGGCCACCGCCTTGGCGTCGGAGCGGGACTCCGCGGTGGCGCGGCGCGCGTCCAGCTCCGTGAGGCGGCGCGTGTAGCGCTCCACGGTGCGGGTGAGCTCTCCCTTGAGGGCGAGCAGCGTGGCCGCGGACTTGCGCAGCTCGGAGGCCTGCCGCTCCAGGTTCTCGAGCAGCTCGTCGAAGGCGGCCAGCGGGTCCACTGGCCGGGAGCGCTCCTTCTTGCGTTTCCAGAGGCCGAAGAACATGGCGTGCGGCAAGCCTAACCGAAGGGGCGGCACAACAGCCGCACTCGTGACAGCGCGTCCTCCACCGAGGGTCCGCCGACGGACAGCGCCGCGAGGTAGCGCGCGGGGGTCAGCCCATACACCGTGAGCAGGTGCTGGAGGAGCACGACGCTCTCGGTGGCGCGCTTGTCCGCGGGAGCCAGGGACGTGGCCTCCACCAGCGCGCCGAGGATGTCCACCACCCGGCCCACCACGTCCGCGCCAGGAACCTGCCCGCCCTCGGGTCTGGGGGGCGATTCAGGGAAGAGCGCCTCGAACGAGGCCTCCACCGCGACAGGCGTGTTCGAGCCGCGTCCGCTCGCCACGGCCTCGAGCGCCTCCAGGTGCGGCGCGAGCAGCTCCAGCGCGTCCGGCGTGGCGGGCACGTCACGCGGCAGCAGCGTGCGCCAGGGTGTGTCGAACTCGGTGCGGGCCCAGAGGATCTCCTCGTCGGAGAGGTGGTGGTAGAAGGCGCGCAGCCCGGAGGCCCGCTGCTCGCGCACCAGCGAGCGCAGGTCCGGGTTCTCCTCACCGAGGGAGATGAAGCTCAGGGCGATGTCCAGCGAGCCCATGGGCGCGCGCGTGCGCCGGATGAGGTCCAGGTCCACGCGGTCCTCACCGTCGGTGACGAGCACCACGGTGGCGCGCGCCAGGTACGGGTCCCTGCCCTGCGCGGCGCGGATGGAGTCGAAGGCGGACATCAGCGCGAGCGAGATGTCCGTCTGTCCCTCCGCGGGAGAGTCGCGGAAGAGGCGCTCTATCTGCCGGGTGGCCTCGACGGCCGTGTCCACCCGGGCCAGCTCCGTGGGCACGTCGTTGAAGAAGCTGAAGTAGAGCGGGTCGAACGACTCGCCCCTGCGGGCCTTGACGCGCAGGTTGTTGAGCTCGGCGATGATGAGGGCGTCACGGAAGCGGGCGCGGGCGCCATGCATGGAGCCGGACGCGTCGCAGACATAGACGCGCACGGCGGTGCGCTTCACCTTCTTCGACTGCGGTGGCGGCGCGTCCTCGACGTACGCCCGCACCAGCTGCCGGTTGGCGGCGAGGTCCCTCAGGAGCATGCGCGGGTCCGTCAGCACGAAGTTGTTCACCTCGTGCAGGGCGCCTGTCGTCTCGAAGGTCATCGTCTGCGTGGGATAGGGCACGCGGCGCGCCACACGCCGGGCGGTCTTCGTCTCCGCCAGGACGATCTCCTCGGAGAGCGCGTCCTCCACGTCGAAGTACCGGGCACAGCCCGCGGCCAGTTCGAAGGTCGCGAGCTGTTCGGGGCGCAACGAGAAGGCCAGGTCGGCCAGCAGCTCGTCCGGGCGGGGCGCGTCGACCTCGGGCCGCGCCGGCTGGGGCGCCTCGCCGAACCAGTCGGCCAGGGCGTCGCGCTCCGCGTTCTCCACCATGACCGTCAGGTGCGTCCGCGTGGGGAGCAAGGGCTCCAGGCTCGAGCGGGCCGCGGCGGCCAGCTCCAGGTCCCCTGCTTCCAGGGCCCGCTCATAGAGGCCACGCAGCGAGCGATAGGCCACCTGGGGCTCGTGGCGCGCGGTGTGCCGCACGTGACGCAGCAGCTCCTCGAGCGAGCGGACCGCGGGCACCGCGCGCGTGCGCTCCCGCGCCTCGGCCACGTCGCGACGCAGCGGCAGCGCCCGCTCCCGGTCATGGTCCGCCCCCAGTCGCAGCAACATCTCATGCGCCAGGTCCAGGTCCCTGCGCTTCTGCACGACGTCGGCGACATTCTCCCGGGCCCGTGTCGCGAAGTACTCGGCCACCGCCATCCGCGCGCTGCTCGGAGGCCGCTGGGGTCGGCTCGCGGACGCTGGACGTTCGTAGACGACGAAGTCCTCGTCCGGGAGGTCCTCCGTGTAGGGCCGCAGGAAGAGGTCGGCCACCTTCACCGCGCGAGCGAGCCGGACGAAGGCTCGCTCGAGGATGGAGAGTGTCCCCGGGGGCAGCACTCCCGCCCGCCATGCCCGCTCCACGCGGCCCAGACGCTCCTCGAACTCCCCGAGCGCCTGTCCCGCGCGGGCCTGCAGGCCCTGGGACAGCGAGCCCGCGCGCCCGCGACGAGCCCCCAGGGCATGGAGCAGCAGGGCATCCGCCGACGTGTGGACTCCCACGCGGTCCAGCTCGCGGTCCAACGCCTCGAGCACTGGCAGCGACAGGTCCCCGGTCCCCGTGACCTTCCGGCCGAAGGGCCACCACCGTGGCCCGCCCGCTGCAGGTGGAGGCTGACGAAGCGCGTCCAGCCGCGCTCGCAACTCGGTGAGCCGCCGCGAGAGCATGCTCAGCCCCGCCTCTCGGCGCTATGCGGCCCGGGTGCGCTCATGCCGCGGCCCGGCGCTCCAGCACCTGCCGGCTGTAGCGCCCGAAGTCCTCTTCGATGCCATGGAGCAACGTCCCCAGACGACGCGCGTTCTCCCCCACCTCTCCCGGCAGCCCCGAGAGCAGTGACAACACGCCCTTGAGCCGCACCAGCTCGCCTTCCTTCAACGCCAGCAACGGGAAGCGGCTGCGGACCAGCCGGTCCACGGTGCGCTCCACCTCGCTGCGCTCCTTCAAGGCCTCCGGCGCCGGCAGCGAGGTGAGCAGCTGGGTCAACCAGCTGCGCAGGAACTTCACCCGCGACTGGAGGAAGGCGAGCTCCGCCTGGGCCACCGCCGCGCGAGCCTCCTCCGAGAAGAACGCCGACGCCCCACCGCCACGGGTGAACGCGAGCTGTCCGTCCAGGCCGAGCAGCGCGGCCAGCTCTCCGTCCGGCGCGCGGGCGGAGAACTCACCGCGATAGAAGACGTACGCATCGCCGTTGATGACCGAGGCCGCCGCAGGAGGGGGGCTCGCCACCTCGCGAGTGAGCGCCTTGGCGTGCTCCCGCAGACGTCCGTCGAGGATGCCCTGACACTCGCACATCACCACGTCCACCGGGAGGCCCTCGCGTCGGAGGTTCTCGACCACCGACTGCACGGCGCGGCCGTACTGCTCGACGCGCTCGAACGGCGTGGAGGACAGGACCTCGCGCGCATACGAGAGTCCCAGCGGCAGCAGCAGCTCCTCCTTGAAGCTGCGCTGGCTGGGGTCCAGCGCGATGAGGGACTGCTCCAGCTGGGACAGCCGACGCGAGTCCGCGGCCAGCGCCTCCAGCGGCTCCTTGCGGCCTCGCGGCGAGGCCCCCTGGAAGGCCACCGTGGCCCGGCGTCGCAGCGCGCCCACCACCCGCTTGCGCGCGTCGACCTCCACCTTGCGCAGCCGCTCCACCGTCGCCGGGGCGCCCTCGGCCAGCAGGCCCATCAGGTCGGCCATCCGCGACAGCTCCTCCTCCAGGTTGTCCGCCAGCCCGACGAGCCCCTCCAGCTTGAGGCCCTCCTCGAAGTCCGCGCTCTCCGCGGTCAGGGCAATCATCTCCAGGGCGCCCTCGAGGAAGCGGGCCGTGGCCTCGCTCAGCGGCGTCAGCCCGGGCTTCAGCTCGGGGAGGACGCGGCAGAGCTCCAGCACGTCCTGGAACGAGGTCAGCAGGGACAGGCCGCCGCGCCCCTCGCCCTGCCCCGCCATGCCTCGCGCCAGCCGCTGGTCCATCGCCGCCACCAGCGCGCGCGCGGCGGCCAGCAGCGGCACCCGGTTCTGCAGGTGGCGCGGACCGGGCATCAGCTTGGACATGAGGCTGCGCGCGGAGGTGGACGCGATGGCCGGCTGCCAGTTGCGCGACAGCGCCTCCACCGTGGTGGCCTCGTCCGCCGCGGCCAGCGCCTGGGCCTCGCGCTCCAGCCCGCCCCCCAGCTCCTGGCGGACCTGGGCGATGACCTCGTCGAACGTGCGCTGCTCCAGCCGGACGATTTCGAGCTGCGCGCGCTCCCTCGGGTCGACCACGGACTTGAGCAGCGCGTCCGTCTCAGCCGAGGGCGGCCCTCCGAGCAGGAAGAACCAGCGCAGCGCGTCCAGGTCCTCCACGGAGGCCTCCAGCGGGCGCTCGGGCCGCCGGTAGATCTGATCCCGGACCACCGCCGCCTTCAGCGCCCACAGCGCCTTCACCGCCGAGCGCTGGGAGAAGTACTTCGTCGGCACGTAGTCGGGCAGCTTGGACACGTGCGACGTCAGCGCGCGCTCCAGCGCGTCCGTCAGGAGCTCCACGCCCTCCATCACCACGCTGGGCACCCGCACGCGCGCGACCGCGTCCTGGAGCAGGTCCACCTGCTGCAGCGACAGCGGCGCGCGCAGGTCCGCTCGCGCGCCGTGCTCGAAGCGCTGGAGCATGGCCGCCCGGCTCTCCTTCCGGGCGAAGGACTTGGGCACGAAGCTGATGAAGCTCAGCCGGTCCGCGAAGGCCAGGAGCAGCTCCGGCGAGCGCGCCAGCACCTCGGAGAGGTACCGGTTGCTCGTCATCACCACGCACTCGGTGCGGCCCGCCGTCACCCGCCGCCCGTGCTTGAGCTCGCGCTCGAACAGCACGTTGAGGATGGAGCGCAGCAGCATGTCCCGGCCGTCGAAGACCTCGTCCAGGAACGCGTGCTGCGAGCCCAGCATGCCCTCGTCGGTGAGGTACTCCGTGCGCCCCGTCTCCGTCAGGACCTTGAAGTCCACCGGCCCCAGCAGGTCCGTCTGCACGGTGGACTCCGCCAGTTGCTTGGAGAACAGCGACGGCAGTCCCGTCTTCTCGTCGATGATGCGCCCCAGCACCGCGCTGGCGATGGCGCTCTTGGCCGTCCCCGGCGGCCCCACCACCAGCACGTGCTCCCGGCTCAGGAGCGCCAGCTCCAGCTGCGTGAAGAGCGTCTCCCGCTCCAGGTAGACATCCCGTAACTCATTGAAGAAGTGGCGAAAGGCCCGGGCGGCCTGGAGGTACGTCGTCGGCTGTGATTGCACGGACTATCCGGAGGCAGCGGGGTTGGCCCCATGCTACCCGCCGCCCTCCGTCTATTTGAAGTGGACCTCGCAACCGCCATCCGTGCAGGTCCGCCCGGCAATCCGGAACCGATAGCGCGCCACGGCCCGGTACACGACATCCACCAGCTGCCGCAGTCCGGGGACGTAATAGACGTACAACAGCTTCCCCAGGGGATGCCGACCCAGCGCCCGGACGATGGCCTCGGCGCCCTCCATCACCCGCCCGTCCGCGCGGACCAGCTGCATGGCCAGCTCACACCGCTCCGCGCTGATGCCCGGAAAGGCCTCCAGCACGCCCTCGTCCCGGAACGAGCGCAGCTCCGTGCCCCGTCCGCCCAGCAGCCGCTGGAACTCGCGGGCCGCGCCGCTGCAGATGCGGCAGTGCCCGTCGTAGAGGATCACATCATGTCCCGGGGGTGTCGTCCTCAGCACCATCCGTGTCACCTCCACCCTGGTTCTATGTCAGCGAGAGGCCAGCGTGTCATGCAGATGCGCATGCACGGAGCGCCAGATGTCATGCTGCCGCTCGATGGGGTCCATCAGCTTCATGCCCACCGACGTGGCGGGCGAGCTGCCCTGGAAGGCCGAGTACTGGCGCAGTCGCGCTCCACCCGCCCCGTCGTCCTCGAAGACGAAGCGGTTCGTCCCCCGCAGGGGATGTCCGTCCAGCGTGGTGATGTACACGGTGTGCTTCTCCGGCTCGAGCCGGAACGTCACGGGCGCCCAGACGGGCGGAGGCCCCTTCTCCTCCAGGAACACCTTCGCCCCGTCCGCCAGCGCGCCCGTGGCAGGTTGGAGCCGGATGCCCGCGGCCTCGAACACCGGACCGGGATTGCGCACGAGGTAGTCCCACGCCACCTCCGGCGCCACGCCGGGCAGGACGCTGGTGTAGTCCGTCAGGGAGGTGGGAGCCCCCTCGAGGGGAGGACTCGGGTCCAGCAGCCGCAGGTGCCCTCGCGCGTAGGCGTCCACCACCGTCCCCTTCCCCAGCAGCAGGCTCGCCGCGGCCGCCTCGGACTGGGCGACCGTCAGGGCTCCCTGCTTCATCTGCTCCCGCACGTTGCCCGTGGGGCGTGGAGGAAAAGCGCCCCCCACCGCGAAGTCGAAGTCGTTCGGTGTCCCCGTCATGGGACCGCATCGGGGCCCCACCCCAGGCGAGACACCGCCACCGCTCGAGGCAGGCCCCCGGAAGACCTCCAGCGTGCTGGCCTCCTGCCTCGCGGACGCGGACTGCGTCTTCCTCGTGGCCGACGAGTCGACAGGGAGCGCTCCGGGCTCGGGCTCGATGTTCAGCGGGAGGACGGACGACTGCTGGGACAGGACTCGGGACATGCGGGCACCTCACGAGACTGCGTGGAGCCGCCCCACGTTGCATCCCCCTCACCCACGCTCGCCCCAGTGTCCTCGGCCGTTTGCGTCAGCGCCGCGTCTCGCTCCACATACGCCCATCCCGACTTCCGGAGGGCCGGCCGCACGCGCCCGCAAAGCGGAAGGGCCGGCCCCCCGCGTGGCGGAGGCACCGGCCCTTCTGACTCAACGCACGGGCCTCACGGCCCCGGCATCATGACTGGCGGAACTCGGCGTCCACCACGTCGTCCTTCTTCGCGCCCGGCTGCGCGCCAGGAGCAGCCCCCGGAGGCGGCTCGCCACCCGGCGCCCCGCCCGTCGCCTTGTACATCTCCTCGGCGGCCTTGTAGCTGGCGGCCTGGAGCTTCTCGAGCGCGGACTTGATGGCGTCCTTGTCCTGGCCCTCGCGGACCTTGTTGAGCTCCGCCACCCCGTCCTCGAGGCCCTTCGCCACATCCGCGGAGAGCTTCTCCTTGTTCTCCTTGATGAGCTTCTCGGCCCCGTAGGCCTGGGCCTCCGCCTGGTTCTTCAGCTCCACCAGCTCCCGCTTGTCCTTGTCGGCCGCCTCGTTCTCGCGGGCCGCGGCGACCATCTTCTCCACCTCGTCCTTCGCCAGGCCCGAGGACTGGGTGATGGTGACCTTCTGCTCCTTGCCCGTGGCCTTGTCCTTCGCGCTCACGTTCAGGATGCCGTTGGCGTCCAGGTCGAACGTCACCTCGATCTGCGGCACGCCACGCGGCGCCGGGGGCAGGCCCGTCAGGTGGAAGCGGCCCAGGCTCCGGTTGTCGTTCGCCATCTCGCGCTCACCCTGGAGCACGTGGATCTCCACCTGCGACTGGCCGTCCGCGGCCGTGGAGAACGTCTCCGACTTGCGCGTGGGGATGGTGGTGTTGCGCTCGATGAGCTTGGTCATCACCCCGCCCAGCGTCTCCACGCCCAGGGACAGCGGCGTCACGTCCAGCAGGAGGATGTCCTTCACCTCGCCGGAGAGAACGCCCGCCTGCACCGCGGCGCCCACCGCCACGACCTCGTCCGGGTTCACCGAGCGGTTCGGCTCCTTGCCGAACAGCCGCTTCACCGCCTCCTGCACCTTCGGGATGCGCGTGGTGCCACCCACGAGCACGACCTCGCTGAGGTCCTTCAGGTCCAGCCCCGAGTCCTTGAGGCACTTGCGGCACGGCTCCAGCGAGCGCTCGATGAGGTCGTCGATCATCGCCTCGAACTTGGCGCGCGTGAGCTTGACGTTCAGGTGCTTGGGACCCGACGCGTCCGCCGTGAGGAACGGCAGGTTGATGTCCGTCTCCGTCGCGCTCGACAGCTCGATCTTCGCCTTCTCCGCCGCCTCCTTCAGGCGCTGGATCACCATCTTGTCCTTGGTGACGTCCAGCCCCGTGTCCTTCTTGAACTCGACGACCAGCCAATCCATGATCCGCTGGTCGATGTTGTCACCGCCCAGGTGCGTGTCACCGTTGGTCGCGAGCACGTCGACGACGCTCTCGCCCACCTCCAGGATGGACACGTCGAACGTGCCGCCGCCGAAGTCGTAGACGGCGATCTTCTCGTCCTTCTTCTTGTCCAGGCCGTACGCCAGCGCCGCCGCGGTCGGCTCGTTCACGATGCGCCGCACCGTCAGGCCGGCGATCTCACCCGCATCCTTGGTCGCCTGGCGCTGGGCGTCGTTGAAGTACGCCGGGACGGTGATGACCGCCTCCGTCACCTTCTCGCCCAGGTAGTTCTCGGCGGCCCGCTTCAGCTTCAGCAGCACCTGCGCGCTGATCTCCGGCGCGCTGGACTGCTTGCCATCCAGGTCCACGCGCGCGTCGCCATTGGGGCCGCGGGAGACCTTGTAGGGCACCAGCTTGGTCTCCTCGGAGACCTCGTCGAACCGGCGACCCATGAAGCGCTTGATGGAATAGATGGTGCGCTCGGGGTTCGTGATGGCCTGGCGCTTCGCCACCTGGCCGACCAGGCGCTCGCCATCCTTCGTGAACGCGACCACCGAGGGCGTGATGCGGCTGCCTTCCTCGTTGACGATGACCTTGGGCTCGCGACCCTCCATGATCGCCACCACGCTGTTCGTGGTGCCCAGGTCGATCCCAATAATCTTGCCCACGGTTCGTATCCTCCGGAAATGACTGCGTTTTCTTCAAAAGCTCCTGATGTACGCCCAACGTAACCACCCACCCCCGGGTGTCAAACCAGGCAGTGGTGTCGGCTCCTCACGCCTCAAGGTGATGCTCCTGGGTGCGTAGCGCAGTGCGCATGAGGCCGCCTGCCGCGTCACGCCATCGCCACCTTCACGCCACGGGTGCGTAACCCGCTCTACACCCCCGTCACCCCGAGGTAGCAACCGGCCGGCCTTTGGCACAGCAACCAACGTTGCAACCCCCTGGAATGACGTGCCTGCCTGCCTGCTGACGCCCCGCGTCACCCGTTGGCAATGAAAGTGCACAGTACGGCCAGCGTCGATGTCGGGTCCCCCCACCCGCACCTACCCTGGAGCATGTCCCCATGCTGGTTCAGCCCCTGCGCTCTCCGGACCTCCGCCGCGCCCCCTCGGCGGATGTCTCCGTCGAACCCAAGGTCGCGGTGCTGCTCAACGCCAACGCCCGGAAGGTGGACGCCCGGGTGGTGAAGTCCCTGTCGCACGTGGTGCCGGAGCAGGACCTGTTCCTGTCGCGCTCGGAGCTGGACGGGCGCCGCATCGCGCAGACGGTGCTCGAGCGGGGCTACCCGATGGTCTTCACGGGCGGCGGTGACGGGACGTTCATGGGCTTCGTGAACGAGGTGCTTCAGCAGGTGGGCCCGCGCGGCCGCTTCGCCGGCCAGCCGGTGCCCCGCTTCGGCATCCTCAAGCTCGGCACGGGCAACGGCATCGCCAACCACGTCAACGCCTCCGGCACCCGGGGCGACGGCATCCTGAACGACGTGCTGCGCGCCCGCACGGGTGAGGTGCCCGGCTTCCGCCCCATGGACCTGCTGATGGTGGACGGGCAGCGCGCGCCGTTCGCCGGCCTGGGCGTGGATGGCAAGGTGCTCAACGACTACATCTGGGTGAAGGAGAACCTGGGCAAGGGGCTCTTCAAGAGCGTGCTCACGGGCAGCGGGGGCTACTTCTCCGCGGTGGCGTGCAAGACGGTGCCGCACTACCTGACGAACTCGACCTGGGTGGAGTGCGAGGTCGTCAACGGCCCGTCGAGCGAGGCCTACCGCCTGGGTCCGGATGGCCAGCCCCAGGGTGCGCCGCTGGCGCCCGGCGACGTGCTCTTCCGCGGGAAGCTGATGATGGCGGCGGCGGGCACCATGCCCTTCTACGGCTATGGCCTGCGCATGTTCCCCTTCTCGTGCGGCCGTCGCGGCTTCATGCAGCTGCGCCTGGGCCAGGTGACGCCCACGCAGGTGCTGGCGAACCTGCCGCGCATGTGGGCCGGCCGCTGGTTCCCGGAGGGTCTGCACGACTTCCACGTCCGCGAGGCCACCATCCGCTTCGCGCGCCCCATGCCCTTCCAGGTCGGCGGCGACGCGGCCGGCTACCGCGACCAGGTCAACCTGTCCGTCGCGCCCGAGTCCATCGAGCTGGTCGACTTCAACGGCGCGCTGAACTAGGCGCCACGTCGGCGGCTGAAGCGCACGCGCTCTCCAGAGGGGCGCGACTCCAACGCACCGCCGCCTGCACGTCGCCCGGGCACCGGGCGATGCAGCCATGCGACGAGGATGCAGCGAGGCGCCCCGGACGGACGGAGGCGCTCCCGGACACGCGGGGTGACGTGAATCAGCCGCGGTCGCGCGAAGCCGGGGGCTTCTCGCCCGGCTCCTTGCGGCGTCCCACCAGGAACGCGTAGCTGACGCTGGCCTTGCCGTTGCTCTCGCGGTGCAGCGCCAGCTCCTCGCGCAGCGACGAGGCCTGGGGGCCCGACGTCGGACGCAGGCTGGCCTCCACCTCGCGGTAATAGTCGTCGAGCTCCGTGTCGTGCAGCGTCTCGGCCGACTCCGGCTCGAACCCGCCCATCTCCAGCGACATGAGCAGCTCACGCGGCAGGAGCAGCGGCGCGCCCAGGCGGCGCTCCCACAGCTCGGCGGCGGCCTTGGGGACCACGCGCCCCACCCTGGCGGGGAAGGTCATCCCCAGCCGCCCGCGCTTGGCGAGCAGCGGCCGCAGGACGGACATCGTCCCCTTCAGCGTGTAGAGCACCCGACCCGGGATGAGGATGGCGTCGAAGGCACCGTCTGGCAGCCCGAGGGAGTCCAGGGCAACGCCCCGGACCTCGATCCGGTCGCCGAGGCCCTGGTTGCGGACCCGCTCCCGGGCGGCGGCGACATGAGACTCGTCCGTGTCGCCGGCCATGACGGTGCAGCCCATCTCCCGGGCCAGGACCAGGGCGGCGCTGGCATCCGGGCCACACCCGAGCACGAGCACCTGCGAGCCCGGCTCCAGCTGGGCCACCTTGGCGAAACGCCGGGTCACGTCGTCCGAGCTGAACGCGCGCCGGGCGTCCGCGGGGTGGTACAGCGGAAAGGGCTCTGCCGGGCTCATGGACTCCTCATATACCCAACCCCGACCGGACTTCCAGAGACGGACGAGAGGGAGCCCCCTCCCGAGCCCCTGGCGTCACAGGTGATAGATGACGCGCGGGTCCTTGTGGAGCAGGTCGTAGATGGCCCGGCGCTGCTCCTCCGACAGCAGGTACACCGACACGCTCAGCGAGACATAGGTGCCCTTGCTGCTGGGCTGCTCGCTGATGGAGTCCGGGGAGATCTCCGTGCCCATGGCCCGGCGGAACAGCTCCCTGACGTGCTCCGCGAAGCCAGGGCCCTGCTTGCCCATCACCTTGAAGGTGTAGACCGAGGGGTACTCGATGAGGGGCTTCTTCTCCCCTTCTTCCGGGGGCGCGTCTCCAGGTCCGTCCTTCTTCATGACACGTCTCTATCGCTTGGGCACCCCAGGTGCCTAGAGCAGGTTGGCGGCGAGCTCGGCCAGGGCGCTGCGCTCACCCTTGGCCATCGAAATGTGCGCGGCGATCTTCTCGCTCTTGAAGCGATTGACCACGTGCACCAGGCCGTTGTTGGTCGAATCCACGTAGGGGTTGTCGATCTGGAACGGGTCCCCCGTGAGGATGATCTTCGTGTTGTCGCCCACGCGGGTGATGATGGTCTTCACCTCGTGGGGCGTGAGGTTCTGCGCCTCGTCCACGATGATGAACTGGTTGGGGATGCTGCGGCCGCGGATGTACGTGAGCGGCTCGATCTCCATCAGCCCCAGGTCCAACAGCTCGTGGTAGCCGCGGCCGGCCTTCTTGTCCGCGCGGCTCAAGTTCATCAGGAACTCCACGTTGTCGAAGATGGGCTGCATCCAGGGGTTGAGCTTCTCCTCGACGCTGCCGGGCAGATAGCCGATGTCGCGCCCCAGCGGGAAGATGGGACGGCTCACCAGGAGCTTCTGGTAGAGGTTCTCCTCCGTCACCTTCTGCAGGCCCGCGGCGATGGCGAGCAGCGTCTTGCCCGTGCCCGCCTTGCCGACGATGGTCACCAGCTTGATGTCGTCGTTGAGCAGCAGGTCCAGGCAGAAGGCCTGCTCCATGTTGCGCGGGCGGATGCCCCAGGTGCCTTCCTTGCTCTGGCGCAGGAGCGGCACCAGCCGGTTCTTGAGCCCGTGCAGCCGGCCCATGGCGGTGTGGGACGGGTTCGTCTCGTCCTTGAGCAGCACGAGCTGGTTGGGGAAGAGCGTGTCCACGTCGGGCAGCTCCACCTCGGCGCCGGGCTTGTACATCTGGTCCACCAGCTCCTTGGGGACCAGCCGCTCGGTGAAGCCGGTGTACAGCTCCGTGATTTCGACCCGCTCGGTGTCGTAGTCCTGGGCGATGAGGCCCAGGGCGTCCGCGCGGATGCGCAGGTTGGTGTCCTTGGTGATGAAGACGGCCTGGGTGTCCGGCTCCTGCTCCATCAGGTCGATGGCCACCGCGAGGATGCGGTTGTCCATCAGGTTGCTGTCCGCCATGGACAGCGGCAGCTCACGGTCCGTGAAGGACACCCGCAGCATGCCACCGCGAGGCAGGGGTACGCCCTCCTTCAGCGAGCCCTCCGCGCGGAAACCATCCAGGTAGCGGGCCACGAGGCGGGCGTTGCGGCCCAGCTCGGAGAGGTCGCGCTTGAACTGGTCGATCTCCTCGATGACGTAGATGGGGATGATGACGTTGTTGTCCTCGAAGCCGTAGATGCTGCGCGGATCATGCAGGAGGACGTTCGTGTCGAGGATGAAGTTCTTTCGCATCGTGGGTTCGCGCGACCTTGATGGGTACGGGTGCGACCGCTGGTGACCGTGCGACGTGGCTGTGCCTGACGCTCACTCCAATATACGCAGCGGCTCCCACGGAAGCAGCCGTGTTCGTGCGTGAACGCGGGCTGTTCGAAACCCCACGCCCCGCACCGGTCCTCCCGTCGAAGCGTTCGCTGAGGGGGTGACGTGGGCTGGCCGACACTCCGGGGGCGCGCGGCTCAGTGGGCCAGCACGGGGGCGAGCGGATCATACCCGAGCAGCTCCGCCAATCGCTCGGGAGGAGGCCCCGGGGGCATGCGTTGCCAGGGGAAGCGCTGCTGGAGCGCCTCCTCGTCGAGCGTGAGGGGCTGTCGTCCGGTCTGCTCGCGTGCCTCGGCCCAGCGCTTCGCGTCGAACGTGCGGATCAACCGGCGGCTCAGGGGCGCGAGCATGGGCATGGGGGTGAAGGGAACGGGCTGCCCTTCCGCGTCGCGCAGGCAGCCCAGCTCCACGGCCCACGCGAGCAGCCAGCGCGGGCGGCCTCTTCCGGCGTCGCGCATGGCGAGGAAGCGGCCCTGGGCGGCGCCGTCCACGAAGAGGAAGCGCCGGTCATAGACGCTGGCGGCGGCGAAGGTGGAGGGCGTGAGGGCCAGCGCCTCCGCGCCGATGCGGCGGGCCATGAGCATGAGCACCTCGAGCAGTTGCGCGGAGAGCGCGAGCCCGGGGTGGCTCTGGCCAGGGAGCGGCGGGCGGTGCCAGTCGAAGGGGCGACCCGGGTTCTGGAGCAGGAGCGCGTCCACGTAGAGCAGGGGCGCGGTGGCGAGCGCGTCGCCCAGGCCGACTTCGGCGCCGGTGGCCATGCGCAGGGAGAGGTCGGCGACGGGGGCGTAGAAGCGGCGGCTCCAGAGGATGACGCGGGGGCGGAAGGGGTCCTCGCCCTGGACGCGCAGCTCCACGGGACCCACGCGCTCCTCGGCGCGCTGGATGAGGCCGTAGGCGCGCAGGACGCGCTCGAGGCCCGGGTGGCTGTAGGTGCCGAAGAGCAGGCCGACGCGGGACTTCTGCGAGTCGCCCAGGCCGAGGTCCTCGAGGGAGAGCTCCTCGAGCTCGGGCGCGGCCAGGTCCGCCCCGCTCAGGTGCTGATAGATGCGGCGGAAGCGGGGGTTGATGGGCAGCGTCCGAGGCATGGGGGCGTCCTCACTCAGTCGTAGCGGATGTCGACGATGGACAGCTCGATTTCACCGCGGGGGCGGCGCACCTCCACGGTGTCGCCCACGCCCTTGCGCAGGAGGGCGCGTCCAATGGGGGACTCCACGCTGATGCGACCTCCGGCGGCGTCGATCTCGTCGGACCCGACAATCTGGTACGTGGTGCGCTGGCCGTCCTCGTCCTCCAGGGTGACGGTGGCGCCGAAGTAGACGTGTGCACGGTCGGTCTGTTCAGCAGGCGTGACGATGGTGGCGGTGTCCAGGCGGCGCTGGAGGAAGCGGATGCGGCGGTCGATTTCGCGCAGGCGCTTCTTGCCGTAGATGTATTCGGCGTTCTCGGAGCGGTCGCCCTGGGCGGCAGCGGCGGAGACCTCGGCGGTGACCTTGGGGCGCTCCTCGTTGAGCAGGCGGATGAGTTCCCGGTGCATCCGCTCGGCGCCCGAGCGGGTGAGGTAGCGACGGAACGGAGCCTTCTCCTCGCCGTCCTCGGCCTCCAGGTCATCGTGCTCATCTGGGGAGAGGTCCTGGGACATGGGACTTGTATACCGCCGATGGCTGACGGAGGTGGGGGCCGAGGGGACGGGTGTGCCCGAAGTGACGAGCACGCCACTGTCAGGATGCCGGACGTGCGCTCGCCAGTGGAAAGCGCGAAGGAGTGCTGGTAGGAAGCGCCTGCCTCCGGGGCCCAGGAGGGTTGCCCGAGGATTTTGGACAAAAGAATAGTGCGAGTCGCTAGCTCAGATGGTAGAGCACCGGCCTTTTAAGCCGAGGGTCGGGGGTTCGATCCCCCCGCGACTCATGCAGTGACGACGTCCCCGTCGTCTAGAGGCCCAGGACGCTGGCCTTTCAAGCCGGTAACACGGGTTCGAATCCCGTCGGGGACATGTAAAAACGCGGGGTTGGACGGTGCGAACTGTCCAACCCCGTTCGTTTTTGACCGCTGAGTGGCGTTACTACGGCGTTACGCCAGTCCGGGTAACGACACGAGCGCTCTTAGGTGAAGTTCGACGAGCGCGAGCCGACACAGGCCAGCAAGTCGGGGGACCTCTTCTCTCCTGGCCAAGCGAGCGCGCTGCTGGCGCTACTCCGGATCGAGGCTCCAGGCGCCTTCTGCCCAGCGCTTCAACGCCTCCTGAGCCTCAAAGGGAATGAGCCCTTCGCCCTTCGCCGCTTCTTCGAGCACGGCCTTGGCTTCTACGGTTCTGTACCGAAGCAGGTAGGTCGCAGCAGCGGTGCGCACGTCCATCCGTGGGTGCGTGAACAACTGGGCCAGCGCGTCCCGCCCTGAATCTCCGTGAGCACGCAGCTTCTTGAACGCGGCGATGCATCGATTCGCATGCTTGTTCCCGGTCTTGGCATCACCGCGCCAAATGGAGTCCGTTTGGGCGGCGACGTTCTCTGCAAACTCCTCGACCAACTGCGAAATCGATAGCGCCATTGCCCCTTCCTCAGTCGAACTTCAAGGAACCGGCCCGCCACTCTTTCAGAACCATCTCCGCATTGAACCGGGCGACCCCGGGGGGGCCATTAGCGAGTTCGCCAAGAACAGCTTCCGCAGCCTCGGGCATTGCCTCTAGGACGTGCGAAGCCGCCCATCCCCTCACGTGTGGATTCTCGCTGACCATCAAACTCGCAAGCACGCCTGTGCCCTCAGCGCCTCGTGCTCGAAGCTCTCTCCAGGCCGCGTCAATCCTGCGAAATTGTGCGTTGGTCGCTCGGTAGTCGCCGGACTCGCTCCCAGCACCATGTGCAGCGGCAGCCTCCGCATAGAGCGCACCAAGGGCTTGAAGCGACAACGACTTTGCGGGCGTCTTCATTAAGGGAGAGCTCCGAAGTCGCGAAGGATGTTCAACCCAAATTCGCGCTGAGCCTCATACGATTGAGCCCTAAGCCACTCACGCACAGTCTTGCCTCCTGAGATGCGCTGGTTCGACGAATAGAACGCGCTGACCTTCATGTGAAGTTCCTTGTCGAGCGCGACGACGTTCTCCGTGTTGTGGATCGCCTTCGGTCCGAACCTCCCCACATTGCCGTCGGTCTGCTCGACGATGTGGTGCCACTCCTTCCCCGGACCTGCGGGGCCCATCGCTCGCTTGAAGGACTTGAACGACGAGTAGGACTTCATGCCGCCAGGGCCAGCGGGTGGCGTCGAACTGGAGCCTCCTCCCTCCCCTGCGCGCTGAAGGACGATGGCGGCGCCTGGCCCACCGCTCAGCACCGCCGCAGCACGCCCCGTCGATGCGGACACGAGTCGCATGGCGACGGTGCCATCGGCGGCCAACACGAGCGCTGGGACCTCTGACGTGGCGAAGCCTGTTCCCCCCAGCGTGCGCGTCGCGGCGGACACGGTCCCCCAGGTGGCCACGAGGTTCGTCACCAGTCTGGAGACGGCCTGCACCTGCTCGCCCCGCGTCATGTACTGGAAGCGCTCCAGGTACTCGGGCGATGACTCCAGTAGTGCCACCACTGCGGCGGGCATCTCCCGGAGCGCCGCGAGGTTGTCCGCTGGTGACGTCGAGAAGAACTTGCCCACCGCGAGGGCGAGCCCGACGAACGCCTCTTCGGCCCCGTCCAGGGTGCGGCTGATGACGTCGGCATCATCGTGGACGTCGGCCAGTGGGAAGCCGTTCTCCTCCCGCAGCTCGTCGTTCAGCAACCGGAAGACGCCAGTCCGCCCATCGTAGAAGCGACCCAGTTCGAAGCCGTGCGCTCGAAAGGCCCCGTCCTTCCACTCCACATCCCCCACCCGTTGCTGTGTCCTTCCGCTATGCACCCATGCGAGGCGCCCGTCAGGCCGAAGCACCGCCAGATGGTTGAAGCGCGCCACCCGGCGCACCAGCTCCCCCCGCGACACCTCACCCGTCGCCAGCACCTCCCGCAACAGGAAGCCCACCGCGACACGCGCAGGAAACTGGCCGAGCGTCACGTCCCTCTTCAACAGCGTTTTGAGGAGTCGCGCCGCGTGAGTCGGTGAGAGAGAACTTCCCGCGACTGGCCGCGTGTCGCGCTCTTCGAGTCCCGCACTCTGAAGCAGGACATCGAACGCATCCTGCTGCCTACGGCCTGCCCCGAGGGACACAGACTCCCGGAACATGTGGCGGCGGTAGAGCGGTTGCCTCGATGAGGTGTCGGCCTCTTCGGCTTCCTGTTCGCGTTCGGGGTCCTCGCCCGAAACGCCCCACCGCTCCCCGGGAAGTCCCGCGCGCTGATGGAACGTGTCCCTGCGAGTCGACGACTCAGCCCCAGCGCAGCCCACGAACAGCAGGGCGACACCCACCACCCAAAGGCCAGCACGCATTCCTCTTCCTCTCGCAGCCTTCCACGGAAAGCCCCCAAATCCTGGCACGCACGACTGACACGCTCGAAGAAGCCAACAGTGGCCGCACGCACTCGCCGCGCAGCGCGGAGGAAGGCGACCAGGACGTCCGGACACCTGCGCGGAGGTCCATTTCCACCCTCCGCGCGAGAACCTCGGAAATCGCTATTCCGGAGGTAGCATCACCGTGTGCCCACCCTTCTACCGCGCTCATCGAATTTCGAGTTCCTGCGGATTCACGACCCGCTCCTGGTCGCATTGGGAGCACAGGCAGAGCGGTACTTCGCGGAAGATCCCACGACCTGCTTGATGAAGCTCCGGCAGTTCGCGGAGGTCCTCGCACAGCGGGCCGCCGCGAGCCTCGGCCTGTTCTCCTCCGCGGACCAGCCCCAGGTGGACCTCATCCGGGCGCTGGATTCGCGCGGCGCGCTCACTGTCGAGGTTCGACAGGTTCTCCATGACCTCCGTCGAGCCGGAAACGTCGCCGCGCACGAAGCCCGAGGGACGCACAGCCAGGCCCTCCACGGGCTGAAGCTCGCCCGGGTGCTCGCCATCTGGTTCCACCGGAGCTTCGGCACGGAGAAGGGCTTCAATCCGGGTCCGTTCATTCCTCCGCCCGATCCGGTTCGGGAGTCGCAAGCGCTCGCCCAGGAGTTGGAGCGACTCAGAAGCGAGCTCGCACAGGCCAGGCTCAGCGCCGAGGCCTCTCGAGCCGCGGCCGACGAGGAAGCCCGGCAACGACTCACCGCGGAAGAGCGAGGCCGGAGGGACGCAGAAGAACGTGAGGTCTGGCAAGCACTCGCCGAGGAGGCCGAGACCAAGCTCAAGGCCAGCCTCGACGCCGTGCAACTCCAAGCCGCGGCGAAGCCCACCCAACAGCTCGACCGCCTCGTCCAGCAGGCACAAGCAGCCGGCGCGGACCTGGACCTGGACGAAGCAGACACGAGGCAGCTCATCGACGAGCAGCTCCGTCAAGCCGGTTGGGAGGCTGACTCACAGAGCCTGACGTTCGCGGCCGGCACGCGTCCGCAGCGTGGACGCAACCTGGCCATCTCGGAGTGGCCCACGGCGAGTGGCCCCGCGGACTACGTCCTCTTCGCGGGCCTCGAGGTCCTGGCCGTGGTCGAGGCCAAGCGTCGCCGCAAGGATGCGGCCGGGGCCATCCAGCAGGCGAAACGGTACAGCGAGGGCTACCAGCGCCAGGGGGAAGAGGTGCTCCCAGGGGGGCCCTGGGACAAGTACCAGGTGCCGTTCCTCTTCGCGACGAATGGCAGACCGTACTTGCGCCAGCTCGAGCTGAAGAGCGGAATCCACTTCCTCGATGCTCGGCGTTCGACCCACCATCCCCGAGCACTCGCTGGCTGGTACTCCCCAGTGGGGCTGCGTGACCTGCTCCAGCAGGACCGCGCCGCGTCGGAAACGGCCCTGCGCGCGGAGCCTACTGAGTACCTCGGCCTTCGTGACTACCAGGTCAAGGCCATCCAGGCTGTCGAGGCGGCGCTGGAGAACGGACGCCGTGAAGGCCTGATCGCCATGGCCACGGGCACCGGAAAGACGCGCACGTTCATCGGGCTCGTCTATCGGCTCGTGAAGACCCGGCGCTTTCGGCGGGTGCTCTTCCTCGTGGACCGGAGCGCCCTGGGAGAACAGGCCATCAACGCCTTCAAGCATGCGCGCCTGGAGAACCTCCAGACCTTCACGGACATCTTCAACGTGAAGGGCATGGAGGATGTTCGACCAGACCCGGAGACGAAGCTCCACTTCGCCACGGTCCAAGGGATGGTGAAGCGCATCCTCTACACGGAGGGTAGTGAGCGCCCCAAGGTGGACGACTACGACTGCATCGTCGTGGACGAGTGCCATCGCGGCTACACGCTCGACCGGGAGATGAGCGACTCGGAGCTGAGCTTCCGGAGTCAGGACGATTACATCAGCACGTACCGCCGCGTCCTGGACCACTTCGACGCCGTGAAGATTGGCCTCACTGCGACGCCGGCGCTGCACACGACCCAGATCTTCGGAGATCCGGTCTACACCTACAGCTACCCGGAGGCCGTCATCGACGGATGGCTCGTGGACCATGAGCCCCCACTCCGCATCACGACGGAGTTGTCCGACGGAGGCATCCGCTGGGCCAGCGGCGAGGAGGTCCCGACCTACAACACCCAGACCCAGCAAATCGACCTCATCCATATGAAGGACGAGCTGTCCTTCGACGTGGAGTCGTTCAACACGCGGGTCGTCACCGAGAACTTCAATCGCGTCGTCTGCGAGGAACTGGCACGGCAGATCGACCCCTCCGCTGACGGGAAGACGCTCATCTTCTGCGCCACGGATTCTCACGCGGACATCGTGGTGGCCGCCTTGAAGAAGGCGTTGGACGCCCAATATGGGGGCGTGGACGACAACGCCGTGATGAAGATCACTGGCAGCTCGGACAAGCCCCTCCAGCTCATCCGTCGGTTCAAGAACGAGAAACGACCGAGCATCGCCGTCACGGTGGACCTGCTCACCACCGGCATCGACGTACCCCCTATCGTGAACCTCGTGTTCCTGCGGAGGGTGAAGAGCCGCATCCTCTACGAGCAGATGCTCGGCCGAGGGACCCGCCGGTGCGACGATATCGGCAAGGAGGTCTTCCGCGTCTTCGATGCCGTGGACCTCTATGCCGCGCTGGAGCCGTTCACGTCGATGAGACCGGTGGTCGTGAACCCCGCCTTCACGTTCTCGCAGCTCATCGAGGAGCTGCGGCGCCTCAAGGACTCGGACGTGCAGCGACAGGTCATCGACCAGTTGGTGGTGAAGCTGCGGCGGAAGCGGCGGGTCCTGGAGAACAAACTGGCCGAGCCCTTCGAGGCCATCGCTGGAATGCCCGTCGCGGACGTGCTGACCTTCCTCCGGACGAAGCCTCCCGTGGAGATAGCTGCCTGGATTTCGAGCCGCCCTCAGCTCGGCGAGCTCCTCGACACCACCACGGGACCCGGGCCGGTCGTCTACGTCAGCGACCACGCGGACCAGCTGAAGTCCGTGGAGCGTGGCTATGGCCCAGGGCGCGTGCGGCCGAAGGACTACCTGGATGAGTTCGAGACCTTCATCCGGAAGAACCAGAACGTGATGCCGGCCCTGATGGTTGTGTGCCAGCGACCGCGGGAACTGACGCGGCAGCAACTCAAGGAGCTGAAGCTGGCGCTCGACCGGGCCGGATACAACGAGGCCTCGCTCCAGACCGCGTGGAGGGACATGACCAACCAGGACATCGCCGCCTCCATCATCGGCTTCATCCGACAGCGGGCCCTGGGTGAAGCACTGGTCCCCTACTCCGAGCGAGTGGATCGCGCCCTACGCGGAGTCTTGGAGGCGAACGCGTGGACGCCACCTCAGCGGAAGTGGCTGGAGCGGATTGCCAGGCAGCTCAAGGTCGAGACCGTCATGGACAAGGACGCTTTCGACCGGGGGCAGTTCGAAGCGAGTGGCGGTTTCACGCACATCAACAAGGTCTTCGAGGGCCGGCTGGAGCAGGTTCTTACTGACCTGAGCGACGCCCTCTGGCAACAAGGTGGCAAGGCGACCGGATGAACACCAACGCGAACGATCTCGTACAGAAGCTCTGGAACCTCTGCTCCCTCCTCCGCGAAGACGGGGTGACCTACCACCAGTACGTCGCAGAGCTGGCCTACTTGTTGTTCTTGAAGATGGCGAAAGAGAGGAGAGAGAACAAAGGTGAGGACCAGCTCCCCAAGGGCTATCGCTGGGACGACCTTGCCAAACGCGAGGGCACTGAACAGCTCCGATTCTATCGGGAGTTGCTTCTCCACCTCGGCACCCACGGCAAACAGCGCGTCCAGGACATCTACACGAACGCCAGCACTTCCCTCCGGCATCCGAAAAATCTGAACGCACTCGTCAGGGCGCTTGATGCGATCGACTGGTACGGAGTGGATCGGGAGAGCCTCGGAGATCTCTATGAAGGGCTCTTGGAGAAAAACGCCACGGAGGTGAAGTCCGGTGCTGGCCAGTACTTCACGCCGCGACCTCTCGTTGACGCGATCATCGCGGTGGTAAAGCCGCAGCCAGGTGAGACCGTGCAGGACCCGGCCGCCGGCACTGGCGGGTTCCTCATTGCCGCCGACCGGTATGTCCGAGCCCAGACCGACAACTACTTCGACCTCACGGAAAAGCAGCAGGAGTTCCAGCGCAAGAAGGCGTTCTATGGCGTGGAACTGGTTCCGGAGACCCGTCGTTTGGCCCTGATGAACATGGCCCTGCACGACTTGGAGGGTGAGCTAATCCTCGGTGACACGCTCTCGCCTGTCGGGCGCGACTTACCGAAGGCGGACATCATCATCACGAACCCGCCGTTCGGGACCAAGAAAGGCGGCGGCAAGCCCGAGCGCGACGACTTCACGTTCCCCACCTCGAACAAGCAGCTCGCGTTCTTGGAGCACGTCTACCGGGGCCTGAAGCCCGGTGGTCGCGCGGCCATCGTCGTTCCGGACAACGTGCTCTTCGAGGAGAACGTCGGTCAGGAGATCCGCGCCGACCTCATGGACAAGTGTGACCTGCACACGGTCCTGCGGCTGCCGACGGGCATCTTCTACGCGCAGGGGGTCAAGACCAACGTACTGTTCTTTACGCGGGGGCACACGGATAAGGGCAACACGAAGGCCGTCTGGTTCTTCGACATGCGGACGAACGCCCCAGCCTTCGGGAAACGGACTCCACTGACGGAGAAGCACTTCAAGGACTTCGGGCAAGCGTTTGGCGACGCCCCCTACGGCAAGAGCAAGCGAAGGGACCAAAGTGACGAGGGGCGATTCCGGAAGTTTAGCCGCGAGGAGATCAAAGCCCGGGGCGACAACCTGGACGTGCTCTGGCTCAAGGACGAGGGACTCGGCAGCACCGACGACCTGCCTGAACCCGAGGTTATCGCCGCCGAGATCCGTGAGCAGCTTCAGACCGCCTTGTCGCAGATCGAGGGACTGGAGTCGCTTCTGGAGACGGAAGAAGTGGAGGCAACATGATGGGTCGCCGACTTCTCCCGCCGGGATGGACGTGGGCCCAATTCGACGAGGTGGCCTCCATCGAGTCCGACCTCGTCGACCCTAAGGCCCTCCCCGATGCCCCGCACATCGCGCCGAACCACATCGAGTCGAAGACAGGAAGGCTCCTGCCCTACTCGACTGTAGCCGCAGACAAGGTGACGAGTCCCAAGCATCAGTTCCGAGCTGGACAGATTTTGTACTCGAAGATTCGGCCTTACCTTGCCAAGGCAGTTCTTGTTGACTTCGAGGGGCTGTGCAGCGCGGACATGTACCCAGTGTCCACGAACCTCGACCCTCGGTTCCTGTTGCGATGGCTGCTCTCAGACGAGTTCACCGCAAGGGTGTCGCTTGATCAGGGTCGAACGGTCTTGCCAAAGGTCAACCAAGCAGCCCTCGGAAAGATCCACGTTCCCGTACCACCGCTCAACGAGCAGCGACGCATCGTCGCCAAGCTAGAAGCCCTCCTGGCCCGCAGCCGCCGCGCAAAAGAAGCCTTGGACGCCATCCCGGCGCTGTTGGAGCGGTTTCGGCAGTCGATTCTCGCAGCCGCGTTCCGAGGCGACCTGACGCGAGACTGGCGCACTGACAACCCGAACGTGGAACCTGCATCGAAGCTGCTGGAGCGCCTCCGCACAGAGCGTCGGCGCCGTTGGGAAGCGACCGAGTTGGAGCGAATGCGGGCCAAGAGCAAGGTACCTAAGGATGAGAAATGGAAGACCGAGTACCAGGAGCCCGAGTGCAACGATGAGGCGGAAGCCTTTGGTCCTGTCTCTGACCATGGGTGGGTCGTGGCGCCTGTCGAGGGCCTGTGCGATCCGAGCCGAGGCGTGCCCTACGGCATCGTTCAGACGGGCGATGAGACGGTAGATGGAGTACCGACGGTTCGCTGTGGTGACCTGAAGGACTTCAGCATCGACCTCGCGTTGCTCAAGCGAGTTGCTCCTTCGATTGAGCAGCAGTACGCACGCACCCGTTTGGTCGGTGGTGAGGTTCTGCTTGCGATTCGTGGCACCGTCGGCGGTGTGGCTGTGGCATCTGAAGAGATGCGCGGGATGAACATCAGTCGCGAAGTCGCGATGCTTCCCGTGTTGCCAAGTGTGGATCCCCGGTTCGTCATGTATCTACTGGCATCGCCAGCCGCAACTGCGCTCCTCGCTGGTCGGACCAAAGGGGTTGCGCAGCAAGGGGTGAACCTCTCTGACTTGAGAAGTTTCCCCGTCCCCCTGCCCTCTCTCGCCGAGCAGGCGCAGATCGTTCGCAGGGTTGATGCGGCCATGTCTCGGGCTCGAGCCATAGCTCGTGCCTGCGCAGAGGCCGTCTCCCGAATGCCATCCTTGGAGGCGTCCGTTGTTTCCAAGGCGTTCCGGGGTGAGCTTGCACCTCAGGACCCCGCAGACGAGCCCGCCTCGGCCCTCCTCCAGCAGATTCGAGCGGAGCAGAAACAGCCCGCAGACAGCGGGCCAGGCCCGAGTACGAAGCGGCGCCGCATGAATAAGGTTGCCTGACCATGCCCATCCCGGACTTTCAGAGCGCGATGCTCCCGCTCCTCCGGCTCGCCCAGGACGGTAGAGATCACACACTCCGCGAGACCGTGGAATCCATCGCCGCCGAGTTCAAGGCCACCGAAGAGGAGCGCAACGAGTTGCTCCCCAGTGGCCGGCAGCGGCGGCTCCACAACCGGGTCGGCTGGGCGAAGACTTATTTACAGAAGGCCGGCCTCTTGGAACCCAACGGGCGCGGGCGGTTCCGCATTACCGCTCGGGGCCAGGAGGTACTCCAACGCAGACCAAGCCGCATCGACATGAAGTTCCTGGAGCAGTTCCCGGAGTACAACGCCTTCGCGGCCCTCCGTCATGAGGCCTCCAACGAGCAAGCCTCCGCTCCGGAAGTTCCATCCAGTACGGAGACACCAGAGGAAATCCTCGAAGACAGCTACCAGGAGCTACGGCGGCGCCTCGCGGACGAAGTCCTCGAGCGCATCAAGGCCTGCGACCCGAAGTTCTTCGAGAAGCTGGTCGTCGATCTCCTCGTGACCATGGGCTACGGCGGCTCACGCAAGGACGCCGGTCAGGCTGTCGGGCAGAGCGGAGATGAAGGCATCGACGGCATCATCAAGGAGGATCGCCTCGGTCTTGATGTTGTCTACATTCAGGCCAAGCGCTGGACCAAACCGGTCGGTCGGCCTGTCGTCCAGGCATTCGCTGGCAGCCTGGAGGGACAAAGAGCCCGCAAGGGTGTGCTCATCACGACCTCCGCATTCAGCCGTGAAGCCCGCGAGTATGTGCGTCAGATCGAGAAGAAGATCGTCCTCATCGATGGAGGAGAGCTTGCCAAACTGATGATCGATCATGGCGTCGGAGTCACCGAGGTTGCTACCTACACCGTCAAGAAGTTGGATCTCGACTACTTCGGTGAAGATGAGTGAGTGCATCCCCGGTGCTCTTCATCTTTCCATCGAACCCGATTGCGCCTCGCCTCGTGGACGACCACTTCGAGCCCGAGGCCATCGCCGCGCGTGCCGCCGGCCACTCCATCGCCGTCGTGGATCACGATGCCCTGTGCAGAAGTGCCGCCGAGGAGGCCGTGCGGTGGATACCTCGACCTGACGAAGGCGCACGGACGAGCACCGCCCTGTATCGCGGATGGATGCTCACGGTACGGCAGTACACCGATTTCGCCGCCGCCGCCGCGCAACGCGGGGTGACGCTGCTGACCTCGCCGTCGAGCTTCGAGAACGCCCACTGGCTCCCTCGATGGTACGACGCGCTGAGCAGGTTCACCCCGCACTCCGTCTGGACCGATGGGCCGGACCTGGACGCATTCGAGGCCTGTTGCTCGCGATTGGGCTCGGGACCCGCGGTGCTGCGCGACTATGTGAAGTCACTCAAGCACTCCTGGGCAGAAGCCTCGTACGTCCCCGACGCCGCGAACCTTCCAGCGGCCCGAGCCGTGGCCCGCAGGTTCCTGGAGCTGCGCGGAGAGGACTTCGCGGGCGGACTGGTCGTCCGGGCCTTCGAGCAGTTCACCACCACGGAGGCGAGGACGTGGTGGGTCCATGGACAGTGCATCCTCGTCACCGCGCATCCCGATACACCTGGTGACCTGCCGACGGGTACCAATCTCCAATCCATTGCATCTACCGTGGCAGCACTTGACCTGCCGTTCGTCACGGTCGACCTCGTGCTGCGCGCGGACGGAGTCTGGCGTGTCGTCGAGTTGGGAGACGGCCAGGTCAGCGATCGCCCGAAGAGCACGTCGCCAGCTACATTCATCGCGGCAATCGCAGGCGCACTCGGGGACTGAATCGGAGGTTCAGTCCTTCTCCAACGTCCGGAACACCGCGGGCAACTCCTGCTCACCCAGTCCCGCACCGAGGGCCCGCCGGTAGTTCTCCAGCAACTCCCGCGGGAAGCGGGTGCTGATGCGCGCATCGCTGCTCAGCCGGACGATGTGTTCGAGGGCCGCGACATGGGTATTCAGACTGCACTGGTCGCCCGTGAAGTCATTGCGCTCGACCATTCCCTGCGCGACGTCGGCGGTGACAGAAATCAATCCAAGGAACGAGTTCTTCTGGGCGAAGAACAGCTTCGGGTCCAATCCTTCTGCCTTACACATGGCCGCGGCGTGGAGCACCGCCAGCGTGCCGCCGTAGTACGCCTCGAGAATCGCGCAGTCGAGCGTCGCCGCCGACCCAATCTTCTCATCGACATACACGGAGTTCTTCGCGACCGCCTGGAGCGTCCCCACGTGTCGCTCGAAGACAGCTCGCGACCCGGCGTAGAAGACGGTGGCGTACTCCGTGGCCACGAACGCGGGATAAGCGAGGATCGCCGCATCCAGGTAGTCCACACCGTGAGCGCTCGCCCACTCCAGGCCACTGCGCGCATCCGCCGGCGACCCACTGGTGAGCTGCACGAGCGTCTTCCCCGCGAGCGCCGCTGAGACGCCCGGCGAGGAGAACAGCTCGGCACAGGCCGCGTAGTTCGACAGCGAGACGACGACAAGCTCGCGGCCCGCGACCGCCTCACTCAGCTTCTCGAACGCCGCCGTTCCACTGCCCACCGCTTGCGCCTTGGCGTGGGTCCTGTTCCAGACCGCGACCTCGTGCCCAGCCGTGGCGAACGCTCGCGCCAGCGCGGTTCCCATGAGGCCACTGCCAATCACCGTCAGCTTCGTCGGACGCGTCGATGTCATCTGTCATCCCCAGGTGTGTCGTTCAATCGCCGCACATGGATGCGGTGCGGCGCGAGTAGACCACAAGCCCGGAGGATTCAGACGCGGACCGACCGCCCGTCACGCGGCCCGGCGCTGCGGCGCACGCGATTGCTGGATGGCATCCAGCAGGCTCCGACTCGTCTCGCGATAATCGAAGGAGCGCACGGCACGCTCACGGGCCGCGCGGGACATCCGCTCACGCAGCGCCGTGTCCTGCCCGAGCCGGAGGAAGGCCTTCGCCAACCCCTCCTCGTCCCCCTGCCCCACCAGCAGCCCATCCGTCCCATCGGAGATCATGTCCGGCGTACCACCAATGATGGAGCAGACCGCGGGGACACCACACGACATCGCCTCCATCACCGCGACGGGCGAAGCCTCTCCAAGCCCCGTGCTGGACAGCACGAAGGCATCCGCGCCGTGCAGCAGCTCGATGACGGCGGCCTCTCCGAGCGGCCCCACCATGTCCACATGCGCCTGCAATCCGAAACGGGCGATGGACTGACGGATCTCCTCCTCGTGAGGCCCTCGCCCACCCAAGGTCAGGTGCGCACGCAGGCCCCGGTCCAACGCCTTGCGCAACCCCGCGAACGTATGCACGTGCCCCTTGCAGAGATTGAGTCGTCCAATCGAAGCCAGGTGCAGTCCCCGAGGAGACTGCGCACGCTTCGCCGGAGGGCGGAAGCGGTCCGTGTCCACGCCCATCCACAGGGTATACGTCCGCTCGGGAGGAAGCCCCACGGACTCGATGAGCTCGCGCTGCATGGGGCGCGCGGCGGCGGCCACGAACGTGGCATCCCAGGCCTTCGCGGCATGGTCCGTCCCATACACAGGCAAATCCCCATGGAGATGGAAGCTGTAGCGCGGCCCTCCCAGGATCCGGCACAGCGCGAGCACATGCGCGGCATCCGCGGCCGAATGCCCATGCACGTGGTCCAGCTTCCGCTCCCGCGCGTGGTGCAGGAAGTCCACCGCGCAGGCCAGCATCCCCAATGCCCGCGCCTTCTGCTTCACACCCACCGAGAGCTTGGAGACGTACGTGAGCGCCTGGGCCATGCCCGGGAAGTCCCTTGGAGAGACCAGCGCCGAAGAGAGCCTGGGCGGAAAGAGATACGTGGTCTCAGCGGCCGCATGCGCAGCCCACTCGTGGGGGCAGTCCTCCACCGGACGCCGCGTCGAGAAGACATGCACCTCCACGCCCATGGCGCGCAGGGCGGTGATCTCCCGCCAGAAGAAGGCATGGGTCTGCGTGGGGAACTCCGGGATGAGCATTCCCAGACGAAAGGGGGCGGCGGTCATGGCCTGTGTTCTATCCAAACGACTGCGGGCGATGGCGCACCCTAGCCCGGCAGGCTGAGAGAGGTAAGAAAGTGAGCACTGCAATCCGCCCCCAGACGGCCCCGCACGCCTCTCTTTGCAAGAGAGAATCGGCAGAGGTCTGGGATGCCCCACCCCGAACCTCCTTCGCGGCTCCAGACAGACTGGCAGGGAATATCGCTCCGCCTCTTCGTCGGGCATTCGAAACCCATGATGGTTTCAACGCCAACCAAGACAGCCCTCCAGTGAGCGACTCAACCCAGCCGCCACGGCCCTTTCATGGCGAGACCCGCCCAGCGCCTCTCCTGGGGAGTCGGGTGGGCCTCCCGGTTGAACCCATCCTCCCGGGTGGCGGACACTCGCGACATGGCGCAAGGCCCCGAGCTCGCCCTCCTGACCGAGAGCGAGGGCATCCTTGAAGTCGACAGCGTGGTGGACGGCTTTCGCATCCTGAAGCCGCTGGGTGAAGGCGCCATGGGGCAGGTATTCCTCGCCCAGGACCTCTCGCTCGGACGCCGGGTCGCGCTGAAGTTCCTCAAGGTCGAGCTGCTGGGCCAGCAGAACGCGGAGCGGCTCCTGGAGGAAGCCCGGACCACGGCGCGTTTCAACCATCCGCACATCATCACGGTGCACGGCGTGGGCAAGCACCACGGCCGCCCCTACCTCGCGCTCGAGTACATCGACGGCGAATCCCTGAGGCATCGACTCACCCACGAGCCGCCGGGTCCCAACGAAGCGCTCCGCATCTGCCGCGCCATCGCCGAGGCAACCGCCGAAGCCCACCGCCATGGCATCATCCACGCGGACCTCAAGCCCGAGAACGTGCTGCTGCCCAGGGACGGACGGGTCCGCGTCGTCGACTTCGGACTGGCCCGCCACGCGGGGACCGAGCAGGGCGCCGCATCGGGAACTCCCGCCTACATGGCTCCCGAGCGCTGGCACGGAGCGCCTCCCTCACCCGCCATCGACGTGTGGTCGCTCGGCATCATCGCCTTCGAATTGCTCGAGGGACGAAGGCCGCTGACCGATGAACAGCTCGCGAGCTTCGTCTTCTCCCCCTGGCCTCTCGAGCACTCACCACGCGAGCTGGCGCTCCCCGTCGGCCAACTCCTGCGAGCATGCCTGGCCATCGCCCCCGCGCATCGGCCCTCCGCGCAGCAGGTCGCCCAGGCGCTCGCGGAAGCCCTCGGCCCGGGGCACAGCCGCGCGGGAGACCTCACGCCCTTCCGGGGCCTGCACCCCTTCACGGAGGGGGACGCCGAGGACTTCTTCGGCAGGGAGCCGGAGCTGGATGCGTTCATCGAACGCCTGCGCCACGAGCCGCTCGTCCCGCTGGTGGGGCCCTCTGGCATCGGAAAGAGCTCCTTCCTCCATGCCGGCGTGATTCCCCGCCTGCGGCAGATGGACCGCTGGTCGGTGCTCGTCACACGCCCTGGCCCGAACCCCTTGGGGAGGCTGGCCGCCATGCTGGTCGCGGGGCTCGAGGACGAGGCTACCGCCGAGGCCACCAGGGAGGTCCTCGCCCGGCGCCCTGGCGAAGGGGTCCGGCTGCTGCGGCGGCGCGGTGAGGTGACGCAGACGCGGGTGCTCCTCGCCTTCGATGCGTTCGAAGAGGTCTTCACGCTCGCCGCGCCCCAGGAGCGGCTCCAGTTCACCACGTGCCTGGCCGCCATCGCCGCCGCGGATGACCGGTGGCGCGTCGTCCTCGTGCTCAGGGATGACTATCTGGGCGCCTACTGTTCGCAGGAGCCGCTGCGGCCCCATCTTGGGGCGGCCTTCATGCTCGCGCGACTGGGCCCGGCGGCGCTCCACGAGGCCATCAGCGGTCCCCTGCGCCGGGTCGGCTATTCGACCGATGACGCCTCACTCGTTCCGCGGCTGGTGGCCGAAGTCCAGGAGCTCGCCGCGGGCCTTCCGCTGCTGCAGTTCGCCTGCATGGCGCTCTGGGAGCAGCGGGATACGAAGCGACGGCTGCTGCTCGCCTCCGTCCACGAGGCGCTGGGCGGCGTGGGTGGCGCGCTGGCCTCGCATGCACAGCGCTTGCTGCGTCAGCTCCCGACCGAGGAGTTCCACAAGGCGCGGGCGCTGCTCCTACGACTGGTGACCGCCGCGGGCACCCGCCGCCCCCGCCCTCAGACGGAGCTGCTGGAGGGGCTGGGCGCGGAGGGGGCGCGGGTCCTCGAGCGGCTCCTCACCAATCGGCTGGTGACCGTCACCCGGGAGCCCCAGACGGATGAGCCCTTCATCGAGCTGGCCCACGAGTCGCTCGTGCTCGCCTGGCCGGACCTGACGCGCTGGCTCGAGGAGACCCACGAGGAGCGCGTCCTCGTTCAGCAGTTGGAGCAGGCATCCCAGCTCTGGGAGCAGCGCGGGCGGCAGGTTGGCGAGACCTGGACGGACGAGGCGCTGAGCCAGGCGCTCTGGCGTGTCACGGAGTGGGACGTCCGACTCCCGACGCGCTCGCGCGAGTTCCTGGAGGCAGGTCGCCAACGCGCGCGCAGCCTGACACGCCGACGCAGGTGGATGTTGGGAGGCTATGTCGCGGCCCTCGCCCTGATAGCCCTGGTCTCCCTCCTGGCCGCCTGGGCGTTCCGGGAGAAGCAGCTCGAGGCCATCCGCCGCCAGGACGACATCCGCCTGGCCGCCGCGAACATGGGGGAGTTCGAGTTGGTGCTGGAGCCCCATGACTTCGACCCCGTGAAGCAGCAGTGGACTCGCGCTGCCGACATGGACCTGGACTGGACCCTGCGGCCCGCGGATGAAACGTCCAGCCCGGAAGAAGCCAGATCCTATTCCGCGCAGGAGCTGTTGCGGAGCCGACTCCGCCGGATGCCGGACGGGAGCCTGCGCGAGCGTGTCGAGGCGCCCTCGCGCATGTCCTGGCTCATCGTGGAGCGTCCGGGCTGCGCGCCATCCATCGTGCGCCTGCGGCAACTGCCGGACTTCGACGACCGACAGCGGGGGCCGCCGCGGGAGCTGCGCTTCCCCATCCCCACCTGCGCGGCATCGAGGGTGGATTCGATTCCCATCCCAGCGGGCCCGTATTGGAAGCCGGAGTCGGAGGATTCGCCAGAGCCCGAGCACCTCGTCGAGGTGGCGGACTTCTCGCTCGACCGGACCGAGGTCACCAACGGGCAGTTCCGGCTCTTCGAGTCACAAATCCTCCCTCAGACCTTCGAGCGGCGGGAGCATCCGCCGAAGCTGCCCATCTTCAGTCGGATGCTCGAGCCCGCCATGCCCGTCACCGGGGTGGACGCCGCCGATGCGCAGGCCTTCTGCCGATACATGGGCAAGCAGTTGCCCACCGAGGACGAGTGGCGCAAGGCCTTTCGCGGAGGGCTGACGCTCGGCCCCGGAGCCACGGAGGTGAACCCGGCCCCCCGGAGGAGGACTGTCTGGGTGGTGGACCGGCGAAATCCTCAAGCGAATCTCAGTGGAGACGATGGGCACTCCGCCGCCGCCCCCGTGGGCTCCTTCCCCGAGGACCGCAGCCCCTACGGCCTGCTCGACATGGCGGGGAACGTGGGGGAGTGGACGCGGAGCATCTCAACGCGAGGAGAGAACGAGGGCCTGCGAATCTCCACCGGAGGCCGCTGGGACTCTCCGCTCGAGGAGCGACACGACGACGTCGCCTGGAGTACCCACCTCCCCTCCAGGCGCTTCGACTTCGCGCTCGGCCTGCGCTGCGCCGAGCACCCTTGAGCGCGCTGCGTGCGCTGCTCAGCGCAGCGTGGACAGCAGTTGCTCCAGGGCGGGCGCGGGCTCGACCTTGGGCCAGCGCAGCATCAGGGGCGCTTGCTCCCGTTCATCCTTGATGAACACCCACCGTCGGTCCGCGGACACGGTGACTGGCTTCCCCTGGACGCGGAGGCTGAAGCCCGCGCCGCAGAGGGGCTCGCCGCGCCCCATCACCTCGAATCCCGGCAGCCTCCGCGTCCAGGGCCCGGGCTGCTCCGGGACCAGGCTGGAGGTGTCATCGCGGCTGCCGGCGGCGGTCGGCACGTCATTGCGCGAGGAGTAGAGCCACGCCGAGGTGAACTCCTCGCTCAAGCCACCGGGAACGAAGTCCGTGGAGAGCAACTCGACGGTCGTGCCGAACACCTCTCGCTCCAGGGCCCTGGAGACGTTCTTCAGCATCTTCAGTCCACTCTCCCCCACGCCTGTCCCACAGCCCAACAGCCGGATCTGGGCGTCGGGCGCGAGATGCGGCTTGAGCCGCTTCAGGATGGCGATGACCCCAGGAGGCTCGACTGCGCTCACCAGGAACGTGTCGTCGCCGAGCTCGAACTCCTCCGACGAGCCATGTCCCACCAGGTCCAGCAGGTCGATGGGACGGCCCACATTCAAGGCGATGTTCGGGAGGTTCTGCCAGTACTGACAGCGCTCGACCAGGGCATGAGACGTCGGCGGACGACGCGGCACCTTCTGGTCGTGCGGCTGTTCCCGTAACTCAATCACATCAGCGATGGTCTCGAAGAGGGTCTGGAAATCCCGTGTATAGGAAACGACCGTGAGATGGGTCTTCATGGGCGTGGGCTCCTCTAGCGCAGAGACAACATGATTTCATTGAGGACCTCGAGCAGCGGCAGGTCCTCCAGGGCCTCGTCCTCACTCAGGGCGCGCAGCAACATCTTGTTGCTCGCGGCGATGGGCCACTTCTTCCCTCCCTCCCTCAGGGTCCTGACATCGAGAGTGGCTCCCAGGTCCAGGTTCGCACTGGTCTCCCAGGCCTCCGACAGCATGAGAAAGCCATACGGATGCTTGTCCGTCGCACGCGGAGCGGTCGAGGGGAGATCCGGCCAGCAGATCCGGAACTGCTGGGTCAACTCCACCATGAAGAGCTTCGGCTGGGTGGGGTCGACGAGGTCCCTCAGGTCCTCCCTGCGCGCGAGCTGGAAATAGAAATTCCGCAAGCCGTCACAGGTCGTCTCCTCGCGGACCCGCTTGACGATATAGGGATGGAAGCGCGGTCCGATGGTGTCCCGGAGCCACCAGCGCCTTAACTCCTGCGGGGTCGCCTTGGGTTCGATATCGGCGGCGCCATACTCCTCGGTGGATACGGCCAGGGGAACGTCTGGCATCTCTGCTCCTGGGGTAGTGGATTGAGAGTGTCGAGCCCTGGCGGTGGCTGCGACACCCCGCCAGGAACAAGTCATTCACTGCAATGAGCTGAGCCCATTCGCCGCGCGACAGGAGCAATCCGCGCGCCAGCCCGCCTCCTCTGAATGACGGCTCCCTGGACTGTCAACTCCAGTGGACAGTCCCCCACGCCGCATTCAAATCGATTGGACACCACCCCGGGCGAGAGCACGTGTGTCCACGACTGGACTGAACCGGGCATGGGCTTTGCTCACCGGGGAAGCGCGCCCCACGCAAACGACGGGGGTGGGCTCGATGGTGCCAGGTGCGAGGGGGGGGCTGGCGCCATCGAGCCGGTTTTCATCGGGAGGATGAATGTCCGCACGGCACCGTGAAGAGCAGCGTCTGACTGAAGCGTTGGAGAGAAGAGCCCGCCCATGAGCACGTCCGCAAGCGGCGTGGTCCTCGAAGCACTGCGCGCGATACAGTCGGGTCAACTCTCCATCGAGGAGGTTCTGCGCACGAGCCTGCGCGCCAATCCTGGGATGAAGGGTTGGCTCGAGGAGAAGCTGGCGCGCTCGAAGGACCAGGACAGACGTATTCCCTGGGTCAGGCGGCAGCTCAAGCTCTCGGAGAGCGCCCGTGAGAAGGTCCTCACGGCCGCGCGTCGCAAGTTCCTGCGCAGACGGGACGTCGTGGGCGTGTCCTGGGGCGTGAAATACACGGGCGGACTGCCACGCCAGGCGGACTCGCTCATCGTCTGGGTGCGAAAGAAGAAGCCACCACGCGAGGTCCGCTCGCTCATCGAAGGTCCCTTCCAGGCACGGGTCGGAGGCGTGCGTCACACCGTGATGCTGGACGTGCAGGAGCTGCCCACAGGGACGAAGCAATGGGGGACACCGGTGCGCCCGGGCAACCTCACGCAAGTGAGAGTGGGAGACAAGCTCGGTACGCTCAGCGCGGCCTTCGACACCGGAGACATCTACTTCTCCGGCCACGTGGCGAAGGCCACGGGGAGACAGGTGACGGTGTTGCTCCCGGGAGGACGGAGCATCCCCGCGGGCGTGGTGAGGCGCTACCGCGACGACGAGGAGATCGACGGTGCGCGGGCTGGGCCGCTGCAGGCCAACGATATCGCTCGCGCCACGCGGTCGCCTGTCCGGGTCCGCACGCTGAAGTCCTCCGAGCACGACATCGGCGTCCGTGTCATCACCGTCGATGGTGAGCGCAGGTCGTGGATTGATGCGCTCGAGGCCCCGGCCGACTTCGGCGTTGACGGGAGGATGCGCTCACTCATCCGCCTCGCTGGCCGGGTGACGGCGGAGGGAGACAGCGGCGCCTGCGTCCTGGATGACGCAGGCCGGCTGATTGGATTTGTCGTCGGTTCAGCCGACAAGCACACCATGGTCATTCGCGCGGAAGGGGTCTTCAATGCATTGCAATAGAATCATCGCGGCGGGGTGCGTGATCTTCTTCTCCTGTCTCGCCAGGGCGGAGGAGACAACGTACCGGTATGAGGTCTACAAGCAGGAGGATGGCGCGCCCGTCTGCACGATGAGACAAAAGGGCGTGGAGACGAAAGAGCAGTTTCTTCGCATCGAAGTCACCGTCCCTGTCGGCTCGAAACTGGAAAGCGCCTCCCTCGTCAAGCAAACAACTCCTGTCGAGGTCGTCTCCTTCCCACTCGACGGCATCTCCCCACCCGCCGAAGGTGGCAACCTGGCGGTGCTCACCATGGAGCGTGCGAAGTTCGGCATACGCGAGACGGCGTTCCTCCAGGTCCAGATGAACACAGCGGGCGCGGTGAGTTCGCCCATCGACTGTAAGACCGAGGAGGGTGACTCGGTTTCCTATTTCGGAGAAGAGGGCACTTCGAAGACCGACTCGATTGACGTAAGTGCGCTTGAGTTCTGGCTGAAGGACGGCGCTGCACACAAGCAGCACCTGCTCAAGCAATTAAAGACTATTGACAAGAAGAAGCGAACCTTGCTCGTGCACCTGCCATCCGGCGCCGTTGCGCCCCCCATGGACAATGCTGTCTCGGAGGGAGCGTGGATCCAGGTGGCATTCATCCTGCCCGAGACTGAAGAGCGCCTGCCGAGAATCACCTCGAAGAACTGTGAGGCCGTCAATACATTCCGTCAGAAAGAGGCCCCGTCGGCCAAGGAGGGCGCGGATGCCAACATGGTGCCCCCAGGCGTGAAACCCGAGGAGCGCGCGCGACCTATCAAGTTCAAGCTGGTTCCCGTAGGGCAGATGTTCCGGTGTGGAGCGGGCCCCCTTTCATACGAAGTCCACCCGCTCTCCGGCTATGAAGCCAAGCGCCAGAAGCAAGCAGGAACGACTCCGGAAGCAGCGTCCTCTTCCGTCGAAAATGTGGTCACAGCCCGGGTGCGGCCTCGCTATCACCTCGCCGCCACGGCCATGGTGGGATTCGACACGGCCACCACGCGACGCTTCGAGACGGATTCGTCCCAGCTCGTCCAGGAGGTGACGGACCGGGAGGGCCTCGCGGTCTATGTCGGTGCGACATGGATGGTGTTTGGGGTGGACTACGAAGCGATGAGGTATGATAACTACGTCCTCAACGTCTTCGCGGCCGTGAAGCCGACCTCGCCCACGGAGGATGCCGTCGTAGGGCTCGCGTTCACCTACACGGGCTCGCTCTCCCTGGCGCTGGGCCTCAGCCTGCATAAGAACACGCGCCTGACGAAGGGCTACACCGTGGGCAGCAGCTTCACGGGGGATGGAGACATCCCCACCGAGAAGACGTGGAAGGGCATGCGGCCTGGGTTCTTCGTGGGCTTCGCCGTCGACAGCAACATCTACGATGCGCTGATCAAGAGATTCTGACCCGCGCACGAACACGAACGACAGAAGCCCAGCTCCCCACCAGGGAACTGGGCTTCATCCTTCACCGTGGCGACCCGGTCGCCCGACGCACGCCTCAGGACTGGTGGAAGACCTTCGAGAAGAAGTTCTCCATGCGGGACTTCTCGGGCTCCAGGGTGTTGGCGGGCGAGGCCACGCTCGTGCCCAACCCGGCGGCCGGACGCAGACCCGACGCGATGCCCGGCTTGATGTGGTGACGCAGGTCCACCGCCACGTCCGTCTTCAGGTGCGTACCCACGCCCGCCGCGGCATTCACATCCGCCGACTGCTTGAAGAAGCCATTCTCCAACCCAATCTTGCCGCCCGCCTGCGCCGCCGCGCCCGCCACCACGCCGCCCGTGACAGAGCCGTGCAGCCGGCCCAGGTGCCCGCCCGCCGTGCCGTACGCACCCGCCGTGGCCGCCGCGCCCACCTGACCGGAGAGCATCGCCGTGGCCGTCCTCGGGTCCAGGCTCGCCACACCCTCGGCGTACGCCGTCGCCGACGCCTTCGCCTCACCCTTCACGTAGCCACCCACGTGCCGGTTGAAGTCGTGGTTCGCGCTCGCCGTCACCCCCACGCCCGTCTCCGCCTTGCCCGTCAGCGCCGCCGTGTACGCGTGGTTGTGCCGGTCGTACGACAGCCCCGCCTGGCCCTGCGCCTTGAAGCTGTTCGCCTCACCCGTGATCTGACCGCTCGTCACGCCGAACCGGCCCGCGTGCGTCTTCTGCAGCTCGAACGCCGCGTTGGGCCCGTTCACCTCGGCCTGCGCCGAGTAGTGGTGCACGCCCGGAGCGTCGTACCGCGTGGTCGAGGCCTGCACCGAGCCCGTGCCACCACTCAGCGAACCCCCACCGAAGGTGTCCTTCTGAAACGTCTTGCCAGGCCGGTCCACGAGCATGTTCGGCTGGGCGCCCGCCGGAGCCGTGAGCTTGTTGTCGCCGCCGCTCACCATGATGTCCGAGGCCTGGCCCGTGGTCTTCTCGAAGGGGCTGTACGACGGCTGGCCCTCCACCATGCCCGGGTGCTTCAGCGGCCTGGGCTCCACCGCGGGCTGCGCACCCGGCGTCGGCTGCGTCGCCACGGGCTTCGTCACCTGCGAGGACGGCGCCGAGGACGGCAGCGTGTTCGCCCGCCCCAAGGGCTTCGGCTGGGACACCTTCGGGGTGGACGAGGACGGCAGCGTGTTGGAGCGGGTCAGCTTCTTACCGATGCGGGGGGACATGGGAGGCTCCTTCGAAGTGCGGCGGATGGGTCGTTCCTGCGATGCCCCTCCCCACTGCACCCCACATGCCATGCCCGTGTCGCCCCAAGTGGACGCACTGCCCTCCTGATTTCAATCAGTTGGCGAGCACCCTCTCCCGGGTCTCCCCGCGTCGCCTGATGACAGCAGTCATCAGCCCCATGACAGCCGTCATCGCCCCGCCCGTCGACGTGAGCCCTCGGGCTACTCGGCGCAGTCCTTGTCGTAGTTCAGCTCCCGCTTCTCGATGACCTTGTCCTCCTCGACCAGCTTCTGCCCGTCCCACTTCACGACGGTGCGCGTGGTGTCGCTCGGCAGGAAGTTGCACGCGGCCCCCGCCGCATAGGTGCAATGCCGGGTCACCACGAAGGCCGTCTTGCGGGAGGGCTCCAGCGTCGTGTCGCAGCCCTCCATCCCCATGCCCGTCGGGGAGTGCTCGTCCTCCATGCTCACCTTGCCCAGGTACTTGCCCGCCGCGTCGCGCGCCACCACGTCCAGCCACAGCACCACCCGCCCATCCCCCAACGACACCGGCGGCTTCAGCCGGGAGACGACGCGCGTCAGCGTCACGCCGCTCAGCCCCACCTTCAACATCGCCGGCTCCTGGACCACGCGCTCGCCCCCCGCCTCCTTCCACTTCGGACACGCGGACACCGCCTGCGTCACCGGCCGCTCGTAGATGAACGGGTGATACGCCTTCAACAAGCGGCGCTGCACCGCGGACTCGTCACTCCGACAGAACCCCAGCAACACGACCTCGAAACCCGGGTTGAGCCCTGGCACCGAGCCGCTCGACACCGTCTTCGGAAAGCCCTCCGCCAACACGAGCGCCTTCGCGACCAGCTCCCGCTCCGACTCCCACTTCGCCACGGACGCCTTCGCGGCCTCAGCGTCCTTGCCGCCTCCCCAGATGACCGCCACGTACTCCCCACCCTGCCCCTCCGGCGCTGGCGTGGATGCGACAACGGAAGTCGCGGAGTGCAGCACGAACGGGACGACGTATCGCATGGAGTTCCCCCGTCACACGAGGGCCATCCCCTCGCTCACGCCCGAGCCTACTCCACGGCACTGGAAACACGCTGACACAAAGAGTCCGTCAGACTTCACAAGTCCCAGAGTCACTGTGGCCCGAATCAATCGCCATCAAAGCCTGACCGGGACGACGAACGAACGCGCCCGGGAGACGTGTGCCATCCGGCACGCGGAAGTCGAGAGGAGACACCGTGATGAGTCATCGAACGATTCGGAGCATTTTTGTCGCCAGCGCGCTGGCGCTGGTCGGCTGCGACGGAGTGGATGCGAAGGAGGAGAAGGCGGACGCAAGTCTGTCGGCGCAGGAGCAGGGGCTGACGTGCACCAGCCTCATCCCCGTGATGTCGGGGAACAACATCCCGTCGGGCATCGCATCTGCCTCCAGCATGTATGACCCCAGCTATCAGCCATGGCTCGGGTTCGACAACGCGGCGAGCTTCTGGCTATCGACCCAGGGACAGACACCCGCGTGGCTGGCCTATGAGTTTCCGAGCACCTCCCAGCTGGTGCAGCGATATGCCGTCACCTACGGCAACGGCACCATCACCACCCGCGCCCCGAAGAACTGGACGCTGGAGGGGTGGACCGGCAGCGCCTGGACGGTGATGGACACCCGAACCAACCAGACGGGCTGGGCCGGCCACGAGCGCCGCGAGTTCGCCGTCAGCTCCCCCGGCGCGTACAAGAAGTATCGAATCAGCGTGACGGATGACAATGACAGCCGCGCGGGCAACGTCGTGGTCTCCATCTCACGTCTGGAGCTCTACAATTGTCAGCCCTACCCCATGACGTCCTCGCTGTGGACCCGGACCACCGGAGGCACGGGGGGATTCAGTCGCATCCATGACCTCGCGGGAGACCCGGCGGGGCGCACCTACGCCACGGGGATGACCTCGGTGGGCCTGTCGGGCCAGCCCGCGGTGGGCCAGATGGATGCCTTCCTCTCGGCGCGAGACTGGAATGGCAACCTGCTGTTCCACAAGCAGATCGGCGCAGCGGGCAACATCGCCCTGGGCTACGGCGTGGCGCGCAACCGCAGCTTCGAGGAGATCTACGTCGCGGGCTGGACCTCGGGCTCACTGGACGGCAACCCGTCCATTCCAGGGTCGAGCGCGTTCCTGATGCGCTATCGCTACACGGGCGTCCATGGCTGGACGCGCCAGATTGGCGTCGCGAATGCGCAGACGGAGGGCTACGGCGTGGCGGTGGATGCCAATGACAATGCCTTCCTGGTGGGCCTGACGAATGGTGGCCTGGATGGGAACACGCGCATCGGGAGCTATGACGCCTTCGTGGTGAAGTACGGCCCCGACGGCACCAGGCTGTGGACGCGACAGCTGGGCGTTGCCGGCAAGACGACCCATGGTCGCCGTGCCGCCGCGGATGACCTCGGCAATGTCTACGTGTCCGGCTGGACGGACGGCAACCTGGATGGAAACACCCTCACCGGCCCCCAGGATGCCTTCATCACCAAGTACGACGCCGACGGCGTGAAGCAGTGGACCCGGCTGGCCGGTGCGCCCGGGACGGGGGCCTACCTGTACGGCTCGCAGGTGGACGCGACGGGGAACGTGTATCTCGCGGGCTATGCGGGCGGCGGCATGGATGGCGTGCCCAACGTCATCCCACAGATCGACGTGTTCGTGGCCCGCTTCAGCCCCTCGGGCGTCAAGCAGTGGGTGTGGGAGCTCGACTCGGGCTCTGGCTCCTGGGCCATGGGGCTCTACGTCGATGCGAGCGGCATCTACACGACGGGCGGTGGCGTGGCGGACATCACACAGGTGACCGACACCAGCGGAGGCAAGGTCCACAACTATGTCGCGAAGCTGGACTACACCGGCAACCTGCAGTGGGTCATCCAGCAGGAGACCGCGGCCATCAACGGCGTGGCCAAGGATGTGCGCAGCATGGGTGTGGTCGTGGACTTCTCGGGGGACCTCTACGTCGGCGGCTACGTGGACGGTCACTACCAGGGCAACACCATCCTGGGGACCCCAGACACGTTCCTGTCCAAGATCGCCAGGCCGCTCTGAGCCACCCATCCGGGCGTGACACGAAGCGCGTGTGTCAGGCCCACCCGGGCTCTGCCTGAAGAGCCGACGCCCGCGGCGGACACCTCCGCGGGCGTCGGAGTGCCGATTGAATCGGGATGCTTCCTGGCGGTCGTACCGAGACAGCCATGAGGCATCAGCGTGTCTTGGAATAGTCCTCGAGGAGCTGGCGCACCCTGGCGGCCTCGGGGTGGGCGGGATAGCGCTTCACGAACGTCCGGTAACGCTCGCGGGCGCCATCCATCCGGTTGAGACGTGCCTGCATGGCGCCGGAGAGGAGCAGACAGCTCGCCTGCTCCGGCACGTTGGAGAGACAGTCCTCGGCGAGCAGGAAGGCATCGTGGGTCTTCCCCGCGCGCGACAGCCGCTGGGCCTCGGCGTACAGCCGGGCCGCCTCGTCGTCGGGAGTCGAGGACGCGGCGGGGCTCGGGCTCCTGGGCCGTCGCGCATCCGCCGAGATCACCCGCACCTCGACCTCACCTTCGTTGTCCGAGACATCGTCGTCGAGCAGACCGCAGCGCAGCCCCTGGATGCCTCGGACCTTCACCTCGCGCGTCCCCGACAGGAAGAAGCGCACGGGCTGCATCCGGATGGGCTCGCCGTACCGGTCCAGCTTCGGCAGGGCGTTGCCCGGGGACCACTCGACGCAGGCGGCGTGGTTCGCGGGCCCCAGCGCGCGGCCCCTCGGGAAGACGCCCTCGCCCACGGGAGCCAGGGACACGGTGTACGTCTGCCGGGCGTCCAGCCCCCGGAGCAGGAAGCCCTGGGCGGTGGACACCCGCATGGGCTCCGGATGGAAGATGAAGCGCCGCTCGGAGCGCTCGCGGGGATCGCGCAGGGACACGTTCTGCGGGCTGAGGTCGTCCTTGATGGGCTCCCCGAGCGTGAACAGGGCGACGGACCGGATGCCCTTGAGCGCCAGCGGACGCCGCGGAACGACGCCCTGACGCTGGGCGACGGGGACGGCATCTCCGGCGAGCAGATAGAAGATGGGCTGCTCGGCATACACAGCCGGCTCCAGGACCGCGCGCGGCGGGCTCCGGGCCGAGAAGCCCGGCTCCCAGAGGGAGTACGTGGCGGACGGGGACAGGTGGAAGAAGGCCACCATCTCCCCCGGCACGCGGAAGACATGTCGACGGGAGTCCAGGCGGATGGAGGTCGCGTCGGGATGGTCGGCGACGGACTCGGCCTCCGCCACGGGGACACCCTGGACCTCGGAGGTCGAGTCCGATGTCCCCAGCGCGCTGCCGCTCCCGGCCAGTACCTCCGGGCCTCCTTCCCCCAAGGGCTCCAGGGGCCCCGGCGGCGGGGGCGGCGCGGGAGGAGGCCCGTCATCGAGCACCCAGGGCAGCAGGGCCAGCGTGAGCATCGCCACCAGTCCTCCGGCGGCGAGGAGCCCCCAGCGCCAGGACCGGCTCGGCGGCTCCTGGGGAGCGGACGGAGGCGGCTCGGGGTTGGCCTGGCCTCTCCCGGGCAGCGGCGTCGTGGGCACGACGTCCTGGAGAACGCGGGTCGACTTCGTGGGCGCGCGCGTCGGAGCGTGCTCGGTGCCTCGCCACGCGCTCAGCTCCTCGACGAACGAGGCCGGCACCGCGAGGTCCCTTCCCTGCTGCAGCAGGTCCTCGCGGAACAGCTCGCGGACCAGGTACGCCAGGTTGGACATCCCGAAGCGGGGCGCGAAGGAATGGAGGAATCCGGCCAGCGCGTCACCGAAGGTGTTCGCCGACTCGTAGCGGAACCGGGTGTCCACGGCCAGCGCCCGCATGACAATCTCATTCAGCGCGTTCGGCAGCTCCTTGCGCACCTCTCGCGGCGAGGGGAACTCGCCGTGCGCCAGCTTCGACATGACCAGGGCCTCCGAGCCGGAGACCGGAGCCTGACCGCAGAGCATCTCGTACAGCACCAGGCCCGTGGCCCAGACATCCGTGCGCGCATCCACCTCCTGGCCCCGGGCCTGCTCGGGTGAGAAGTAGAGGTACTTCCCCCGGACGATGCCCGGCTCGGTGTGGAAGCTGCGCAGCATGCGCGCCTTGGCGATGCCGAAGTCGACGATCTTGACCTGTCCCTCGTAGCTGATGAGGACATTGTCGGGGGAGATGTCGCGGTGGACGATGTGCAGGGGCACGCCCTGGTCGTCCGTGCGCGAGTGCGCGTAGTGCAGCCCGCGGCACATCTCCATCGCGATGTACGTGGCCAGCGGGATGGGCATCGACGCGAGGCCCGTCTTCGCCGCGCGCCTCAACACGCGGTGCAGCGGCTGGCCATCCACCAGCTCCATGGCCAGGAAGTACTGGCCATCCATCCGACCGAAGTCGAAGACCTGCGCGATGTTCCCGTGGGACAGCGTGGCGGAGATGCGCGCCTCGCTGATGAACATCGCGATGAAGGCCTCGTCGTTCGCGTGCTCCGGGAGCACCTTCTTGATGAGGACGGGCTTGGTGACTCCGGCGGCGCCCACCAGCCGCGCGCGCCACGTCTCCGCCATGCCTCCCCTGCCGAGTTGGGCGAGGAGCTCATATCGTCCGAGGCTCTGCTGCGGCTCCTGGGTCATCGGGCAACCCGTCCTGGACGCTCGAGGCGCATCGAAGTGGCACTTCGCGGGCCACACGATGTCTGTTTGCGGGGCGTCTGGGTAGGGGGATGGCGGCAATCCCAGGTGTGGCACCCACGCCCACCCGCACGACAGCCCCCCCCAACGGCACACATCGCGCCCGGCGCGGCGCAATGGCAGTCAATGGAGGGCGTCCGACCACATCACACCGGCGCCCGCCCAGGATGGCGGGCACCGGCGGAACCACGCGTCGCTCGAGCCCTCACGGGAGCGCCCGAGCGGCGCGGCGAATCACTCCGAGTAGGAGTAGTTGTAGACGAGCTGCCAGTTGCGGTTGTAGCGGCGGGTCACGGTGAACCAGCCGCTGTGGCAGCTGCCCGTGTTGCTGGCGGAGTAGCCGTAGACGAAGCCGTTGTTCACGCGCGCCACGAGCTCAGGAGAGCCAGGGTTCTCGCAGGGCTGGGTGACGCGGACGGACTGGTACGCGGCCTCGGCATTGACCTGCTCCTGGCCCTCGAAGTCATAGATGGAGTGGACCCGGACGGCGGTGAAGCCACCCAGCTGGGCACCCTGCGTCGCGGTGGGCTGCGCGAGGAACGCGTTGAGGCTGGCCAGGGCCGCGGCCTCGTTGGTGATGGAGCCGACGACGCGGTGCACGGCGCCGTTCGAGTCGGACAGCGCGGCGCGGATGGAGGCGATGCCGGCGGAGCCCTGGTAGACGGACGTGTCGCCCCACGTGAAGCTCAGGGCGGAGCCGGCCGTGTACCCGCTCAGCGCGCAGCTGCCGTTGGCGGCCGCGGGCGCCACCAGGATGACCTTGCGCAGGCGGTGCTCGGGGTTCAGGAGGGCAACACACTCGTTGCCCGCGACGCCGTCATAGTTGCCGGCGGGCAGCACGGCCTCGACGATGTTGTAGACGCGGAAGTTGGGGTCCGTGGCCTCCTGCTCCTGGGTGGCCTGGACGGGCTCGGGCGTCGGCTCCGCCTCGGGACCGAGGCAACCAACGATGAAGGACGACGCAAGGACGAGGGAAGACAGCCGAAGGGAAGTGCGCATGGGCGCGCTTCCTATCATGCGGGGGTCGATTGATCCCGCATATTCATGATTTGTTGCAAGGACGATACATGCGGAAAGGGCTGCTCTCACTGGACCTCCGCTCTCTACGGGCTACGCAGATCCAGGACTTTTTTTCATGTGCCTGTGAAAACAAAACGACCCCGCCAGCAAAGGCAGGGCCATCTTGCTCCCAATCACATCACTCTCGCGCTGAGCGTGAAGGCAGTCCGCTCAGGGCAACCTGAAGACTCGCAGGTTCTCCTCGCCCTTGCGCACATAGACGAGGGCGTCGTGCGTGGCCTGGTAGAAGAAGCGGTTCTTGACCAGGTCATGCCAGCCGCCGAAGGCGCCCGCCTCCCACTGGGGGGCCTCGCGCAGGGTGCGGGCCTCGGCGTCGACCTCGTAGGTGCGGTATTCGAAGGAGCCGTCCCCGTCGCGGTCATACCGGAACGCGGCGATGTAGCGATTGAGCGGCGGCACGTGGGTGAAGATCATGCCCTCGAAGTATTCGGGATAGCAGCGCGCCCGCACGAGGTCGCTCCGCAGTGGAATGTCGTTCCACTTCGTCGTGTCCAGGTCGTAGGTGATCAACCGCGGCATCTGCACGTGCGGCTCCTCGTGTCCCGGCGCGGGGAAGCTCACGAGGACGCGGCCCACGCGGGCCATCTGCGCGAAGTGCCAGGCGGGAGGCGTGACGACCTCCCACTTCCAGGACGTGTCCTCGGGGCCGAAGGACCACCACTGCGAATAGTTGTAGTTCTCCGTGGGGCCGAACATGTAGCGCCCGCGCACCTCGTCCCAGAACGTCCAGCCGGCGGCGCCGCCGTAGCCCTTCGAGCCGTCATACGAGGCCCCCGGCGTGTTGAACGGATTGTGGCGCGTCCAGGTGCGAGTCTTCAGGCTGTAGCGCCACATGCGCCGGACGCCGGTGGCCACCTCGTCGAGGTCCGGGTTGTAGACGAGCCCGTTGTACGTGTGGCGCGCGGTGGGGTTGCGCGTCGACGCGGCGGGGCGGTCCGGGTCGAAGAACTCGTCCGAATGGACGTCGCTGTCCGGATGCGCCTTGGCGTACGCCTCCGCGGGGGGATAGCCGCTGTAGGTGTTGCCCCAGGGGACGTTCGTCCAGTTCGCGGAGTGGTCCGGCAGCTGCTCGATGCTCCAGCGCATCCGCGCCATGTCGAAGCGATAGAGGCCGTTGTTGGAGCTGTCGGCGTGGCCACCGCCGAAGGCCCACCACCGCGCCCTCGGCGCATCCAGCGCGATGCCGGAGTACGCGTTGATGACACCGGCGATGCCCTGCGAGCCCAGGTCGCTGAAGCCCGGGAGCGCGGCCTTGACCTCCGCGTCGAGCGTGGTGAGCGGCGTCCCCGCGACTTCAATCCAGCGTCCCTTGGGCACCAGCGCCCAGGAGGCCTCGTTCACCAGACCCGTCGAGTCACGCCCCGGCGTCCACACGTCCCCCGAGATGGAGCCCGTCTCCGGCCCGCTTCCCCAGGTGAACGGAGGCAGCGGGCCGGGTCCACCATCCGGCGTGGACGCGCCACCGTCGGAGCCGGACGAACCCGCGTCGGGGTTGCCTCCCGCGTCGGAGCCCGTGCCGCCGTCAGCGCTCGTGCCCGCGTCGGGCTTGGGGTTCCCGTCGACCGGGCCATCGGAGGAGCAGGCCGTGAGCACACTCGCGACACCGAGCGCGAGGCAGAGAACCCAAGGTGACGAACGTCGGCCCGGCCGGACGGCTCGCATGCTCCACTCCTCGACAAGATGACTGTGCGCACACGCGTCGTGTGTTCGCGTCCCCAAGGCAAGTGACATGCCATGGGGCGCTCGCACGGAGTCACCTGGGAGCAGGTGCCGCCGTCACTGTTGCATCCGCGTGGATTCAGGGGGGACCACCCCACATCATGTGGCCCACCTGCCCCACACCGCGCGGCGAGCGACTGTCGCTCGCGCGGCCTGGCTCGGTGCTCAGCGCTTCGTTCGAGCCTTGCCCGTGCCGCGAGGCTTGGTCGCGGACGCGGCCTTCTTGCCCTTCTTCGCGGCGGCCTTCGTCGGAGCCCGCGCCGTCCTGGACTTCGCGGGCACGGCCTTGGACTTCGCCGGCTTCGACCTGGGCGCGGTGACCTTGACCTTCGCGGGCTTCGACCTGGGCGTCGTGGCCTTGGCCGCCTTCGCCTTGGGCGCCTTCTTCGCGGCCACGGGCTTCTTCGCGGACTTCTTCGTGGCCGCGGGCCTGGTGGCCGTCTTCCGTGTGCTCGGGGCGGAGGACTCGCGCTTCGGCTTCGCACGCGGGGAGCGCTTCTTCGCGGGGGCCTCTCCCACGACCTCCGCGTCCATCACGTCCGCCGGACGGACCCGCGAAGCAGGCGGCGTCACCGGACGGGAGACCGCTTCCGGAGCGGTCGTCACCACGGGCTCCGCGGTCAACACCACCCCTGGCGTCGCACGAGCCGACGGCTCCGCGTGCGTCGTCACGTCGCGCGACTCACGGGCCGCCGGCGGCTTCGCGGGAGGCTCGGCGGGAACGGAGGGCTGCCAGTTCTCGGGCGAGAACGCGGCATCCGTCTCCTCGCGAGGCTTCGGCGGCTCGAACTTCGGCGGCGGCCGGTGGTGGAAGCGCGCGTCCTTCGAGGCGGGCTTCCCGCCGTGACCGTGCTTCTGCGGCGCGTGCGGACGCCCGCCCTTGGCACCATGGGTACCGCCGCCACGCTGCCCCTGCGCGGCCAGGGCGCGGAGCCGGTCGAATCCGGGATGCGGCGAGCCACCCGTCGCCTCGGGAGCGGAGGGGGCCTCCAACGTCTTCACGGCGGAGGACTCCTGCTCCACGGACTGCGCACCTCGCACCTCGGCACCCTGCTGCTCGGGGCGCACGAAGACCCGACGCTTCTCACCGTGGCCCTCCCGCTCGGGACGACCTTCGCGGGGCTTGTTCGCCGACTCGTCGCGCCAGGGCTGCTTGAACTTCTCCTCGCCCCGCGCGGGCTCCTCGCGGCGCCCTTCCCGCACGAACCGGCCGCGGGGACTCGAGGGCTCCTCGCGCGCGGCCCAGCCTCGGGCGGAGCCCTGTTTCTTCTCCTCGCGCTCCCAGCGTCCCGGCCGCTCGGCCCGGTGCTTGCCATGCGCGACCTGCTCGCGGCGCTCGGGACGACGGTGCGAGAACGCTCCGCCCTCACGGCGCGCCAGCGGCGCCTCGCCGTCGAACTGGAGCGCCTCGAAGTCGATCTTCCGCGCCGTCGGGTTCGCCGACAGCAACCGCACGCGCAGCTTCTGGCCCACGCGGACGCGGCGCCCGTTCGGGTACACCAGCGCGTGCGTCTGCTTGTCCAGCTTCGAGCCCGGCCCCAGCGTCTCCGCCTTCACCAGGCCTTCGACGTGCACCTCGTCCAGCTCGACGAAGAAGCCGAAGTCGGTGATGGCCGCGATGGTGGCCGCGAACTCCTCGCCGACGCGGTCCTTCATCATCAGGGCCGCGTAGAACGAGACCACCTCGCGCTCCACCTGCATGGCCGCGCGCTCGCGATCCGAGCACTGCATCGCCATGTCCTCGAGCTTCTCCTCCTCGCGCTCGAGCATGGCCTGCGACGGCTTGCGGCCTGCCCTCGCCCAGTGGGCCTTGAGCAGCCGGTGCACCAGCAGGTCCGGGTAGCGACGGATGGGCGAGGTGAAGTGCAGGTAGTGCTCGGCCGCGAGCCCGTAGTGCCCCACCTTCGAGGCCGTGTACACGGCCTGCATCATCGAGCGCAGCAGCAGCTGGTTCAGCGCCCGCTGCTCCGGGTGGCCCGCCAGCTGGCTGATGAACGCGTCCAGCTCCTTCGACGACACCCCGTCCTCGAAGCGCAGCTTGAAGCCATACGCCTGCGCCAGCGCCGCGAAGGCCGCCAGCTTCTCCTCGTCCGGCTCGCCGTGGAACCGGTACACCGTGGGCAGGCCCTCGTCCTGGAAGAAGCGCGCCACCGCCTCGTTCGCGGCGAGCATGCACTCCTCGATGAGCCGGTGGCTGTCCTTGCGCTCGCGCTTGTCCATGCGCTCGGGCAGGCCGTCCTTGCCCACGACGACCTTGTGCTCGGGCAGGTCGAAGTCGATGGCGCCGCGCTCCTTGCGCATCTTCATCAGCGCCCGCGCCAGCGACATCATCCGCTCGAAGTGCGGCTTGAAGGCGTTGCGGTGCGGCACGTCCTTGCCATCGAGGACGTCCTGCACCTCGTTGTACGTGCACCGCGCCTGGCTGCGCATCACCGCCGGGTACAGCGTGGACGAGCGCCGCTGGCCCTGGGTGTCGAACGTCATGTCCGCCACCATGCACAGCCGGTCCTCGTCCGGGCGCAGCGAGCAGATGCCGTTGCTCAGCCGCTCCGGGAGCATCGGCAGCACCCGGTCCGGCAGGTACACGGACGTCGCGCGCCGGAGCGCCTCCGCGTCCAGCGCGCTGCGCTCGCGCACGTAGTGCGTCACGTCCGCGATGGCCACCACCAGCCGCCAACCTCCCGGCTGCTCCTCCACGTACACCGCGTCGTCGAAGTCGCGCGCGTCCTCGCCGTCGATGGTGACCAGCGCCATCGCGCGCAGGTCGCGGCGCTGCTCGCCGCGCGCCTCGTCCTCGGACACCGTGACGGCATAGCGGTCCGCCTCGTCCATGACCTCCGGCGGGAACTCGTCCGAGAAGCCCTGCGAGTAGGCGATGCCGATCACCTCGGAGCTCGGCGTGCCGGGCTTGCCGAGCGAGCCGGCCACCTCGCCGATCAGCCCGCGACCCGGGTCCAACAGGTTCGCGCCCACGCCCAGGCGCACCTTCACCAGGTCGCCCTCCTGGGCCATCTGGGTGAACGGCACGCGGATGGGCCCCGGCAGGCTCGTGTCCGTCGGCAGCACCAGCGCGTGGCGCCCGTGCGCGGTGTAGACGCCCACCGCCAGCTCGCGGCGTCGGTCCACCACCTGCACCAGCCGCCCCTCGTAACGTCCGGGCCGCCCCGCCACCTCCACCACCACCCGGTCATTGTCGAGCGCGCGCTGCGCCTCGCCCGGCGGCAGGAAGATGTTCTCGCCCTCGCCCGACACCGGGTGCACGAAGCCGAAGCCGTTCTGATGCACGTGGAGGATGCCCTCCACCGTGTCGAGCACCTCGCCGAAGCGGCGCTCCCTCCGGCCTCGCTGACCGGAGCGCTCACGCCAGTCGTCGCGCCCGCCACCGCCATGGCGTCCGGCGTCGCGGGCGCCACGTGACGGGGCACCACGGTCCTGGAAACGGCCGCCCTCCTGTCCGCGCGCTCCATGCCCCTGGAAGCGGGCGCGGGAGTCGTTCGAGTGGGCCTTGCCGAAGCGGGGCGCCTCCGGACGCGCCTGCTCAGGGTGCGCGGGGGCAGGACGTACGGCCTCGTCACGAGGGGGGCTGGGGCGCAGGAAGCGCTTGCCCTCCTTGACGATGGCGCCTTGACGGACCAGCTCGCGCAGGGCGCGCTTGAGCTCGGTCTGCTGGCCAGGATGCAGGCCCGCGAGTCGCAGGAGCTCCTTGATGCCCAGCGGGTGGTCTGCGTCGGAGAGAATCTGCTGGAGAAGGTCGGGAGGAATGCTCACGGTGGGGTCGCGGCTCGGCCGCTACGGGAACGGGTAAGCCCGAAGCGGCCGGGCGGGAACCCCCCGGCGACCGACTGCTTCCCGGAGTCCTCCTCCGGGAAGCGACGTTCAGGGCTTGACCGTGACGTTGATCTTGAAGGAGCGGTCCACCAGGCCCGGCGCGAGCGCCTTGGCCAGGAAGAACTCCACCTCGGATGTCCCCGGGTTGCGGGGGGTGAAGAAGAACTCTCGGGTGGCCGGTCCCCCATTGAGGCCCGGCTCGAAGTTGGCCTCGCGCAGACCCACGCGCTTGGCGGCGGTGGGCTCGATGGCCCAGGTGAAGCCCGGCTGCTCGGGCAGGCGCACGGTGAGGCCGTGGTTGAGCTTCACGTCCACGCTCGTGGGCACCTCGCCCTCGATGTGGACCAGCTCCATCTCGTCGCGAGAGACCGCGCGCGCCTCGGACGGACGGGGCTCCACGTTCTCCGCGCCGATGCGGCCGCCCCAACCGGACGTCTTGTCCACCACGCCCATGACCTGCAGCGTGTGGCCCACGAACTTGCGCAGCCCCTTCACCGCGGCCTTGCCCTCGATGAGGAACGAGACCTGCTGACGGGTGCCGCCGTTGGACACGACGAGCACGAACTCCTCGCCCGTCATCTCGAGGTTGCCGCGCACCGCCGCGAAGCCCTTGATGCCCGCGCCCATGCCGGCCGCCGTCACCATGGAGACCTCGCCGGGCGACAGGTAGCGCAGCCGGGGCTCGGTGTCCGCCGGGGGCGCCTCCACCACCTCGGCCTCCGGCTTCTTGGCGGAGTACTTGCGCACGTCCACCACGCCGCCGTGGTTGGTCGTCTTGCGGATCAACCCGCTGACGGAGACCTTGTGGTTCACGTACGCCGGCAGGACCTCCTGGTCCGGCCCCTGGAGCAGGAAGGTGAGCTCTCGCTTGTCGCGTCCCACCACCACCAGGTTGGGCATCTCGTTGAGGACGACCAGGCGGCCCTTGAGGCTGCCCTCGCCCGTCACGCCGCGGCCCTCACCGGCGGTGAGCAGCTGCTCCATCTCGCGCTTGGTGAGCGGCTCGCCCGGAGGCGGCAGCTTGGTGGCGCGGGGACGGGGCTTCTCCACGGCGGGGATGACGGGCGCGGAGGCCTTGGAGCCCGCCTTGCCGCCAGCGGCCTTGCCAGCGGGCGCCTTCGCCGCGGGGGCGGCCGGAGCCTTGGCCGTGGCGGACTTGGCGGCGGGAGCGGGCTTGGCGGCGGACTTCTTGGTCGCGGCGGCCTTCTCGGTCTTGTCGACCTTCTCCGCCTTCTCGGCGGCCTTGCCCTTCTCGGGGGCGACCTCCGCGGCCACCTTCTTCGCCGCGGACTTCGCGCCCTTGGCCACCGTCTCCGCGACGGCCTTGACCGCCTTCGTCGTCGAGGTGGCGACGCGCTTGGACGCGTTCTTGATCAGATCCAGCCGGGCGGATTTATCCTTCTTCGCGGCGGGCTTCGCGCCAGTCTTTCCAGCGGGAGTCGCCTTCTTGGCCCCGGACTTGGGCTTGGCCATCGACGCTGTCTCCTTGAGAGTTCCCGTGTACTTTCAACGGGTTGCCAAGCCACCCCCAGGAGGACTGGCAGGCTTCGCGATGATTGGAGCTTGTAACGATGATCAGCAGGGCTGTCAAACTAACACTTGATTTTCTCTCGGACTTTGGGTGCGAACAGCCCTGGAGAACACGCGCATGAACGACGCCGCGACACTGCTGCCGGAGGACGAGGCCCGGGCCCGGGTGCTGGCCCTGGTCCCCCCCCTGGCCACGGAGTGGGTGTCCCTGGACGAGGGCCTGGGCCGGACGCTGGCGGAGGACGTGATGGCCCAGCGCACCCTGCCCCCCTGGGACAACTCGGCCATGGACGGCTACGCGGTGCGCGCCTCCGACCTCACGGGGCCCTTGCCGGTGAGACTGCCCGTGTTGGAGACGGTCTACGCGGGCGCCACGCCCCGGCACGAGGTCCGCCCGGGCACCTGCGTGCGGATCATGACCGGCGCCCCCCTGCCCGACGGCGCGGACGCGGTGGTGATGCGCGAGCGCGCCCGCCCCGTCCCCAACGGCGGCGCGGATCAGGTGGACATCCTGGAGGCGGTGGAGTCCGGCCAGTTCGTGCGGCCGCGGGGCGAGGACGCCCACGAGGGGGCGCTGCTGCTGGCCCGGGGCACGCCCCTGGGCATCCCCGAGCTGGGGCTGTTGTGGGGCCAGGGCCAGCTGTCCATCCCCGTCCCCCGCGCGCCCCGGGTGGCCATCCTCTCCACCGGGGACGAGCTGTGCCGGGCCGACGAGCCCCCCAAGGGCCGCATCGTCGACACCAACGCCCCGTCCCTGGCGCTGGCGGTGCGCCGCGCGGGCGGACTGCCGTCCCTGCTGGGCATCGCGCAGGACACGCGGGACTCGGTGAGCGAGTTCCTGTCGCGCGCCCACGGCTTCGACGTGGTGCTCACCAGCGCGGGCGTGTCCGTGGGCGAGCGGGACTACGTGAAGGAGGTCCTGGCGGCCCTGGGCGTGGAACAGCACCTGTGGCGCGTGGCCATCAAGCCCGGCAAGCCGCTGGTGGTGGGCAAGCGCGGCAGCACGCTGTTCTTCGGCCTGCCCGGCAACCCCACCTCGTCCCTGGTGACGTTCGAGCTGTTCGTCCGGCCGGCGCTGCGCCGCCTGCTGGGGCACTCGGACGTGGCCCCCATCCGGGTGTCCGGGCGGTTGGACGGCCGCCTGGCCAAGAGCCCGGGGCTGGCGCATTTCGTCCGGGTGACGGCCACCTGGCGGGAAGGAAGCTTGTGGGCACGGCCGTTGTCCACCCAGACGTCCGGAGCGCTGCGCTCCGCGGCCTCCGCGACGCACCTGCTGCACTTCCCCCGGGAGGCCAGCAGCTTGTCTCATGGGGACGGTGTGGAGTTGCTACCGGTCTCCTGGGGGGCTTGAGAAACCGAAGGCGTCCGTCACGCATCCTTTCCGCGATTCCAGGTGGGCTCCGTTGGTGAGTCCGCCTTGACTTGCGTTCCGTGGGGCACCAAACAGGGAGCCTCGCAGCCGGAGAACAGAACACCATGTCGGATACTCGCTCACCCCAGGTCCTTCCGACCCGAAAGCCCACCCAGCATCTGGAGCGCTTCTCGGAGGCGGACGTCCCCACGGGGCGTGGACCGCTGAGGACCATCGTCTTCCGGGACAAGCGCAACGGCCGCGAGCACGTGGCGCTCGTGGCGGGGAGTGTGTCGGGCGTGGAGGGGGTGCCGGTGCGCATCCACTCCGAGTGCCTGACGAGCGAGGTCTTCGGCAGCCTCAAGTGCGACTGCCGCGAGCAGCTGGACCGGGCGCTGGACTTCATCACCCAGCAGGGCCTGGGCGTGGTGCTCTACCTGCGGCAGGAGGGCCGGGGCATCGGCCTGGGGAACAAGATCAAGGCGTACGCGCTGCAGGCCAAGGGGCTGGACACGTACGAGGCGAACCGGCAGCTGGGCTTCGCGGACGACCTGCGCAGCTACGACATCGCCGCGGAGATGCTGCGCTCGCTGGACGTACGCTCGGTGGACCTCATCACCAACAACCCGCTGAAGATCGCCGGGATGGTGGAGGAAGGGATTCCGGTCCTGCGTCGAATCCCTTCCCGGACCGAGCACAATCCGCATAACGTCGACTACCTGAGGACGAAGCGCGAGCGTACGGGGCACCTGATTGAGCTCTTCGCCGAGGACGACGACACGGAAGCCAAGGCCGGCTGAGAAGACGCCCGCGCGGCGGCGCGACACCGCCGTGCGCAATCAGGCGCGCGTGCCGTTCGAGGTGCGCTTCTGGGGTGTGCGCGGTTCCATCCCCGCCCCGGGTCCGCAGACGAAGCGCTACGGGGGCAACACGCCGTGCGTGGAGGTGCGGTGCGGGGACGAGCTGCTGATCTTCGATCTGGGCTCCGGGGCGCGAGCGCTGGGTGACGCGCTGCTGGCGTCGGGCACGTCGCCGGTGCGCGGCAACATCTTCATCTCGCACTACCACTACGACCACCTGCAGGGGCTCCCCTTCTTCGCGCCCATCTTCATCCCGACGAGCGAGCTGACGGTGAACGGGCCCGCGCGCAACGGGCGCAGCACGCGCGAGCTGCTCAGCGGGCAGATGGTGCAGCCCTACTTCCCGGTGACGGCCGAGGGCACGTTCCGCGCGAAGCTGACGTATCGGGACCTGGCGCCCGGGGACACGCTGCGGGTGGGCCCCGCGAAGGTGCGGTGGCTGGAGCTGAACCACCCGGGCGGCAACCTGGGCTACCGCGTGGAGTGCGGCGACAGGTCCGTGGTGTACGCGACGGACGTGGAGCACGGCAGCGAGCTGGACGCGGCGATGTTCGAGTTCGCGCGCGGCGCGGACCTGTTCATCTACGACTCCATGTACACGGAGGACGAGTACCACGGCCGCAGTGGGCCGGCGCGCACGGGCTGGGGCCACTCGACGTGGCAGGCCGCCGTGGCCGCCGCGGACGCGGCCGAGGTCAAGACGCTGGTGCTCTTCCACCACGACCCGTCCCGCGACGACGTGGCCATGGACAAGCTGCTGCGTCAGGTGCGCAAGCACCGCCCGGAGGCCATCGCCGCCAAGGAGGCGATGGTCCTCTCGCTGTAGCTCAGGCGCCGCCGCGCTGGCGGGCCACCGCGCGCTTCACCGTCTCGCGCAATCCCACGAAGGGCAGGCGCTCCAGGGCGGTGGGCACGTCCACCCACTCGAAGGTGTCGTGCTCCGGGCCCAGGCGGACCTCCGCGTCCGGAGGGGCCTGGACGGCGAAGCCGTTCTCCCGCGCGAGCACGGGGGGCAGCGTCTCGCCGATGGCGAAGGCGTGCTGGTAGTGGAGGTCCTCGGGAGCAAGGCGCAGTCCGGTCTCCTCCTCGAGCTCGCGGGCGGCGGCCTGGGCGGGTGATTCACCGGGCTCCACGCGGCCCGTGAGGATCTGCCAGAAGCCTCCGCGCTCGGGGCGGCGGCGCACGAGCAGGACGCGGGCCTCGGGGCAATGTCCGCGCACCACGGCGACGCTGACGGTGGACATGGGCGGCGGCGCATCGACGCGCTCGCTGTCGAACACGGCGCAGAAGCTGCGAGCCAGGGCCTCTTCCACGTCGGGCACGGGGATGGCGTTGCCACGCTCGCGCTGCATGGACGTGACGCCGGCCTCGCGGATGCCGCACGGGACGATGAAGCGGAAGTGCTCCATCTTCGTGTTCACGTTGAGCGCGAAGCCGTGCGTGGTGAGCCAGCGGGAGATGTGGACGCCGATGGCGGCGATCTTCCGCGCGTCCGGGGCGCCCTCCTCGCCAATCCACACACCGGGCCACTTGGGGATGGGGCCGGCGGTGATGCCCCACTCGGACAGCACCTGCATGATGGAGCGCTCCACGTCGCGCACGTAGCGACGCACGTCACGGCGCGACTCGGGGAGCAGGAAGATGGGGTAGCCGACGATCTGCCCGGGGCCGTGGTAGGTGACGTCGCCGCCGCGATTGGTCTCGAAGACCTGGACGCCCTCGGCGGAGAGGCTCGCGTCGGAGGCGGTGATGTTCTCGCGCTTCGCGCCTCGGCCGAGGGTCAGCACGGGCGGGTGCTCCAGGAGGAGCAGTGCGTCCGAGCAGAGCCCCTCGCGACGCGCGTCGCCGAACAGGCGCATGAGCTCGAGGCCGTCCTCGTACTCCACCCGGCCGAGCCGGTAGACGGTGATGGTGTTCACGACGTTCCCTTCTTGCGCCGCCCCTTGCGAGCAGGGGCTGGCTTCGTGACTTTGTCGAGGTCCCAGGTGCCTGGGGGGATGCGCTGGAGGAGCGCCCGGAGCTCATGGCCCGCGCGCGGGGAACGCGCGGCCTCCGCCACGAGCACGAAGAGGGCCTTCTCGGACACCGTCGTCGTGTGCTCGCGCGCGGCGAGGTGGGCCCGGGCCATGTCCCTGTATTCGGCGGAGGTGGGCGGACGCAGGGACACGAGGCGCTGAACGTGCTCCAGGATGCTCACTGTGACGGTGCCGCTCACGGCACGCGACAGGGCGTCCGTGGTGGGGACGTTGAGGCGGAGGCCATTTCCACGCAGCGCGAGCTTGCTCGACGTGGGTGACTTGCCCCGCGCGCTGAGCACCACCGTGGGCCTCGAGGCCCGACCCAGGAAGGCGCTGAGTGTGAGCTGCTGTTCCGTGGTCAGCTGGTCCACGTCCTCGATGAACAGCGGCGTGGAGGATGGAGCCGCCGTGAGCGCGTCGACCGTGGTGAGAGCGCCCTGCCCTTCTCGCTGGAGCATCTGGAGCAAGGTGCTCTTCCCACAGCCCTCCGCACCGATGAGCAGCACGCAGCGGACGCCCGTGCGGAGTGCATCGATGAGCGCACTCCGCGCCTCCGGCTGCCCGATGAAGTCCGGCGCGCTCGGAGTCGGCGTCTCGACGCGAGGACGGGCCGGGAGCGACACCGGGCTCACCGAGTCACCGAACAGGGATGATGAGGCCGTGAGGCAGGCCTTGCAGATGAACGCGCCCGCCGGTCCCGCGACAAGCTCACCAATCTCCACGCGAGGTCGGCAACAGAACGAGCACCACGCGTCCAGCGTCACGTCCGCGCGGGTGGGGCCACGCTCGATGATGCGCGGCTTGCGTCGACGCTGGGGTGGCGTGTCCTCCACGTCGTGAGGCTCGCGCGCGACGTCATCCTCACCGCCTTCGAATTCGTCAGACGACTCGCGCAGCGGCGCTCCGAACGGACGGGTTCCCGTCACACCCAAGAGGTGGGGCTGGCTCGCCTCGGCGCTCACGAACTCGCCCTGGTCCCCCAGAAGCCAGGTCTCATCCTCGACCTCGGATGCGCAGCTCGACCCCACCGCGCCCGACGTGTCATCGGCTCCGGACACGCCAGCCACCGGGCCATCCCACGCATCGAGCAGCCCTGGACTCCAGGACGCATCGTCAGAGCCAGCGCCACCCATGAGTCGATCGCCACCGAAGCTTCGTGCTCGACTTCGCGCACCTGCGCTCCGGGCCATGAATCGGAAGTCTGGCGACGCTCGGGCTGTCACGCTCGAGGCCTCGCCGGAACTCGCACTGTCGTCAGCGTCCAGTTCCCAGTCCCGCGCCGGCACTCCGGCTGTCACGCCCGACGACTGGCCACGCGTCGAGCCAGAGCGCTCGCTGTCGGCCCCGACCCTGCTCCGGCCTCGCGGCGCGAGTCCTCCCTGCTCGGGAGATTCCCCTCCCCCATCGTCGGCTGATCGCGAGCATGGCGAAGCTCCGGCTGTCACGCGCGACGTCACACCAGCGCCAATGCTGTCGTGCGGATCAGCGACCCACCCCTGTCGAGGCGGCCCGGCCCTTCCCGGAGACGCTCCTGTGCTTTCGTCCGTCGGAGCGAGCGCGTCATCTCGCGACGCCTCGGCCTCGTACGAGTCGCTCCCACGCGACAGCTGGGCCTCCAGGCGCTGCAGGTCTTCACTCACCTCTGCGTCCAACACCCACGCGGTGACTTCGGCAGGTGCTTGCGCGAGCCCAGGCGCCTCCTCCTCGCGCAGCGCGGCTTCGATGAGGCGCTGCCTCAACGCCAGCTCCAATGACGAGACACCCTCCTCGCCTCCCATCATCAAGGGCGCTGGAGGGGCAGGCTCGTCAGCGTCCATCGCCGACATCCGCTCGAGTCGCGCCACCTCGTCGGCGATGTCCGCGCGGCGCGCATCCAGTCGGCGCGCATGGCGCAGCAACTGGAGCGCCCGAGGTGCGTTCCCCGCGCGCTGGAAGAGCGTCGCGGCCTGGAACAACAGCTCCACCGCACGAGGCGCGTCACCGCTCAGCTCGGCGGACTGCGCGGCGCGGATCAGCTCGCGAGGGTTCTCGGCCATACCGACAGAGCCTAACCGTCTTGGAGGACCACCGCCCGACCTCCGTCGAGCGGGCGGTCCGTCCCCTGGCAACCCCACGGGACGCCCTACCGTGGACACGAGGCCCGGGAGCCTCCGCTCACCGGGCCCGCATCCAGGGACCTCAGGTCATCGCCAGGAACAGCATGTCCGGCTTCTCGAGGTACTTGATGACTTCGTACACGAAGTCCGCGGCCACCGAGCCGTCGATGACGCGGTGGTCGCACGACAGCGACAGGTTCATCATGTCGCGGACCACGACCTGGTCCTTCACCACGGCCGGGCGCTTCTTGAGCTTGTGCACGCCCATGATGCCCACCTCGGGGTGGTTGATGATGGGCGTGGCAAACAGGCCGCCCGTCTGCCCGAGCGAGGTGATGGTGAAGGTGCCGCCCGTCAGCTCCTCCATCTTCAGCTTGCGCTCGCGCGCCGCCACACCCAGCCGCGACGTCTCGCGCGCCAGCTCGGCCAGCGTCAGCCGGTCCGCGTCCTTCACCACCGCCACCGTCAGGCCGTCCGGCGTCGCCACCGCCATGCCGATGTTGTACTCGCCGCGCACCACCAGCTCCTGCGCCGCCTCGTCGAAGTTGGCGTTCAGGTGCGGGAAGCGCTTCAGCGCGGCGATGGTCGCCTTGATGATGAACGGCAGGTAGTTGATCTTCGTGTTGTCGCCCACCGCCGCCAGCTGGGCGTTGAGCCGCGCACGCAGCGCCACCAGCTCCGTCGCGTCCACTTCCTCCACGAAGGCGAAGTGCGGCATCGTGAACTTCGAGCGCACCATCTTCTCGGCGATCTTCTTGCGCAGGCCTCGCAGCGGCACGCGCTCGTCCGAGCGACCCGTCGACACGGAGGGCGCCGCGGGACGCGCCTGGGCCGGCGCCGCCGCCACCACGTTCTTCTGCTCGCCGCCACCCTCCAGCGCCGCCACCACGTCCGCCTTCGTCACCCGCCCCTGCGGACCGCTGCCGGAGATGGTCGTCAGGTCCAACCCGTGCTCACGCGCCATCCGACGCGTCACCGGCGTGGCCAGCACCTTCGTCGCCTGCGTCGACGCCGCGGCAGCCGCCGGAGCGGGCGCCGCCGCCGAAGCCGCCGGAGCGGGAGCCCCGTGGCCCGCGGCCTGGACCGGCGCGGCGCCTTCGATCTCCATCGTCACCAGCGGGTGGTGCACCTTCGCGATGTCCCCTTCCTTGCCGTGCGTCTGGATGACGCGGCCGGCCTTCGGGCTGGGGACGGTGACGGTGGCCTTGTCCGTCATCACCTCGGCGAGCACCTGGTCTTCCTTGACGACGTCGCCGGCCTTGACGTGCCACTTGACCAGCTCGCCCTCCATCACGCCTTCACCGAGGTCGGGGAGCTTGAATTCGAAGGTTGCCATGGGGTGTCTTTCCGAGAGGAACGGGGGTTGCGTCAAGGCTCGAATCGGGCCCGCTCAGCCGAGTCGCTCCAGGCGCTCGCGCTCCATCAGGCCCTTCATGAAGAACTCGGCGGCGCGATAGCTGGAACGAACCAGCGGACCCGAGGCCACGTAGAGGAAACCGTAGGACTCGGCCAGCTTCTTGTACGACTCGAACTGCGCCGGAGTGACGAAGCGCTCCACGCGCAGGTGGTACTGCGAGGGCTGCAGGTACTGTCCCAGCGTGAGCACGTCCACGCCCACGCCGCGCAAATCCTTGAAGGTCTGCTCCAGCTCGGCGTCCGTCTCGCCCAGGCCCACCATGACCGACGTCTTGGTGTAGAGGCCCTCGGGACGGTTCTTCAGGTACTCGAGCACGCGCAGCGACTGGGCGTACTTCGCGCGCCGGTCCCGCACCGTCGGCGTCAGCCGCTCCACCGTCTCCACGTTGTGCGCGACGACGTGCGGCCGGGCCTCGGCCACCGTGGCCAGGTCCTTCTCCACGCCCTTGAAGTCGGGGATGAGCACCTCGACGATGGTGCGCGGGCTCTCGCGGCGCAGCTCGCGAATCGCGGAGGCGAAGTGGCTGGCGCCACCGTCGGGCCGGTCATCCCGGTTCACCGACGTGACGACGATGTACTCCAGGTCCATCTCCTTGACGGCCTGGGCCAGGTGGATGGGCTCCATCGGATCCAACGGCGGCGGAGCGCCCACCTTCACGTGGCAGAAGCGGCACGCGCGCGTGCAGACCTCGCCCATCAGCATCACCGTGGCCGTGCCACCACCCCAGCACTCGGCGATGTTCGGGCAGCGGGCCTCTTCGCACACGGTGGCCAGCTTCGTGCGCTTCACGATGGCCTTGACCCGCTCGTACCCCTCGCCGTGAGGCAGGCGTACCTTCAGCCAGTCCGGCTTGCGGGTCGTCTCTGTCACCTGGGGGAGAGGGAACCGGTCAGGAGTCGCCATGGGTCGCGGGCCTTCTATGGTTTGGGCGGAAGACGTTCAAGCGGGAAGCCTCTAACGCGAGGCGTTAGCACCCGCAGGTCCTTCGCGCACGTCGTCTCCCTACTAATGCCCGCGCCCCGGCCGGGCAGCCCCCTGTCGGCGAGCACCGGGGCCCCCGGATGCCCAGCCTGAAGCCCATGGCCGCCATCCACCTGGGCACCAGCGGGTACGTCTACAAGGACTGGAAGCAGCGCTTCTACCCCACCGGCCTGCCGGCCCGCCGCTGGCTCTCCTGGTATGCGCGCGTCTTCCCCACGGTGGAGCTCAACGCGACCTTCTACCGCCTGCCCACGCCCCAGGCCGTGGACCGGTGGCGGGACCAGGTCCCCGGCCGCTTCCGCTTCGCCTGCAAGGGCAGCCGCTTCCTCACCCACCTCAAGCGCCTCACCGACGTGGACGAGGGCCTGGAGCGCTTCTACGCCCCCGTCCTGCGCCTGGGCCGCAAGCTGGGCCCCATCCTCTGGCAGCTCCCGCCCCACATGACGCGGGCGGACCCGGAGAAGCTGGACCGCTTCCTCGCCCACCAGCCCCGCGGCATCCGCCAGGTCGTCGAGTTCCGTCACGCGGCCTGGTACCACCCGGAGGTGCTGGACGTCCTGGAGCGGCACCGCGCCGGGCTCTGCGAGCACGACCTGCTGCCCGAGCCGATTCCCCACCCCACCGGGGGCTTGCGCTACCTGCGCTTCCACGGCACCGAGGCCCGGTACGTGGGCCGCTACGGCAAGGCGGCCCTGCGCCCCGTGGCGCGTGACTTGAAGCGCTGGCGGGACGCGGGCCACACCGCGTGGGTGTACTTCAACAACGACCTGCGAGGGCACGCGCTGCTGGACGCGCTGGACCTGGCGGAGCTGCTGGACCTGGGCATCGGGAGGACGCCGGAAATGGAGAGGCCGCCCTCGAAGCTCGCGCTCCGGGACGGCCCCAGCGGGCACCCGTGAGGGGTGCCCGTCCTCCAACCCTCGCCGACTAGAAGTGGCGCGGGTGACCCAGCGTGGCCTCGGCGCCCTCGTGGACGATCTCCGAGAGCGTCGGGTGGGCGTGGATGGTGCCCGCCAGCTCCTCGGTGGTGATCTCCAGCTTCAGCGCGACGCAGGCCTCGGCCAGCAGCTCCGTGGCGTGCGGACCGATGATGTGGATGCCCAGCACCTCGTCGTACTTCTTGTCGGAGACGATCTTGATGAGGCCCGTGGACTCGTTGGTGATGGCGGACTTCGTCACCGCGCCGAACGGGGCGTTGCCGATCTTGACGTCGTAGCCGCGCTCCTTGGCCTTCTTCTCCGTCAGGCCCACCGAGGCGACCTCGGGGTAGCAGTACGTGGCGGACGGGGTGAGGTCGTAGTTGATGGGCTGCGGGTTCTTGCCCGCGATGTGCTCCACCGCGACCACGCACTCGGCGCTGGCCATGTGGGCCAGCATCGGGGTGGGGATGACGTCGCCCACCGCGTAGACGTTGGGCTCGCTGGTGCGCAGCATCGAGTCGACCTTGATGTAGCCACGCTCGGTCTTGATGGACGTCTTGTCCAGGCCCACGTCGTCCGTCACCGGCGAGCGGCCCACGGCCGACAGGAGGATCTCCGCCTCCAGCGTCTTGGTCTCGTTGCCGACCTTCATCGTGACGCGCACGCCGTCCGCCGTGTGCTCCACCTTCTCCACCGCGGAGCCCGTGTGCACGTCGATGCCGCGGCGGCGGAAGATCTTCTCCAGCTCCTTGGAGATGTCCGCGTCCTCGATGGGCAAGAGCGCCGGCAGGTACTCCACGATGGCCGTCTTGCTGCCCACGTGGTTGAAGATGGACGCGAACTCACAGCCGACCGCGCCCGCGCCCAGGACGATGATGCTCTTGGGGATGCGCTCGAGCTGCAGGATGGAGTCGCTGTTGAGCACGCGCTTGTGGTCCACCGGCACGTTCGGCAGGGACTTGGGGACCGAGCCCGTCGCGATGATGACGTTCTTGGCGTCCAGCACCTGCTTGGTGCCGTCGGCGGCGGTGACCTCCACCTTGCCCTTGCCCGCGATGCGGCCGTGGCCCTTGATGACCGTCACCTTGTTCTTCTTCATCAAGAAGTCGATGCCGTTGGCACCCTTGGTGACGACCTTGTCCTTGTGCTTCATCGCGTTCGGCCAGTTGACCGTCGGGCTCGACAGGTCGATGCCGAAGTCCCCGGCCTCCTTGACGTGGTGGAACAGCTCCGCCGTCCACAGCAGGGACTTGGTGGGGATGCACCCGCGGTGGAGGCACGTGCCACCCAGACGCTTGTCCTTCTCGATGATGGCCGTCTTCAGCCCGAGTTGCCCCGCGCGGATGGCGCCCACGTAGCCGCCAGGGCCCGAACCGATGATCACCACGTCGAACGTCTCAGCCACGCACGCCTCCGTCATTATTTGCGGATGGAACCCGGTGGGGCTGATAACCCCCGCTCCCGGTTGGAATCAAGGAGATTGCTCGTGCGCCGTTTCCCGCTCAGAACCCTCCTCCTGATGCTCGTGGCGCTCATCGCCTTCGGCCGTCTGTGGTGCGTGACGCACCAGGATGTGACGAGCGCTGCCCCGCCCGAGCGCCCCCCCGCCCGGGCCGCCGCCTCCCCGGCCGCCCCCGTCACGCTCGGCTCGCCCGACTGTCTCGCCCTGGAGCGGGCCCTGGACGCCGCCCTGCGCGCCCCCGAGGTCCCCAGCATCCTGGACGATGCCCGGGCGCGCCTGAAGGCCTGCGCCCAGCCCACCGCGCGCGCCTGCGAGCTGGGGCCGGCCCTGAATGCCCGGGCCCCGTTCAGCCAGGGAGTGGACACTCCGCTGCGGGGCCTCCTGGCCACGCTGTGCGAGCAGTGCCCGGGCCGGGTGAACCCCTGCGCGCAGCGCGTGGGTCAGGCCCTGCTGGACGCCACGGTGGGCCGCGCGCCGGAGGTCCCCGAGCTGCTGTGGAACCTGGAGCACGCGGGGCCGGGCACGGCGGGAGCCTGCGACACCCTCGTCCGGTTGGGGCTGGCCCCGGCCGCCCAGGCGGAGGTCGCCCTGCCCGCGACGGTGCTCCCACTGCTGGAGGGTCTCGCCCCCCGCTGCCAGGGGGCCGGGCTCCTTCCCGTGTCCGTGCTGCGCGCGGCGGCGCTCCAGCAGGGGGACAAGGTGCCCACGCTCCGGACGCTCGTCAGCGCGCCGCGCGTGGAGACCGAGCCGGTGAAGCCGGATCAGCTCACCGGGGCCCAGCCCGGCTTCCAGGCCTTCGACGGGGACGAGAACACGCGCGTCGCGGTGAGCAACGCGGCGAAGACCTCACGCTGGGCGGCGGATGGGGCGCTGCGCGCGGGCTACGCGCCCACGCTCAAGCACCTGGTGGGCGTGCGCGTCCGGGCGAAGGGCGCGGGCACGCTGCGCGCCGTCGTGCGCACCCCGAAGAGCGTGGGGCTCGAGGACCCGGAGGGAGGTTTCTCGTTTGTGAATCCCACGGTGTGCCGCTACCAGGGCACGGGCGCGTGGGAGAGCTGCGTGCTGACCGTGCCGCAGGTGGACGTGGACGCGGTCAGCGTGTTCCCCGAGAGCGCGGACGGCCAGCTCGCGGAGCTGGAGATACTCGGCGCCCGGTGAGTTCGCGCCGGGGCGGCCTCAGGCGACGAGGCCGCGCTCCTTGGCGAGCTGGAAGATGGGCGCCGCGTCCTTCTTCAGGACGGTGCTCACGTCCTTGACGATGGACTCGCCCGACTTCGCCACCGACAGGAAGTTGTCGAAGGTGCGGGTGAGGATGAGCACGCCGGAGATGATGACGCGCTGGAGGTTGTGCTGCAGGTCCGTGCCCTCGTAGATGAGCCACGCCTGCTCGACACACTTCTTGCGAGCGTCCACCAGGAAGTTGTTGAGGATGGTGCGCTCGTTCGCGTCGGGCACCTTGGACTTCGGGCTCACGGAGCCGATGTAGATGAGGCGCGTGTTGAGGCTCGTCGCCGCCTCTTCCATCTGAGCCAGGATCGCCGCGACGTCCTCCTTGGTCGGAGGATTCTGCCAGCGGGAGAAGATGACTCGGTCGATGAGCTCTGCCTTGTACGTGGTGGGGCCGTTCACGATGCCTCCGGTGAGGCGGACGGTTTCGATGCCACGAAGCGCCCGGCCGGCGTTCTCCACTGCGCCGCGCGTCTGGATGTGTAGCAGGAACACTCCTTTCATTGAAGAGAGTCACTGCTGGGGGCGCGCACCTCTTCGTCGCAGTGCGACTGTGAGGATGCAGCCGTGACGGACAAATCCTGCTGGGTCGACGCTGACACGTCCGGAATTCGGGGGCTGATACGTGGAATGTCCGGACAGCCCCGCGTGGATTTCACGTGAAGTGTGACGGCCTCATCTCGTGTCGTTTGAGACCTGGGGTGCCGCGCGACGAGCGAGCACCGCCTTCACGTCCTCGAGCGAGAGCCCCAGGGGCTTGATGGCGACGAGCAGGTGGTAGAGCAGGTCGGCGGCCTCCTCCACGGCGCGGCTCGCGTCCGCGTCCGCGCAGGCGGTGACCAGCTCCGCGGCCTCTTCTCCCAGCTTCTTGAGGCGCAGGTTCCTGTCGCCGAGCAGGCGTCGCGTGTAGCCAGGCTTCTCGTCTCGCGCCGGGGCGTGTGAAGCGCGCTCGGTGAGCGTGGCGTCGAGCGCGGCGAGCGCATCCCAGCGACCGGAGCCGAAGCAGGTCTCCTCGCCGGTGTGACAGGCGGGGCCGGCCTTGTGGACGCGGGCGAGCACCGCGTCTCTGTCGCAGTCCGCGCGCAGCGAGACGACGCGTTGGGTGTTCCCGCTGGTGGCGCCCTTGTGCCAGAGGCCTCGCGAGCGGGAGCGGTAGTGCATCTCGCCGGTGGCGAGCGTGCGCTCCAGGGCCTCGCGGTCCGCGTGCGCGACCATCAGCACGTCGCCCGTGGCCGCGTCCTGGGTCACCACCGTGACGAGCCCGTTGCCCTTGGTGAAGTCGAGTGTGTCCAGGTCCAGCATCAGTCGTTCCTCAGCGCGCCCAGGCGCTCACGGGTGATGCGGGCCAATGCCGTATTGGTGGCGATGCCGTTGCCGCCGAAGGCGGTGCGCTCTCCGGTCCAGTCGGTGAAGACACCGCCGGCTTCCTCGATGATGGGCTGGAGCGCGGCCGCATCCCAGGGCGAGAGCAGCTCGTCCACCATCACCTCCGCGCGTCCCGTGGCGACGAGCAGATAGCCGTAGCAGTCGCCCCAGGTGCGTGACACGGCCGCGTCACGTGTGAAGCGGCGCCAGGCCTCGCCTCGTTCGGGGAACTGGGAGAAGCGCTCGTCGGTGGAGAGGACCACCGCGCGGGCGAGGTCGGATTGCTCGGAGACGCGGGCGCGCTGGCCGTTCCAGAAGCAACCTTCGCCAGGAGCGGCGACGAGCAGCTCGCCCACCGCGGGGAAGTACGCGGCCCCCACGAGGATGCGCTCACCTTCCGCCAGTGCGACGAGCGTGCCCCACAGCGGCACTCCGCGGATGAAGGTCTTGGTGCCGTCGATGGGGTCGAGAATCCAGCGACGCTTCGCGCCGGGGCGTGTCTCACCGAACTCCTCACCGAGGATGCCGTCCTCGGGGAAGCGCGTCTCGAGCCACTCGCGTGCCGTCTGCTCCGCGGTGCGGTCCGCCACGGTGACGGGTGTGCCGTCGCTCTTGGTGTCCACCGCGATGCCTCCTCGGAAGAATTTGAGCGCGACGTCACCCGCCGAGCGCGCGACCTCCGCCGCCGCCTGCATCAGTCCCTGGTTCGTCATCTCATGCTCCTGTTTCCCACGGTGTTCGTCCGAAGCGACCGGAGGGGCTTGAGCGAAGCACCGCCGCTGGCAGCCAACCCTCGGGGCGCGGGCTCGCGCGGCGCAACCGGGTGATGGTGTTCCTCGATGGGGCATCGATGTCGGGAAGACATCGCGCCTCGGACCCGCGCATCGCGCAGCGAAAGGTCCGGGTCATGGCGTGCTCCGAATCGGCAGGCCGCTCGAGCGCAGGAGCGACTTGATGGCGCCCACCGTCGTGAGCCCATCGTGGAGGATGCCCGCCACCAGCGCCGCGTCCGCGCCACCTCGCGTGAGCCCGTCCCTCACGTGCTCCGCGCTGCCCGCGCCACCCGAGGCGATGACGGGCACGGCGACCGCGTCCACCACCCTCCGGGTCAGCTCCAGGTCGTAGCCCGAACGCGCGCCGTCCTGGTCGATGCTCGTGAGCAGCACCTCCCCTGCCCCACGCGCCACGCACACCTGGGCCCAGGTCACCGCGTCCAGCTCGGTCGGCCTTCGCCCTCCATGCGTGTAGACGCGGTAGCGCTCTCCTTCCTTGCGAGCATCGATGCTCGCCACCACGCACTGGGCTCCGAAGCGCTCTGCGCACTCGGTGAGCAGCTCGGGCCGAGCCACCGCCGCCGAGTTGATGCTCACCTTGTCCGCCCCCGAGCGCAGCGCCCGGCCCACGTCCTCCACCGTGCGCACGCCGCCGCCCACCGTCAGCGGAATGAACAGCTGCTCCGCCGTGCGCCGCACCAAATCCCAGAGCGTCTCGCGCTCCTCCGCGCTCGCGGAGATGTCGAGGAACGTCACCTCGTCCGCGCCCTCCCGTTCGTAGCGCAGCGCCAGCTCCACCGGGTCTCCGACGTCGCGAAGCCCCTCGAAGCGGACCCCCTTCACCACCCTGCCGCCCTTCACGTCCAGGCAGACGATGAGTCGTCGCGTGAGCATCACGTCACCTCCAGGGCCACGGAGCCCTTCATGCTGAACACCGTGCCGCCATCCACCATCGCGTCCCGCAGCGCGAGCCCCAGCGCCTTGAACGCGGCCTCCGTCACGTGGTGACGGTCCTTCCCACGCAGCACCCGCAGGTGCAGCGTCACCTTCGCGTGCTCACAGAACGAGCGCATCCAGTGCTCGTACAGCCGGTTCTTCAGCGGGCCCTCGTAGAAGAAGCGTCCCCCGGCATCCAGGCACGCCTGCACCAGCGCGTCGTCCATGGGAATGGTCCGCTCCGCGAAGCGCGCCGCCGTCGCGGGAATCACCCGCTGCACCGCCGTCCCCAACGTGATCGCCACGTCCTCCATCAGGTGGTGCTTGAGGTCACCCCGCGCATGCAGCTTCAAGTCGAGCCCCGCGTAGCGCCCGAAGGTGGAGAGCATGTGGTCGAAGAACACGAGCCCCGTGTCCACCTGCGTCGCCCCGCGACCGAGCGACACCTCCACGCGCACCTGCGTCTCCTTCGTCTCCCGAGTGACCAGGGTCATTCCGCGAACTCCCGCGCGACTTCACGCGCATCCAGTCGTCCCGTGTACAGCGCCATGCCGATGACCGCTCCGTACGCCCCCGCCGAGGCCAGCGCCCGCAGGTCGTCCATCGTCGTCACGCCCCCCGACGCGTAGAGCCGGTGACGACTGCGCGCCACCACCTCGCGCATCAGGGACAGGTCCACGCCCTCCAGCTGTCCTTCCTTGTGCACCGCCGTCACCAACAGCCCACCGAGCGCCAAGGGCTCCAGCACCGCGAGGACCTGGTCCAGCGTCCTGCCACTCCCCGCCGTCCAACCTCGCGTCACCACCTCCCGCCCGCGCACGTCCGCCGCCACGACCACGCGCCCCGGAAAGCGCTCCGTCACCTCCGCCAGCCACCCCGCGTCCTCGATGGCCCTCGTGCCCACCACCACCCCCGAGGCACCTCCCTCCAGCAGCGCCGTCACCCGCGCGGTGTCCCGGACACCCCCGCCCACCGTGAAGGCGAGCCCCGGCTCGTGCGACGTGAGTCGCGTCACCACCCGAGCGTTGGAGCCACGCCCCAGCGCCGCGTCCAGGTCGACGACGTGAAAGGAACGGAAGCCGAAGCCACGCCAGTGCCGAAGCGCGTCGAGCGGGTCATCCACTCGCACCCGCTCCGCGTCATACGAGCCTCCGACGAGCTGCACACAGGCCCCCTCGCGCAGGTCGATGGCTGGGATGGCCCTCATGAGCGCACCTCACGGAGGAACGCCCGCACGAAGGCCACACCCGAGGCCGACGACTTCTCCGGGTGGAACTGCACACCCACCACCTTCCCTCGGCGCACCGCCGCGGGAAAGCGGTCCTCCTCGTGCGTCGTCCACGCGGTGACGAGCGACGGGTCCGCCACCCGGCACACGTAGCTGTGCGCGTAGTACACGGTGTCCAGCTTCGCTCCGGACAACGTGCTGTCCTCGTCCACCTGGTTCCAGCCGATATGCGGCACCCGCCGGGCCGCCAGTCGCTGCACGTGGCCCGCGAAGTAGCCCAGCCCCTTCCCCGCCCCCTCGTCGCTCGAGTCGAACAGCAGCTGCATCCCCAGGCAGATGCCCAGGCACGGCAACCCTCGCTCCAGCGCCAGACGCATCGTGTCCCGCCCCTGCGCCAGCCTCGCCGCCGCGAGACCGAACGCCCCCACACCGGGCAACACGAGCACATCCGTGTCCACTGCCCGGCGTGGGTCCTCCTCGACGTGGACCTCCACGCCCGGCTCCGTGGCCAGGGCCTTCGAGAGCGAGTGCAGGTTTCCAGCGCCGTAATCGAACAGGGTGACTCTCATCGCAAGGACTCCCGCAGCGCCACGAGCGCCGCCTCGAGCATGGGCCACGGTCCACTGCCGATCCGGAGCGCATCCCCCACGCCGGTCAGCCCCTGGAAGGCCCTCACGTTCACATCCCGCTCACGCATCCGCTGGGCCACTCCCAGCGCGTCCGGCATCGGCACCATCAGGAAGTTGCCCTCCGAGGGCAGCGGCGACAGCCCCATCGACATCAATTCCGCGCGGAGATGTTCACGATTCTTCCGAGCCTCGACCACCTGGGCCTCGACCCACATCCGGTCCTCGCGCAGGACGGCGACGGCCATCGACTCCGCCAATGTCGTGAGCTTGTACGGTCCGCGCGCCTTCTCCACCTCCGCGATGAGCGCCGGGCTGCCCACGCCCCATCCCACCCGCATGCCCGCGAGCCCATAGGCCTTGGAGAACGTCCGCGTCACCAGCACGTTCTGCCGCGTGCGCGCCAGGCCCAGGAAGTCCGGCGCCGAGGAGAACTCCACGTAGGCCTCGTCGATGATGACGATGCCCGGCGCCTTCTCCACCACGTGCTCCACCGCCGCGCGGGACAGCGACGTGCCCGTGGGGTTGTTCGGCGAGCACAGGTAGATGACCTTCGCCCCCGTGGCCAGCAGCGCCTCCGGGTCCACGTCGAAGTCCGCGCGCAGGGGCACCGGCGCCGTCTTCAAGCCGTTCACCTTCGCGAACAGCGGCATCATCACGAACGTCGGGTCCTGGAACGCGAGCACCTCGCCCGGCTCCAGGAACGCGCGCAGCGCGCTGTCCAGCACGTCGTCCGAGCCACAGCCCGTCGTCACGCACCCGACACCGACACCGAGCCGTGAAGCGAGGACGTCGCGCAGGTCGGGCGCGTAGCCTCGCGGGTAACGTGCCAGTGACTCCGGACGGGACTCGCGCAGCACCCGCTCCGCCGCGGGAGGCACGCCGAAGAGGTTCGTGTTGTCGCTCAGGTCCACGCGACACGGCCGCTTCGGCGGTGAGTACAGGGGGATGTCCCGGAAGGACTCGCGCAGGGGAATCATGCGCCCCTCCAGGCTCGCGCCGCGTCGGCGTGCGCGAACAGCCCCTCGCTGTCGGCGAGCAGCCCCACGTCCTCCGCCAGCGCCTCGGAGGCCGCGCGCTCGACGCGCTGGTAGGTGGTCCACCGGTAGAAGTCGAGCAGGTTCAGGCCCGAGTACGCCCGCGCCAGCCCCGCCGTGGGCAGCACGTGGTTGGAGCCCGTCATGTAGTCGCCGTACGCCACCGACGAGCGCTCACCGAGGAAGACGGTGCCCGCGTTGCGCACCCTCGCCAGGTCCGCGGAGGGCGCGGCCGTGGCGAGCAACAGGTGCTCCGGCGCGAAGTCCGCCACGAACGGCCACGCCTCCTCCAGCGAGGCGACGCTCAGCACCGCGCCCCGGGAGCGCAGCGCCGCCGCGACGATCTCCTGCCGCTTCGCGTCCTCCGCCAGCCGACGCACCTGCTCCGCGACGGCCTCCGCCACCCCCTCACCGCGCGCCACCGTCACGCACGCGGCATCCGGGTCGTGCTCGGCCTGCGCCAACATCTCCCGCGCCACCGCCTCGGGGCTCGCCGTCTCGTCGGCGACGACGAGGATTTCACTCGGTCCCGCCGGCGCCTCGATGGCCACCGCGCCCACCACCTGGAGCTTGGCCTCCGCCACGTACGCGTTGCCCGGCCCGACGATGCGGTCCACCCGGGGCACGCTCTCCGTGCCGTACGCCATGGCCGCCACCGCGCCCGCGCCCCCCAACGCGAAGACCCGGTCCGCCCCCGCGAGCACCGCCGCCGCCAGCACGCTCGGGTGCGGCAGGCCATCCGGCCCCGGCGGCGAGCAGACGATGACCTCCCCCACGCCCGCCACCTTCGCGGGCACCACGCCCATCAACACGCTGCTCGGATACACCGCTCGCCCGCCGGGCGCGTACACGCCCACGCGGCCCAGCGGGTCGGGCCTGCGTCCCACCAACACCCCCGGCTCCGTCTCCACCTCCACCGCGCGCGGCTTCTGCGCCTCGTGGGCCCGAGCGATGTTGCGCGCCGCGCGCTCCAACGCCCGCGCCACCGAGGGCTCCAGCGACGCGAGCGCCTGCTCACAGCGCGCCCGGGGCACCTCCAGCGAGGACAGCTCCGCCCGGTCGAACTGCCGCGCCATCTCGAACAGCGCCCAGTCCCCGTCCAGCCTGACCTTCGCGATGAGCTCCCGCACCCGCGCAGCGATGCGCGTGTCCACGTCCCCACCGCGCTCCAACAACCGCTGACGGTCCTGACGCGAGAGGCTGGCCAGCGGCCCCCGGTACCGCAGGAACGAAGGAAGCGACATCATCACGCCACCAGCCTTTCGATGCGCGTGACCAGGATGCCCTCGCACCCCAGCGTCTTCAGCGCGTTGACGGTGCGGTAGATGGTCTTCGCCGGCACCACCGCGTGCACCGCGACGAACCGGCCTCCGTCCAGCACGTCCACCACCGTGGGACCGTTGAGTCCCGGCAACACCTCACGCACCCGGGGCAGCTCGTCCTTCGGCACGTTCGCCATCAGGTAGCGCTTGCCCCGCGCCGCGAGCACCGAGCCGAGCGCGAGCTTCAGCTCCTCCAGCTTCCTCCGCGCCTCCGGCACGTTCGCCTGGCACGCCACCAGCCGCGCGCTGGACTCCAGCACGGTGGCCACCTCGCGCAGGCCGTTCATCTTCAACGTGGACCCGGTGGACGTCAGGTCCACGACGATGTCCGCGATGCCCAGGTGCGGCGCGATCTCCGCCGCGCCCGACACGGGCACCACCGTGACGCTCTGCCCCCGGCGCGCGAAGTAGTCCTGCGTCAGACGCGGAAAGCATGACGCGACGCGCATGCCGTCACGCACGTCGTTGGCGTGGCTGATTCCACTCTCCTCGCGCGCGGCCACCACCAGGCGGCAGCGTCCGAACTCCAGGTCCATCAGGTGCTCGAGCTCACGACCCGCCTCGTTCACCAAATCCCAGCCGGTGACGCCCGCGTGCGCCGCACCGTCCGCGACGAACTCCGGGATGTCCTGCGCGCGGACGAAGATGGCCTCGAACTCGCCGCCGAGCGACGCGGTGAGCGCGCGCTCGCCTCGGGCGCGGACCTCCAGGCCCGCATCGTTGAAAAGCTCACGGACCTCTTCGGAGAGGCGGCCTTTGTTGGGAAGAGCGATCTTCAGCAACATGGGGGGACCTGCGGGGGACTGCGGGGGAAGGGTGGCCGCGCGGAAACGAAAAAAGGCCCGTCCAGGGGGGACGGGCCTTCGGTCGCTGCGGCAGGTGCCGGGAGGGTGGTGCGTCTAGTGGCTCACCCAGGCATGCGCATGGCGAACGGTCCCGTCGGGGCCGAGCCGATGATGCGCATGATGGGGATGCACGGAAGAGAGACGCACGGCTCCATCAGTAATGGCAAAGGTGCCCCGCCGTCAACTCGACCTGCGTCATGCCGCTTGCAAACCCTCGACGGGGCGAGCAGGAAGCAAGGCCATGCGAGTCTCGGACGTCATCATCGTGGGCGGGGGCATCATGGGCTGCGGCATCGCGCTGCGGCTGCGGCAGGCGGGCGCGCGCGTCACCGTCCTGGAGCGCTCCATCCCCGGCGCCGAGGCCAGCAGCGCCGCCGCGGGCATGCTCGCCCCCCAGATGGAGTCGGACGGTCCGGGCCCCTTCCTCGACCTGTGCCTGCGCAGCCGCGGCCTCTACCCCGCCTTCGCCGAGGAGCTGCGCGAGCTGTCCGGCGTGGACATCGCCTACAAGCCCTGCGGCATCCTCAAGGTCGCCTTCGCCGACACCGGCGTCCATCACCTGGAGGCCACCGTCCTGTGGCAGCGCGGCATGGGCCTGCGCGCGGAGCTTCTCGACGGAGAGCAGGCGCGAGCACTCGAGCCGAAGCTGTCCGCCCGGGCCGTGGCCGCCGCGCACTTCCCGGATGACCACCAGGTGGACAACCGGCTGCTGGTGCGCGCGCTGACGATGGCCGCCGCGCGCGTGGGCGCCGAGTTCCGGAGCGGCTACGTGCGCGGCATCGTCCACGAGGACGGCCGCGCGGTGGGCGTGGACCTGGATGGCGAGGTGCTGCGCGCGGACGCCATCGTCCTCGCCGCGGGCTCGTGGTCCTCCCTGGTCCAGGGCGCGGGCGTGGAGGCGAAGTCGGTGCGCCCCGCGCGCGGACAGATGATCCAGCTCCAGACGCGCCTGCCTTTGCTGCAGCGCGTCCTCACCTCGGAGAAGGGCTACGTCGTGCCGCGCGCGGACGGGCGCGTCATCGCCGGCAGCACCATGGAGCTGGTGGGCTTCGACAAGCAGGTGACCGCGGCGGGGCTGGCGCGCATCCTCGACATGGCCCTGGAGCTGTGCCCGGAGCTGGGCTCGGCGCCCATCACGGAGACGTGGGCTGGCTTCCGTCCCTGGACGGAGGACAAGCGGCCCTACCTGGGCGAGGGGCCCACGCCCGGCCTCTTCCTCGCCACCGGCCACTTCCGCAACGGCATCCTCCTGGCCCCCATCACCGCCAGGCTCGTCGCCCAGGCCGTCCTCGGGGAGCGCACCACCCTGGACCTCGCCCCCTTCCGCTATGACCGGGGAGGCACCCGGGCCCGCGCCTGAACGCCTTGCATCCCACCTGCCCGATGGGCTCCGCCCGCCTGCCCGCTCTGCCTGCCAGGGTCGCCTTCTGGACCGCCGCACTGGACTGTCAACCTGCAAGTGGAGGAAGGTGGTAATTTCCCTGACTCATTCGCCATTGAAACCCGGAAACCTCTAGAATCTCCCGCCGTGGAAGCCATCCCCCCTGCACCACCCCGAATCCTCATCGTCGACGATGACGACTCCGTGCGAGACGTCATCTCGGTCCTCTTGCGTGAAGAGGGCTACAACTGCGTCGTCGCGAGCGGCGCCGAGATGGCGCTGGACGTGGCGGGCGAAGAGGACACCCCGCTCGTCATCAGCGACATGAAGATGCCGGGCAAGGACGGCCTCTGGCTCCTGGAGAACCTGCGGGAGCGGCTGCCGGACACGTCCGTCATCATGCTCACCGGCTATGGGGACACGGAGTCCGCGGTGGACTGTCTGCGCCGTGGCGCGGTGGACTACCTGCTCAAGCCACCGAAGCTGACGGACCTCATCCGGGCCATCGAGCGGGCGCTCGCCAAGCGCCGCATCGAGATGGCGAGGAAGCGCTACCAGAAGAAGCTGGAGCGCAAGGTGCGAGATCGCACCGCGGAGCTTCGCAGCGCGCTGCACAACATCGCCAACACCTACCAGAACACGCTGCTGGCCCTGGTCGCCGCGCTGGACGCGCGCGAGCACGAGACGAGCGACCACTCGCAGCGCGTGGTCAGCTACACGTCCGCCATCGCCGGGCGCATGGGCATCCAGGGCAAGGAGCTGGAGGAGATCGGCCGCGGCGCGCTCCTGCACGACATCGGCAAGATTGGCGTGCCGGACGCGGTGCTGCTCAAGCCGGGCAAGCTGACGCCGGACGAGTGGCTGGAGATGCGCAAGCATCCGGAGATCGGCTTCCAGATGATCCAGGCCATCCCGTTCCTGTCCACGCCGTCCGCCATCGTGCTGTCGCACCAGGAGCGCTGGGATGGCGCGGGCTATCCGCGCAACCTGTCGCGGCAGGAGATCCACATCGGCGCGCGCATCTTCGCCGTGGCGGACACGCTGGACGCGATGACGAGCGACCGGCCGTACCGCAAGGGCACGACGTTCGCGAACGCCATCCAGGAGATCCGCCGCTGCGCGAACACGCAGTTCGACCCGGAGGTGGTGCGCGCGTTCCTCGACATCGGCGAGGAAGGGCTCATCCACATCAAGGAGGAGATGAAGAAGAAGAAGCTCCAGCTCCCCGTGGCGGAGCAGGAGGCGAACGAGGCCGAGGCGGAGCTCGCCCGCCTGACGGACCTGGACGACGAGTTGGAGAACGTCCCCGCCGCCCCGCGCTCGGGGACGAGCGAGCCCACCGAGCCGAAGGTCAGCGTCATCCGCTCGGCGACAGGCAGTGAAGGCTGAGCCCGTCGTCGGGGAATGAGATGAACAGCCGCCAGCCGGCTGTTAAGAGGTCAGGCCGCCCGTGACGATGCCCGCCCTCCAGACGGATCCACTCGCTGCGCCCCTGCTGGACGCGCAGGGGCGCCGCATGACGTACCTGCGGCTGAGCATCACGGACCGCTGCAACTTCCGCTGCACGTACTGCTCTCCCGCGTCGTGGGGCGGGAAGAAGGACCTGCTCGACGCGCAGGAGCTGGGGCGCATCGCCGCCCTCTTCGCGGCCCTGGGCATCCGCCGCGTGCGGCTCACCGGCGGCGAGCCGCTCATCCGCCCGGACATCCTGGAGGTCGCCCGGCGCATCTCCGGCATCCCCGGCATCCAGCACCTGGCCATCACCACCAACGCCAGCCATCTGGAGTCACTGGCCGCGCCGCTGCGCGAGGCGGGCGTGGACCAGCTCAACCTCAGCCTGGACACGCTGTCCCCGGAGACGTTCCGGCGCATCTCCAAGCAGGGTGACTTCGACGCGGTGCTGCGCGGCATCGACCGCGCGGCCCAGGTCGGCTACGGCTCGCTCAAGCTCAACGTCGTGGTGATGCGCGGGGTGAACGACGACGAGGCGCGCGCGCTGGTGGAGTACGCGCACGCGCGGGGAATCACGCCGCGCTTCATCGAGCTGATGCCCTTCGGCCAGGGCAAGCCCGTGCCCACCGCGGAGCTCATCGAGCGGCTGCGCGGCGAGGGGCTCGAGCTGTCACCGGAGCCCGAGGAGACGGGCGCGGCCGCGGACTCCATCACCTCCGGTCCCGCGCGGTACTGGCGCGCGCCGGGGGGCCGCGTGGGCTTCATCTCACCGCTCACGCAGAACTTCTGCGGCGGCTGCAACCGCGTGCGCGTGGCGTCCAATGGGGACTTGAGGAGCTGCCTGGGAGGACGCGCGCAGGCGCCGCTGCACCAGCTCATCCGCGGAGGCGCCACCGACGTGGAGCTGGCGCGCGCCATCCGCGCGGCGCTGGGCGACAAGCCGGAGGGCCACCGCTTCACCGAGCCCGGCAACGGCGCCACCCTGCTGTCGATGATGGGCATCGGCGGCTGAGGCCGCGCACCCCAGGAACACGACGGGCGGGCCCGCGCGACTCGCGCATGACCCGCCCGGTGCAACCGGAGCTCCCATGGGGAGCCCCGCGCTGGACTACTTCACCAACCGGATGGCGAACGGGTACCTGTACAGCTGACCCTCGTTCGCCTTGAGGCCGGCGATGATGGAGAACACCAGCGCCACCACGCCGACGATGGGCAGCAGCACGAAGCCGATGCCCACGCACAGGGTGATGGAGGCCACCACCGCCGCGATGAAGATGGTGATCTGGAAGTTCAGCGACTCCACCGCGTGCTCGCGGATGAAGGACGACTCCTTGCCCTTCGTCAGCATCAGCACCAGCGGAACGGCGAAGCCCAGTCCCACGAAGTTGCCCAGGATGGTGCCCATATGGGCAATCAGCGCCATCGTCTTCTCGTCCTGGGTCGGCATCGGCGTGCCGGTGATGTACGAACCCACTTGTTCCCGCGGCGGAGTCTCCATGAAGTCTCCCCTCCCGATCATCGAGGGCGCGGACGCCGCGCCCATGCCCACCTACCATGGCATGCACACACTCTGATTGTCACGTCTCGGACAGGTGAGGCACCGCGTCGTTTGACGCCCTCGATTCCGGGTTTCTTGCTCAGCGATACAACTCGCTTCCCGCCTTCTTGAATTCCTCCCCCTTCGCCTCCATCCCCGCCCCCAGCGCCGCCTCCTCGGAGACTCCGGTCTTCGCGGCGTAGTCGCGAACGTCCTGGGTGATTTTCATGGAGCAGAACTGGGGTCCGCACATGGAGCAGAAGTGGGCGACCTTGGCGCCCTCCGCGGGCAGCGTCTCGTCGTGGAAGGCGCGGGCGCGCTCGGGGTCCAGCGCGAGGTTGAACTGGTCCTCCCAGCGGAACTCGAAGCGGGCCTTGGACATGGCGTTGTCGCGCGCCTGGGCGCCCGGGTGCCCCTTGGCCAGGTCGGCGGCGTGGGCGGCGATCTTGTACGTGATGACGCCCTCCTTCACGTCGTCACGGTCCGGCAGCCCCAGGTGCTCCTTGGGCGTCACGTAGCAGAGCATCGCGGTGCCGAACCAACCAATCATCGCCGCGCCGATGCCGCTGGTGAAGTGGTCGTACCCGGGCGCGATGTCCGTCGTCAGCGGCCCCAGCGTGTAGAACGGCGCCTCGCCGCACACGGCGAGCTGCTTCGTCATGTTCTCCTGGATGAGGTGCATGGGCACGTGGCCCGGGCCTTCGATCATCGTCTGCACGTCGTGCTTCCAGGCGATCTTCGTCAGCTCGCCCAGGGTCTCCAGCTCGCCGAACTGCGCCGCGTCGTTCGCGTCGGCGATGGAGCCCGGCCGCAGCCCGTCCCCCAGGCTGAAGCTGACGTCGTACGCCTTCATGATCTCGCAGATCTCCTCGAAGTGCGTGTAGAGGAAGTTCTCTTGATGGTGCGCGAGGCACCACTTGGCGAGGATGGAGCCGCCTCGGCTGACGATGCCCGTCAGGCGCCTGGCGGTGAGGGGCACGTAGCGCAGCAGCACGCCGGCGTGGATGGTGAAGTAGTCCACGCCCTGCTCGGCCTGCTCGATGAGCGTGTCGCGGTAGATGTCCCAGGTGAGGTCCTCCGCCTTGCCGCCCACCTTCTCCAGCGCCTGGTAGATGGGCACCGTGCCGATGGGCACCGGCGCGTTGCGGAGGATCCACTCGCGCGTCTCGTGGATGTTGCGCCCGGTGGACAGGTCCATCACGGTGTCCGCGCCCCAGCGGATGGACCAGACCATCTTCTCCACCTCCTCCTCGATGGAGGAGGTGACGGCGGAGTTGCCGATGTTCGCGTTGATCTTCACCAGGAAGTTGCGGCCGATGATCATCGGCTCCAGCTCCGGGTGGTTGATGTTCGCGGGGATGATGGCGCGGCCCCGGGCCACCTCGTCGCGGACGAACTCCGGGGTGATGACGCGCGGGATGGCCGCGCCCCACGAGTGTCCGGGGTGCTGCGCGGCGAGCGACGCCTCCACGCGCAGGTTCTCCCGCAGCGCCACGTACTCCATCTCCGGGGTGATGACGCCGCGCCGGGCGTAGTGCAGTTGGGTGACGTTGCTGCCCGCTCGCGCCACGCGCGGCTTGCGGCGGTGGCCGAAGCGCAGCCCCGCGAGCCGAGGGTCCGCTTCGCGCTGGAGGCCGTATTGGGAGGTGATTCCCTCCAGCTCGCGCGTGTCGCCTCGCGCGTGGATCCACGGCTCGCGCGTCGCCGCCAGGCCCCGGCGCAGGTCGATGTCCGCCTCCGGGTCCGTGTACGGACCGCTGGAGTCATAGACGTGCACCGGGGGGTTGGGCGTCTGCCGCGCGTCCGGCCCGTGGCCATGCCGCGTGGGGGTCTGCGAGATCTCGCGCAGGGGGACGCGCACGTCCGGGTGCAGCGCCCCGCTCACGTACACCTTGCGGGAGGCAGGGAGGGGGCCTCGACTGATGCCCTCCAACAGCTTCCCATCGACCTTCAGGCTCTTGGATGCTCCGCTCATCTCTCTCTCCTCGAGGACGGGCGGGAAGGCAGACGAAGCCTCCGGAAGGAAGCTTCGGGCCGCTTCCCTCCGCCGGTATGACCCGGTTCAGGTTCCAAGGGTTGGCCGCGCCGCGCGGCCGTCTCAGCCCCTTCCAAGGGGCACCCCTAGCGACTGGGTGAGCATCTAGCGCACATGGGGACGGGGTTCAACCCGGCCTGGGGGCGGAGCCAGGCGCCGACCGGCGAACAGTCAGGCGCAAGGAATGCGGGACGACCCCTCGACGCGCAAACCTTGCGCGCGCCACAGGCCGCAATCACCGTTGCCCGAGGGAACCGGGGCTGGCCCCCGTCCTGCAATGCCTCCTGGAGGCATCCACACTCACCCGGAGAGCGCCACACATGCAGATCGTCGGAGAGCTGATGACACGCGAGGTGGTCACGCTCAAGGAAACACAGAACCTGGGCAAGGCGGAAGAGCTGCTGCGGCTGCACCGCATCCGGCATCTGCCCGTGGTGCGCCAGGGGAAGCTCGTGGGGCTCATCACCCACCGCGACCTGCTGCGGGCGGCGGCCACGAGCGCGAATGATCCGGCCGCGCAGCCGCTGTGGGCCGCGGACATCATGACGCGCGAGGTGACGACGGTCGCGCCCGAGGCCTCCCTGCGCGACGCGGTGGTGATGATGCTGCGCAACAAGTTCGGCTGCCTGCCGGTGGTGAGCAGCGACGGCACGCTGCTGGGCCTCATCACCGAGGCGGACCTGGTGCGCTACGCGCAACACCTCATCGAGGACAAGGACCGCCGCGAGCTGGCGCGCGAGTTCAACGCCTGAGTTCTTCGACGTGGGGCCGCAGTGCCACGTCGGCTGCTCCCTCGCGGGGCGCCTTCCGGGTCCGACGATGCTCCCTCGCGTCGATGGGCCTCGGCCACGAACGCGCCCCCGACGCGGGCCCTCGCTCCACCGCGCAACCGACTCCCACCATGAACGCTCCCCTCGCCTCGATACGTGACGCCGAGGCCCACACCTCTCCGGCGCCCGACACGGCGCCCCTGCCTCCCGGGCGGCGCTGGGTGCGGCCCGCGCTGGCACTGGTGGGGCTGGGTGCGGTGGCGTGGCTGTCCGCGTTCGGGGTGCAGGGCGAGGTCGCGTCGCGCACGGTGCTGGTGGCCGGCGTCTGCCTCGTGCTGTGGCTCACCGAGCTGGTCCCGCCGTTCGTCCCCACCCTCCTGCTCCTCGGGGCGACGCCGGTGGTGCTCGGTCCGCTGGGGAAGGACTACGCGCTCTCGTCCGTGCTCACCTGGTGCGCGGACCCCGTGCTCATCCTCTTCCTGGGCGGCTTCACGCTCGAGGTCGCGGCGATGCGTCACGGCCTCGACTCCGCCGTGGCGGGCCACGTGGTGCGCCTGTCGCGCGGACGCCCCCGGCTACTCCTCCTGTTCGTCATGGGCGGCGTGGCCTTCCTCTCCATGTGGATGTCCAACGTCGCCGCGGCGGCGATGATGCTCGCCGCGCTCCGTCCCGTCCTCCACACCTCGCCTCCCGGCACGTCCCTGCGGCCCGCCCTGCTCGCGGGCGTGGCGCTGGGCGCGAACCTGGGCGGCATGGCCACGCCCGTGGGCAGCGGCCCCAACGCCCTCGCGGTGTCCGCCGCGAGCGCCTACGCGCACGTCACCTTCGCGGGCTGGATGGCGTTCGCCCTGCCCCTCACGGCGCTGATGCTCGTGCTGGGCTTCGGACTGGTGCTGCTGCGCTTCCGCCTGGGCGGCACCCTGTCCTTGCCCGCACAGGTGACACGTCCGCTGGATGGCCGAGGCCGGAAGGTCCTCTGGGTCAGCGCCGCGTGCGTGGTGGCCTGGCTGTCGGAGCCCGTGCACGGCGTGCCCGCTCCCGTGGTCGCCCTGGGAGCCACCGCGCTGCTCTTCGGCACGGGCCTGCTCGAGCGCGAGGACCTCAAGAAGCTCGACTGGTCCACCCTGCTGCTCATCGCCGGAGGGCTGGGGCTGGGGAAGCTGCTGGAGCACTCGGGGCTGGTGGCCCACGCGCTCGACGGCGCGAGCCTTGCAACCTGGCCCCCGTCGGCCCGACTCGGCGCGCTCGTCGTCGTCGCCGCGGCGCTGTCCGCGCTCATGAGCAACACCGGCACCGCCGCGCTCCTCATGCCGCTGGCGCTCAGCGTGGAGCCCTCCGCGTCCACGCCCATCCTCGTCGCCATGGGGTGCGCCTTCGGCATCCCCTTCGCCATCAGCACCCCTCCCAACGCCATGGCCGCGGGAGAAGGACTGGAGACCTCGGAGCTGTTGCGGTTGGGACTTCCCCTCATGGTGGCCGGCTGTCTGCTGGTCAGCGCGACAGGCCCCTGGGTCCTGCGAATCTTCGGGCTGCCATGAGCTACCCTCGCCCGCACCTCCAGGACTCCAGGACGAAGCCTGGGTCCACCATGAAGCACTGTCCCGGCACACGGGTTGAAGGGGCAATGCCGGCACAAGGCTCTGCGGGAGGAGCGCCCATGACGTCCGTTACCGTCACAGAGTACGAAACGCGTCTCTACTGGCAAGGCGACCACGGTGCCGTCCTGACGAGCGACCGTGCGCCCCCCGTTCCCATCGGCCTGCCCCTGGTGGAGCCAGGCGCGACGGAGGCCGGCCGCTGGGCCCCGGAGACGCTGCTGGTGGGCGCTGTCGAGGGCCGCACGCTGCTGGCCTTCCTGGAGCGCGCGCGCGAAGCGGAGGTGTCCATCCTCTTCTACCAGAGCTGCGCGGTGGCCCGGCTGGTGGCGAGCCCCGGCCAGGCGCCGCACCTCACTGACATCATCGTCCGCCCCCACGTGGCCGTGGCCACCGATGCGGAGGCGGAGGTGGTACGCCGCATCTTCGCGGAGCTGCCCGCGCACTGCTTCCCCAGCTCCGTCATCCAGATATCCCCGCGCATCGAGCCCGTGGTGGAGACGTGGCACGCCCGCGCCGCCCGCCCCGTCGTTCGCGAACCCACAAGTCTCGCACTCCCCTGACCCCGAGCCCCCGCCCATGTCCGTTCAGCGCATCCTGGTCGTCGACGATGAGGACAACGCCCGCAAAGCCATCGCCACCATCCTGAACGAGGAGGGCTACGACGTGGCCGAGGCCGCCGACGGCGCCGAGGCGCTCGCGCGCGTGGCGGACTTCTCCCCCGCCGTGGTGCTCACCGACGTGCGCATGCCGAAGATGGACGGCCTGAGCCTGCTGCGCGCCGCGCGCGAGCAGGGCAGCGACGCCACGTTCGTCATGATGACGGCCTTCGCCAGCGTGGAGATGGCGGTGGAGGCGATGAAGTCCGGCGCCGACAACTTCCTGCTCAAGCCGCTGGACGCGGACCAGGTGCTCGTCACCCTGTCCAAGGCCCTGGAGAAGCGCAGCCTGCGCCAGGAGGCGGAGGCGCTCAGGGACCAGGTCCGCACCCGCGTGCGGCGCTTCCACGACATCATCGGCGAGTCGCCGCAGTTGCAGGGCATCTACGACGTCATCCGCCGCGCGGCCAGCACGCGCGCCACGGTGCTCATCCTGGGCGAGTCCGGCACGGGCAAGGAGCTCATCGCCCAGGCGCTGCACCAGGAGTCGCCCCGCCGCGACAAGCCCTTCATCCGCGTGCACTGCGCCGCGCTGTCCGAGAACCTGCTGGAGAGCGAGCTGTTCGGCCACGAGAAGGGCGCCTTCACCGGCGCCATCGCGCGCAAGGAGGGCCGCTTCGAGCTGGCCGACGGCGGCACGCTGTTCCTGGATGAAATCGGGGAGATCTCCCCCACCGTGCAGGTGAAGCTGCTGCGCGTGCTCCAGCAGCGCGAGCTGGAGCGCGTGGGCGGCACCCAGACGCTCAAGGTGGACGTGCGAATCGTGGCCGCCACGCACCGCGACCTGGCCGCGGAGGTGAAGGCGGGCCGCTTCCGCGAGGACCTCTACTACCGGCTCAATGTCGTCAGCGTGACGCTCCCGGCCCTGCGCGAGCGCAAGAGCGACATCCCCGCCCTGGTGAACCACTTCCTGGAGAAGTACGGCGACTCCTACGGCAAGCAGGTCCGGGGGCTGGCCCCGGGCACGCTCCAGGCCCTGCTCGCGCACGACTGGCCGGGCAACATCCGCGAGCTGGAGAACGCCATCGAGCGCGCGGTGGTGCTCACCCAGGGCCAGGAGCTGACCACCGACGACCTGCCCCCGGTCCTGCGCGGCCCCCGGCCCTCGGGCACCAGCCAGGGTTCGCTCATCCCCGGCGCCACGCTGGCCGCCATCGAGCGGGAGGCCATCCTGCGCACGCTGGAGATGGTGCAGGGCTCCACCTCGCGCGCGGCGGAGGTGCTGGGCATCAGCGTGCGCAAGATCCAGTACCGCCTCAAGGAGTACGGCGCCCAGTCGGACGGCGCCCACGCCCGGCTCGACGGCGACGAGCCCAACGGCCCGGACCTGGCCGCGGAGTCCTGAGCCGCGCCCCGGGACACCCGTCCTCCCGCGCTGACGCGGTGTCCCGTCCCTGGGCATCTACGACGAGTGTCGTTGACAGATACGACATACGTCGTAATACTTTCGCGAATGACGCCCGTTCCACCGCAGCCGACGCGCGCCGAGCTGGCCATCCTCCGAGTCCTCTGGCAGTTGGGGCCCAGCACCGTGCGGCAGGTGCATGAGTCCCTCCGAGGCACGCAGGAGAAGGACACCGGCTACACCACCGTCCTCAAGCTCCTCCAGAACATGACGGAGAAGGGGCTCGTGCAGCGCGACGAGAGTGAGCGCACGCACGTCTACGAGGCGGCCCTCAGCCAGAAGCGCACGCAGCGTGACCTGCTGAGAGACCTGATGGACCGCGCCTTCGGGGGCTCGGCGTCGAGCGTCGTCGCCCAGGCCCTGTCGATGAAGCGGGCCTCGGCGCAGGAGCTGGCGGAGATCCGGAAGCTGCTGGACGAGCACGAGAGGCGGGGGAAGTGATGCACGTGCTGGACGCGCTGGAACGGGCCCTCATCGACTTCGTCTGGCAGGGCGGCGCGGTGGCCCTCGTCGTGGCGGGGCTGCTGGCGATGATGTCGCGCCGCTCGGCGAAGGGGCGCTATGTCGTCGCGTGCCTGGGGCTCGCGACCATGGCGGTGTTGCCGCTCGTGACCTTCCTGAGGGCCCTCATGGAGGGTCCGGCCGCGGCGGCCTCGTTGGGCCTCGCCCCCCAGGCGCTCGCTCCGGCGGCGGTGGCCCGCGAGGTCGTGGTGGCGGACCTGGCGCCCACGGCCGAGGTCACCGTGACCTGGCTGGAGCTGTTGCGGCCCTGGCTGCTGCCGGCGTGGTGCGCCGGCGTGCTGCTGCTGTCGGCCCGGACGCTCGTCTCCTGGTACGCGGCGCAGCGGCTGTCGCGGCTGCACACCCGCGAGCCCGACAGCGTCTGGCGCGAGGCAATGGAGCGCGCGCTCGCGAAGCTGCGGATGTCGCGCCCCGTGCGGCTGATGGCGTCCACGCGCATCGACGTGCCCCAGGTCATCGGCCTGTGGCGTCCGCTCATCCTCGTGCCCGCGGGGGCCATCACCGGGCTGTCGCCGCAGCAGCTGGAGGCGGTGCTCTCCCACGAGCTCGCGCACATCCAGCGGCACGACTACCTGGTCAACCTGCTCCAGGCGCTGGTGGAGACGTTCTTGTTCTACCACCCGGCCGTCTGGTGGCTGTCCCACCGCATCCGCGAGGAGCGCGAGCACTGCGCCGATGACCAGGCCGTGCAGTCGTGTGGCGACGCGGTCCTCTACGCCCGCGCGCTGGCGCACATCGAGCAACTGCGCGCGCCGCCGTCCGCGCTGCTCGCGCTGGGCGCGGATGGGGGCTCGCTGCTGGGCCGCATCCGGCGGCTGCTGTCGGTCCCCGACACGCGGGCGCCTCGTCGCTCGTGGCGGCTGGTGAGTGGACTGGGTGGCGCGGCGCTCGCCGTGGCGCTGGGCTCCTCACAGGTGCCGATGACGGCGATGGCCGTGGCGCCCCAGGCCCTGGACGTGGCGCCGGTGGCGAAGCACGAGCGCGCCTTCACGGAGGTCACCCCGCCCGTGCATCGGCCCCTGGTGGCTCCGGCGCCCCGCATCCTCCCGCTCGACCTGACCTCCAAGACGCCCAGCCGTCCGACGCGCGTGCTCCACAAGGTCTCGACCGCGCCTCGCAAGGCGCGCGAGCCCAGCCCCCGGCCGCTGCTCATCCCCGACACGCAGGGGATTGCGCGCACGCAGCTCCCCAGGACGCCCTACCCGCTCGACGTGGAGCCCTCCGTCCCCTCCGAGGCCGTGGCCGTGGAGAGCCACGAGACGCCGGTGGACGAAGCCCCGGTGGACGAAGCGCAGGTGGAGCACGACAGCATCTCGATGCAGGTGATGGCCGCGGCGCTGCCCGCGCTCACTCCGGCCACGACGCCGCCCGCCGCGCCGACGCCGCCCCGTCCCCAACCGGAGGACGACGGCGCCTTCACGCTGGGGCCCGGCATCACCCCGCCCCGCTTCGTGTCCGGGCAGCGGCTCGCCTTCCAGGACATCACCCAGAACCTGCGCTCGCGCATCTCCGCCGTCCCCAAGGGCTCCATCGTCACCCGGTGCACCATCACCGCCGAGGGCAGCGTCACCAACTGCAAGTCGCTGCAGAGCCTCTCCGGTCTGGAGGAAGGCGTCATCCGCACCCTGACGACGTGGCGCTACGAGCCCGCGACGCTCGACGGCAAGCCGGTGCCCGTGCACTACGAGTTCGACATCTGGTTCACCAACGAGCCCGGTGGCGGCAGGGACCAGCAGCTCGCCAGCGCGGACAAGCCCGGCAAGCGCGCGGACGGCTCCAGCCAGAGCGCCTGCATCCTCTGCGCGAGCGTCTCCGCGTCCAGCGTGGCGACGCCTCCCGTCGCCGGCTTCTGAAGTGACGTGAAGCCCCCGGTGGCGCGTCGCCCTAAGTAGATCGCCAAATGTTCCTGAGCGAATCCGAGGCGGAGCGGGAACGGGCAAGGTCCCTGCATTTGTCTCGGAACTTGTGGCGACCTACTTAGCGCGCCATCGGGAGCCGCAGGAGGAAGCGGGCGCCGCCGCTCGGTGCGGTGCCCACCTCCAGCGTCCCGCCGTGCTGCGTGACGATGGCGTGGACGATGGGCAGCCCCAGCCCGGAGCCCTGCGCCTTGGTGGTGAAGAAGGGCTCGAAGATGCGGTCCCTCATCGCCTCCGGGACGCCCGAGCCCGTGTCGTCCACCGTGAGCCACACGCGCGTGTCCTCGGTGCCCACGGTGAGCGTCACGTGGCCTCCGGCGGGCGTGGACTCCAGCGCGTTGAGGCACAGGTTGATGAGCACCTGCCGCAGTCGCTCCTCCTCACCGGAGAGCGCGGGCAGGTTCGACTCCGGCACCACCTGCGTCAGCGACACCTTGCGCGTCTCCGCCTGACTGCTCAAGAGGTCCACCACGCGGCGCACCAGCGCCTTCACGTCCACGGAGCCGGGGCGGAACTCACGGGGCCGGGCGAACTGGAGGAAGTCCTCCAGGATGTGGTCCAGCCGGCGAATCTCGTCGCGCACGAGCAGGAGCGGCTCCAGCAACGTGCCCTGCTGGTGGTCCGGCAGCCTGCGCACCCGACGCTCCAGCACGGACAGCTGGAGGGCCGCGGCGTTGAGCGGGTTGCGAATCTCGTGGGACAGCCCCGCCGTCATGGTCCCCACCGCGGCCAGCTTCTCCGTCACTTGCGCGCGTCGGGCCAGCTCCCGCTTCTCCGCGTGCAGCCGCACCTGCCGCATCGCCTGCTCCAGCGTCAGGAGCAGCTCTCGCGGCGCGCAGGGCTTCATGAGATAGGCGCACGCGCCCGCGCGCACCGCCGCCACCGCCGTCTCCAGCGTGGCGAAGCCGGTGAGCAGCACCACCTCCGAGTCCGGCGAGCCCTCCTTCAGCTCCGCCGCCAGCGCCGTGCCGTCTCCGTCCGGCAGCCGCAGGTCCACCAGCGCCACGTCGAACCCGTCGCGAGCCTTCTCCCGTGCGCCCCGACAGGTCGACGCCGCGTGCACCACGTAGCCCGCGTCGCCGAGCAGCTCATCGAGGTTGTCCAGGAACGCCGCGTTGTCGTCCACGACGAGGACCCGCGCGGGGGACTGGGAGTTGGGCTCGGTCATGGAGAGGACACGGGGCGCGCGGCGTGCGCGGTCTCCAGCGCGCCCATGAGCGCGCCGGTGTCGAAGGGCTTCGAGTAGACGTCCACGCCCTCGCCGAGGGGCGCCAGGTCCGGCCAGGCCGTCATGACGAAGGTGGACAGACTGGGGAAGCGCGCGCGCAGGCGGCGCAGCGCCTCGCCGTCCGGGCCTCCCGGCATGCGCAGGTCCACCAGCGCGGCGAACGGCATCGCGCAGGAGAGCAGGTCCGCGTCCAGCGCGGAGCTCACCGTCACGCACGAGAAGCCCCTGGCGCGCAACAGCTCGGAGAGGTTGTCGCTGAGCGCCGGGTCGTCCTCGGCCACCACCACCAGGCCGTCGCGTCGTGCGTTGGCGAGCAGCTCCATCAACGTGGAGATGGGGACGGGCTTGGGCAGCACCGCGAGCAGCCCTTCACGCCGCGCGGTCTCCAGGTCGTCCTCGCGGGGATAGGCCGTCATGACGACGGTGGCGATGCCCGGGTCCACGCGCCGGATGCAGCGCACCGCGTCCGCGCCGCTCATCCCCGGCATGCGCATGTCCGTCACCAGCGCGTCGAAGCGCGTGGCGCCCACCGCGCGCAGGGCCTCGTCGCCCGTGGAGACGACGGTGGCCTGGTGGCCCTCGTCGCGGAGGATTTCGGCGAGGTTCTCCGCCAACGCCCGGTTGTCATCGAGCAGGAGGTAGCGTCGCACGAGTGCCCTCCTCGGGGGACTTGGGGAGCTGAAGCACGAACCGGGCACCCGCGCCGGCCCGGGGCGCGTAGGTGATGGAGCCGCCGTGCCGCTCCAGGATGCGGCGCACGAGCGGCAGGCCCAGACCGATGCCCCGCGCCTTCGTGGTCATCAGCGGCTCGAAGAGGCGCTCGCGGATGGCCTCGCTGAGGCCGGGCCCCGAGTCCTCCAGCACCAGCTCCACCTGACCGGCGTCGCTCGTCGAGCCGTGGAGCGAGATGTCCCCGCCGGACTCCTCGAGCGCCTGCACCGCGTTCTCCAGCAGGTTGACGAACACCTGGCGCAGCTGCCCCGCGTCACCGTGCACCGCGGGCAGGGACACCAGGCCCTCCGCGCTGACACGGACGTTCTCGGGGCGGACCACGGCCTTGAGGGCCTCCTGCCAGACCTCGTCCAACCAGACCTCCTGCCGCTGGAGGGGGCGGTCGCGAATCATGTCGAGCAGGTCGGACACGATGTGGTTGGCGATGCCCACCTGCTCGCCGATGCGGTCCAGGTGCTTGGCGGTGCGCTCGTCCACCGTGGCGCCCTGACGGCTGCGCAGGATGTAGAGCGAGGTCTCGATGACGCCCAGCGGGTTGCGCAGCTCGTGGCCGATGGAGCCGACGAGCTGGCCGAAGGTGGCCAGGCGCTCGGTGCGCGCCTGCTGCGCGAGCAGGTCCTCGCGGTAGGTGTGGAGCATGATGGCCAGCTCCAGGTCCAGGATGCGGCCGAGCGCCGCGCGCGTGTCGTGGAGCACCTGGGGCTGGGTGGTGAACGCCGTGTCGATGATGGCGTTGAGCTCCTGGCGCAGCACGTTCATCGCGCCGAACATGTAGTGCTGCTCCAGGGAGATTCGCACGTGCATGCGGCCGATGCGGCAGCGCAGCGCGAAGTACGCCTCATCCCACGGGCCGCGCAGCAGCTGGTCCATCCACACCTGGAGCGTGCCTCGCAGGTGGCCCACCTGGCTCTCGCCGCCCTCGAGCGCCTGGCGGGCGCCCTCGTGCTCCAGGATGCGGTCGTAGAAGACGCGCGCGATGCGGGGGAAGTGCGGCTTCGCGAGGGAGTGGAGGCCGACGAGTGACAGCTCGTCCCGCGCTCCGAACCCCACGTACCGCTTCAGCTCCTCGAACAAGGTTTCCGCCATGGTTTCGGGGCGGACATTAACCGCTCGCCCCACATCGGACGAGCAACTCCGCAGCAAGCACCGCGCCAGCCCGCAGCGGGTCCGGGCGACCCGGTGGCGCGCAAGAAATGCGCGCCTCGGAGCTCATGGCCCAGGGCGCGCAAATCCTGCGTGACGACGGCGCGTCAGTGCATCAGGGAGGTCCGCCCGCTCCGGTTCGGGGCCAGGGACTCGCGCGTCACGGTCTCGTGGCCGGTGGCCTTGCCGCGCTCGAGCAGGGACTTGAAGCGCAGGAGGTCGTCGTCCATCTGCCGCTTGGGGTCGACGCCCAGCAGCCGGGCGAAGGCGTGGCCGATGGCGCCGGCAGGCGGGTTGTATGACAGGCGGATGTCCACGCGGGTGCCGCCCTTCGCGGTCGGCTCGAAGTGGATGACGCCGGCGTTCTCCACGGAGGTGCCCTTCACGCTCTTCCAGGCGAGGAGCTGGTTGGGCACTCGCTTCGTGACGACGGCTTCCCATTCGAAGTGGAGACCGGCGGGGCCACGGACCTTCCAGCGGGAGCGACCGCGCTCGTCGACGCGCACCTCGTCCACGTGGGTCATGAAGCGCGGGAAGTTCTGCATCGCGTCCCAGAAGGCGAAGACCTCCTCCACGGGCGCGTTCACGGTGATGTCCTTGTGCAGGGTGATGGCGCGAGGCCCCGCGCCGATACCCGTGAGCCGGCGCAGCTCCAGGTTGCTGAGCGCGCGGATGCCGAGGACCGCGCCGCCGAGTCCCAGGAGCGAGCCCAGGACACCGCGTTGCTGGAGCGCCCAGGATGCGAGGGAGATACCTCCGAGCGCGCCGAAGAAGCGTGACGAGGGGGACCAGTGCCTGGAGCCGAAGGGGCGTCGCCGCGCGATGCCGCCCTGGAGCTCGGACTGGCGGCCGGGCTGGGCGAAGGGGAGCAGTCGATTGTCCACGCCGCGCACGCCTCGGACGCGGCCGAGGTAGGGAACGGCGGACTTGAGCTCCTCGAGCAGGATGGAGCCCTCGAGCGTGACGATGCCGTCCCTTGCGGACACCTTCACGGAGCCCGGATGCGAGCAGACCCGTCCGAGGGCCGCGCGGACACGCTCGGTGAGGGTGACGTCGTCGACGGGCTCCGAGCGGAAGCGACTGACGGACTCGAAGAACAGGCCTCGCGAGCGCTGGGCCAGGTCGCGGCGGACGACGTCGACCGCGGAGCTGGCCTCGTGGGCGGCGTGCACGGCCCTGCCCTGCAGATGAGACCTGCGCCAGCGGCCGCTGCGTGGATCGCTCCAGTACATCAGCCCCACGCCCAGCCCCAGTCCCCCGAGCCCCCAAATGGCTGCCTTCATGAAGTGCCTCCTGTTGGGTTGTCGATAAGTCCCATCGGGAGAACCTGACGGCGGACATGGCGCGATGCAGCAACCACGGGACGTCCGAGCCGGGCCCCGTGAGCACGGCCCCCGCGCGTGAGGGCCACGAGAGCCTGGGTGGCCCACGCGAGCGTGTGCGGGAAGGTGCCCGCATGGCTGGGCGTGCACACCTTGAGCGGGCAGACGGACCGAATCTCTTCAAGGAGCGCCGCAAGAATGCCCACGCAGCAGCCGCTGATCCCCGGGACTCCGCACCCGACGCCCCTGCCTCCCGAGCCCGAGCCCAACGCGCCGGTCAAGGAGCCGGACCCTCGGCAGCCCCAGCATGAGCCGCCCTTCCGGCAGCCTCCCGCCGAGGAGCCGCCGCGCAAGCAGCCGCCGGAGATCGAGCCTCCCCTGCCTCCTGACATCTCGCCGCCGGGGATTCACGACCCGCCGCCTCCCGGGCAGCCGGGCAAGCCGAACATCATCGCGTAGAGAGGCTCACGGCGACCACGGGTCGCCCGCGCGAACGTCCGATGCGCGCTGGGCGATGGTCAGCCAGGAGAACCGGGCCGCGAGGGCGTCGAGCACTTCATCCGAGTGCACGTGCGCTCTCGCTGCATCATTGAAGAAGAGTGGGTCCAGCTCGAACACGACGCGCGAGCCGTTCGACGGGCCTGTCCTTGAGTCCTGCAAGGGAGAGATGAGGCCGCCTCGAGAATAGGCACTCTCGCAGCATCGCTCTCCGTTCGAGACCTGCAGGAGTACGCGGGATGACAACGCACTGAGTAGAATGCCGTGGCCATCGAGGAACTCCCAAGTCCTTGGGCCCCCCGCGAAAAGGTTCAACATTCTCCACTCGACGGAACTGAGGGTGGAGCGCCCACGGCCAAGAAACTCGGACGAAGAACACTGCCAGGGGCAGGTCATCTCGAATGCGGGGCCTGGCCAGAGCCGGAGCACGACCGGAAGCCGCTCGGCACCATTTCCTGTGATGGCCATGCTCTCGACAGTCAACTTGAGCAACACCTCGGCCTGCGAGCACGGATCAGAGGCACCCTCCAAGTACATCCCCGGACGAGCCCGGATGGCTTCATGCGGCCAGAGAATCTTGATGTTCACGGTCGTCATGGATGCAAACTCTCACCCTGAGTGGTCGCCCACGTCTACGTCGACCTCGCAGGACGACGAACTGCTTCACGGGCCAGAGATCATGCCCACAGGGCCCAGACGGGCCGTGCCCGAGCAGGGACCCCATCCCCTCTGCGTCGACCACGAATAGGGAATGTCCGGCAGCAGATAGCGACCCGGTCATCCCAGACAGTGGCCAACCGGCCAACCCGGGCTCCATTCTCAGAGCAACCAGACACTGGATGCAGTATCTGGCCGCCCTGGCTCTCCCCTATGACCAGGGTCTCTTCTTCAACCCCTGGCCTGAACCATGTCGATCCCCAATCGGACATTCTTGTGGATGTTGAGCTGTGCACTGATGCTGGGAGCATGTGGCCCCGAGCACAATGACAGCCTTGGCGAGAATCAAAGTCTCCCACCCATGGACAACACAGCGGAGGCGTCGCCCGAGATGTACTCCGAGACTTCATCACCAGTCTCCGGAGGCGAACCTGAATCCCTATCCGTCCAAACATGCAGACTCGAATGGCACGACGTCTGTCGGTCGGACCTCACGACCTGCAACGTAAGGTGCTGTGATGGCTACTACGACAACACGCATGTGGCCTGCTCCGACTGTGAGCCTTGGGCCCGGGGCAAGTGCATCAACCGTGGTGGAGTGAAACGCATCCGTTGGACACCGTGACGCGTACCCAAGCAGAAACATTCGCAGACCCTGAGTCATGGCGTGTGAAAAAGAGAAGCGCCATGCCACGCTCCATGGGCCCGAGCCAAACAGGGCTCGGGCAGCAGGATGTGACTAGGCCGTCCGTGCACCTCCGCTGAGTGCATGACCACGTTGAACTCCGAGGCACGTCCACCCACCCACGCACCGAGGAGCCACACATGACAGGACCCGCGTTCCAGGATCGCTCCACGGCAGGCCGGGCCCTCGCGCGGCTGCTCGGCCACCACTCCCACCGTCCCGACACCCGCGTGCTCGCGCTTCCGCGCGGCGGTGTCCCTGTCGCCTATGAAGTCGCCCGCGCGCTCGGCGCCCCGCTGGACGTCTTCATCGTCCGCAAGCTGGGCACGCCCGGCCACGAGGAACTCGCCATGGGCGCCATCGCCACTGGCGGCACACGCGTCCTCAACCCCGAGGTCATCGACGAGCTCGGCATCACCTCCGCGCAGCTCGACGCCGTCACCGCGCATGAAACCCGCGAGCTCCAGCGTCGCGAAGTCAGCTACCGCCAGGGCCGCCCCGCCCTCGATGTCCACGGATGCGACGTCATCCTCGTCGACGACGGCCTCGCCACCGGCTCCACCATGCGCGCCGCCGTCGCCGCCCTGCGCCTGCAGCACCCCTCCCGCATCACCGTCGCCGTCCCCGTCGCCCCTCCCGACACCTGCGACGCCCTGGCACCACTCGTCGACGAGATGGTGTGTGCCCGGACCCCGGAGCCCTTCGGCGCCGTGGGCCTGTGGTACCGGCACTTCGACCAGACCTCCGACGAAGAGGTCCAGGACCTCCTCGCCCGCTCGGCCCATGACGCCGCGCCGCGGCCAGGAGTCTGAGCCACCCCCGCGGCGCCCCCCGGACCCGCCCCCTTGCCCACCAGACGACGAGAGCACCCGTCCCTGGGCCTCGATGCACGGCGCGCCCCTGGATTCCAGGTAGGCTCGCGCGGCCCACGCCCCCATGCACGAGTTCCCCTCACGCAGTCAGATGCTCCTGGCCGCCTTCACCGCCGCCGCGCTCGCCGCCCTCATCGAATGGGCCTGGACCAGCGCGGACGCGGCCAATCCCCTGCCCCGCATCCTCGCCACCTCCGCGCTCGTCCTCACCTGCGCGGGCGTCCCCGCCCTCCTGCTCGCCCACGCCCGCGAGCGCACCCGCCGCGAGCGCGACGCAGCCCTCCGCAGCGCCGGTGACTCCAGCGCCCTGCGCGACGCCCTCATGGACGTCACCCCCGTCGGCTTCGCCTTCTTCGACCGCAACCTGCGCTACATCCACGTCAACACCGCGCTCGCCGCCATGAACGGCCTGCCCGCCGGTGGACACCTGGGCCGCCACGTCACCGAGGTCATGCCCGAGCTGGGCCGACTCCTCGCCCCACGCCTCGAGCGCGCCCTCGGCACCGACGCCCCCGTCCAGGACACCTGCCTCGAAGTCGAAACCCCCGCCGCCCCCGGCGAGCCCCGCTTCTGGTTCGGCAGCTACTCGCGCGTGCGCGGCGCCGGCGGCGAAGTCCTCGGCGTCATCGCCTCCCTCTCCGAGCTCACCGAGCGCATGCGCGCCGAGCAATCCCTCCAGGAGCACGAGGGCCGCCTCGACGTCCTCACCCGCTCCCTGCCCGACTACCTCTGGGGCGGCAAGCTGCGCGACGGCAGGCTGCGCGACTTCTACTGCACCCCCGTCATCGAGCGCACCACCGGCTACCCCGCCTCCGCCTTCGTCGAGCCCTCCCCCGGCGGCGGCCCGCCCCGCCTCTGGGCGGAGATGATCCACCCCGAGGACCGCGCGCGCTACCGCTCCCGCATCGAGTCGCTCGCCCCCGGCTCCGAGGTGGAACTGGAACACCGCCTCATCTGCGCCGACGGCCGCGTGCGCTGGGTCCGCAGCCGCGCCGCCGCCTCCGCGCGAGACGCCCAGGGCGAGCTCCACGTCGGCTGCGTCGTCACCGACATCACCGACCGCTACCTCGCGGACGAGCTGCGCCAGCGCCTCCACGACAGCTTCCGCCGCTCCGCCCAGGAGTGGACCCGCACCTTCGACGCCGTCGCTGCTCCCCTGCTCGTGCTCGGCGCGGACGGCGTCATCCACCGCCTCAACGCCCCGGCCTGCGCGCTGTTCGGCGGCCTGGACCCCTCCGGCCAGCCCCTGTCCACCGCCGCCAGCAGGCCGCCCTGGTCCAGCACCCCGCCCCTCATCGACGAGCTGCGCCGCACCCACGGCACCATCACCCGCGAAGTCACCGACCCGCACTCGCGCCGCACCTGGGAGCTGTCCGCCGCCTGGGTCGACGAGGCCGGAGGCGACGACTCACGCATCATCCTGGTCGCCACCGAAGTCACCCGACTGCTCGAGCTGCAGGCCAGCCTGCGCCGCAGTGAGACCATGGCCGTCATGGGCGCCATCGTCGCGGGCGTGGCCCACGAGGTGAGAAACCCCCTCTTCTCCATCTCCGCCGTGGTGGACGCGGTGGAGGCCACCGTGGGCCAGCGCGCGGACCTGGCCCCGTACATGGACGTCCTGCGCGGCGAGGTGCGCCGCCTCAACCACCTCACCCAGGAGCTGTTCGAGTACGGCCGGCCCACGCGCGGCGAATGGGTGGAGGGCCCCGTGCACCCCGTCGTCGAGGAGGCCCTGGCCGCGTGCGCCCTCACCGGCGAGCAGGCCCGCGTGGCCGTCACGCCGCTGCTCACCGAGTCCCTACCGCCCGTGCGCATGGACTCGCGGCGGCTGTTCCATGTCTTCCGCAACGTGCTGGAGAACGCCGTGCAGCACTCCCCCGCGGGAGCCACCGTGCGCGTGTCCACCGCGGTGCTCGAGGAGGAGGGCCGCGCCTGGGTGCGCTGCACCGTGCGCGACGGCGGCCCGGGCTTCCGCGAGGAGGACCTGCCCCACGTCTTCGAGCCCTTCTTCAGCAAGCGCCGGGGCGGCACCGGCCTGGGCCTGTCCATCGTCCAGCGCATCCTCGAGGAGCACCAGGGCGCCATCCGCCTGGGAAACCACCCCGAGGGTGGCGCCGAAGTCACCCTGCTGCTACCAGCGGTTTCCTCGCCTCCGGCCACCGTGCCCCTAGACTCGCTCGCCTCATGACCCGTACCCGCATCCTCCTCGTGGACGACGAGCCCGGCGTCCGGCTCGGCATGAGGGGCTATCTCACCGCCCACGGCTTCGACGTGGACGAAGCCCAGAGCCTCGCCGAGGCCCAGGAGGTCTTCCGCACGCACCGCCCCGACGTGGCCGTGGTGGACTACCGCCTCACGGACGGCACCGCCCTGGAGCTGCTCCCGCGCCTCAAGGAGATCGACGCGGCCGTGCCCCTGGTCGTCCTCACCGGCCATGGCTCCATCGAGCTGGCCGTGCAGGCCGTGAAGGAGGGCGCCGAGCAGTTCCTCACCAAGCCCGTGGAGCTCGCCGTCCTCAAGGTCGTGCTGGAGCGCCTGGTCGCCCAGCGCCGCGAGCGGCAGCGCCTGCGCGCGGACCTGTCGCGCACCGCGCGCGCCTCGGTGGACCCGTTCCTGGGCACCAGCGTCGCCATCCAGAACCTGCGCGCCGAGGCCGAGCGCATGCAGCACAGCGACAGCCCCGTGCTCGTCACCGGCGAGACGGGCAGCGGCAAGAGCGTGCTCGCGCGCTGGCTGCATGAAGGCGGCCCCCGCGCCGACGCGCCCTTCGTCGACCTCAACTGCGCGGCGCTGTCCCGGGACCTGCTCGACTCGGAGCTGTTCGGCCACGAGAAGGGCGCCTTCACGGGCGCGGTGGCCAACAAGCAGGGCCTGCTGGAGGTCGCCGACCGGGGCACCCTCTTCCTCGACGAGATTGGCGACATGGACCTCACCGTCCAGCCCAAGCTCCTCAAGGTGCTGGAGGAGAAGCGCTTCCGGAGGCTGGGCGACGTGCGCGACAGGCGCGTCGACGTGCGCCTCATCGCCGCCACGCACCAGGACCTGGGCACCGCCACCCGCGAGAAGCGCTTCCGCAGCGATTTGTACTTCCGCGTCAGCACCCTCATCCTCCACGTGCCCGCCCTGCGCGAGCGCCCTGAGGACATCCCCGTGCTGGCCCGGAGCTTCCTCGCGGAGATGGGCACCGCGCGCGGACGCGGCGGCGTGGGACTCCAGCCGGACGCCGAGACGGCCCTGATGCGCTACGCCTGGCCCGGCAACATCCGCGAGCTGCGCAACGTCCTGGAGCGCGCCGTGCTGCTCTCCGGCGGCGGCGCCCTGTCCCGCGGCGACCTGCGCTTCGAGTCCTCCCCCGACGAGCCCGCCGCCGAGGATGACCTGACCCTCGAGGAGCTCGAGCGCCGCCACATCGAGCGCGTGCTTCGCCGGGAGAACGGCCACGTCGAGCGCGCCGCCGTCCGCCTGGGCATCCCCCGCTCCTCCCTCTACGAGCGCCTCAAGCGTTTGGGAATCAACAGATCTGGATTCCAGAAATCGGATCCGTGATCTGGACGCAAGGCGGACGAGGCACCGGGCGACAGCCCGCAAGTATCGGGAAAGTCGTATCGCGGGGGGCCTGAGTACGGTTGGCCCCAGGCTTGCTCTCCGGCGGCCGCGTGTCTCAGAACCTCCTCATCGTCGACGACGAATCCACCCTGTGCTGGGTGTTGGGGCAGTTCTTCTCGGGGGCCGGCTACCGCGTGGACTCGGCGCAAGCGCTCGATGAGGCGCTGGGGTTGATGACGACGGGCCGCTACGACCTGGTCATCAGCGACCTGCGGCTGAGCGGCACGCAGTCCGAGGAGGGGCTGGTGCTGGCGGACTTCGTGCGCCGCTTCACCCCGGACACCCGCGTGGTGCTGCTCACGGCCTTCGCTTCTCCGGAGCTGACGGCCCGGGCCCGTGAGCTCGGCGTCGACCTGGTCTTGCCCAAGCCGCAACCCCTGCCTTCCCTGGCCCAACACGTGTCGCAATTGTTGGCGGCACGTTGATGTGGGTGGTGCCCTTCTGGCACCGTCGGAGCATGCGAGTGCTTTTTCCTCCCACCCGCCCGTGGGCGTGGTTCGCGCTGGTGCTGTTGCTGGCGAGCGGCGCCCAGGCTCAGATTCCGGCCTCCCAGGCCATCGACGTGCAGCAGTACAAGCCCGGCCCGGGCGCCTATGACGTGCTGGGGCTGCACGGCGCGCGCGTGGGCCGGCACCTCGACTGGAACCTGGGGCTGTCGGTCAACTACGCGGATGATCCGCTCAACCTGCTGGACCCGAGGCGGGACGCGTTCGTCTACCGCATCGTCGACAGCCAGCTCACCGTGGACGTGCTGGGCGCGCTGGCGCTGTTCGACTGGCTGGAGGTCGGCGTGGCGCTGCCCATCTCCACCACCACGTCGCAGCCCGCGGGCGAGGTGGCCCCGTCGCTGGCGCAGGGCGTGGATGCCACGGGCATCGGGGATTTGCGGCTGGTCCCCAAGGCGCGCCTCCTGTCCACGGACGGAGGCCTGCACCTGGCCGTGGCCGCGTCGGTGACGATTCCCACCTCGGGAGGCGACGAGTTCCTGGGCTCCGACGGGCTCACCTTCCAGCCGAGGCTCATCGCCGAGTGGGCCACCGAGCGCGTGCGCCTGCTCGCCAACGTGGGCGTGAACCTGCGCGGCGAGGAGCGGCTGCGCAACCTGCGCGTGGGCAGCGAGTTCGCGTACGGAATCGGCGCCGAGGTGCCGCTCACCGAGAAGCTCTCGGTCGCCGCGACGCTCGCGGGCGCGCTGGGGTTGAAGGAGACGAACACGGAGGAGCGGCCCCTGGAGGCGCTCGGCGCGGTGAAGTACCGCTTCACCCGTGAGCTCGCGGCCCATGTGGGCGCGGGCCCCGGCCTCACCCGAGGCTACGGCACCCCGAGCTTCCGCGTGCTGGGTGGACTGAGCTGGACGACGTCCTCGGCGCCCTCGTCGGCCCCCGCGTGCACGCTCGGCCCCGAGGACTACGACGGCTTCCAGGACGACGACCACTGCCTGGACCCGGACGACGACAACGACGGCATCCTCGATGGACCGGACGTGTGCCCCGGCGAGCCGGAGACCTTCAACGGCTATCAGGACGAGGACGGCTGCCCCGATTCGCCTGGCGAGCACGCTCCCGCGTCCGAGGACGCACCCACCCAGGCCCCCGAGGCGAGCGCGCCGATGACGCTCCCCCCCGCCCCCGTGGACACGGACCAGGACGGCATCGTCGACAGCGAGGACCGCTGCCCCAGCGAGCCCGAGGACCTGGATGGCTTCGAGGACGCGGACGGCTGCCCCGACCCGGACAACGACAGGGACGGCATCCCCGACACGGCCGACGCGTGCCCGCTGGAGGCGGAGACCATCAACGGCGTGAAGGACGAGGACGGCTGCCCCGACCAGGGCACGTCGAGCGTGCGCCTGGAGGGCTCGCGCATCGTCATCCTGGAGAAGGTCTACTTCGCCACGGGCAAGGACGTCATCCTGCCCAAGTCGTTCAGCCTGCTCGCGCAGGTGGCCTCGGTGCTCAAGGCGAACCCGCAGCTCCAGCTGGTGCGCGTGGAGGGCCACACCGACAGCCAGGGCTCGGACGCGAAGAACCTGGACCTGTCGCAGCGCCGCGCCAACAACGTGAAGGCCTTCCTGGTGAAGTCCGGCATCGCGCCGGAGCGCCTGGAGGCGGTGGGCTTCGGTGAGACGAAGCCGGTGGACACCAACAAGACGCCCAAGGGACGCGAGAACAACCGCCGCGTCGAGTTCAACATCGTGAAGGCCGCCGACTCCTCGGCGGGGGAGGCCACGCCATGAGTCGGTCCACTTCCTGGCTGATGGTGCTGACGCTCTCGGGCTCGCCCGTGCTCGCGCAGTCGCAGGGCGCGGAGCCGTGCGGCGGCGTGCGCTTCAACAATGGCCGCGTGGAGCTGGGCCGCACGCTCGCACCCCAGGGCCCGGAGACGGAGCAGTGCCTGAAGCACGTGGGACAGGCGCTCGTGGCCCGTCCCGCCATCCGCTCGGTGACGGTGGCCGCCCGGCTGCCGGACGCGGAGCGGCTGGGAGGCCAGGGCCTCGCGGTGGCGAAGGCGGCGGCGCAGGTGCTGGTGGCGGCGGGCGTGCCCCAGACGCGCGTGTCCGTGGTGGCGCCTCCCGCGGTGCCAGGACAGCCGGGGCAGCTCCAGCTCGCCTACGTCGAGCGCCCCGCGCAGCCCCGCGTGGCCCGCGTGCGCGCGGCGGGTGGAAGCATCCTGGCGGGCGCCACGGAGGACGCCCTGCAGCCGCGCGCCATCGGTGACTCGCTCCACACGGGCGAGCTGTTCCAGACGGCCAGCGACGCGAGCGCGGAGCTGGAGCTGGCGGACGCGAGCCGGGTGCGTGTGCAGCCCGACAGCCTCTTGCGGCTGGGCACCCTGGAGCTGAGCGCCCAGGGCACGCGCGTGGTCCGCCTGGAGCTCTTGAAGGGCTCGGTGGAGACGGTGGCCGCGCCCGGTGGCGAGGGCTCCGTGTTCGAGGTGCGCACGCGCGGCGCGGTGGCCGGGGTGCGCGGCACGCAGTTCCGCGTGACGGCGAAGGAGGACGGCGTCAGTCGCCTGGAGACGCTCGAGGGCAAGGTGGCGCTCGGCGCGCAGGGGGCGGAGGTCGACGTGGGCGCGGGCCAGGGCTCGCGCGTGCTGCCGGGGGTCGCGCCCGAGGCGCCCCGGGCGCTGCTCACGGCGCCGCGTCTCGAAGGGCCCCGCGGCGGGACGTTCACCACGCCGCCCACGCTGAAGTGGTTCGAGGTGAAGGAGGCGAAGCACTACCGCGTGGAGCTGGCGCGGACGGCGGACTTCGCCGCGGGCGTGCGGACCCACGAGGCCACGGGACTCACGCTGACAGTGCCCGGGGAGCACACGGGCAAGTGGTTCTGGCGCGTGTTGCCGGTGGACAAGGACGACTTCATCGGCTTCCCTTCCAAGATCCATGCGTTCGAGCTGAGGCCCTGAGACGCGCCGATGAACCCGAGCCCCGACACGCCTGCGCGAGGCCCCTGGCTTCCCCGCCCCTCTCCGGGGCTGCTTCGCGTGGTGGCGGCGGGAGTGGGCGTGGCGCTGGCGTGCGTGACGGCGGCGACGGGCGGAGCGCCGGGGCCCCTGGAGCGCTCGCTCTATGACCAGGTCGTCAGCCGGCTCTTGCCGGGGGTCCCACGCAGCGCGGACCTGGTGCTGGTGGAGGTGGATGACCGGGCGCTGATGGCGCTGGGTGAGCGCTGGCCCCTGTCGCGGGCCACGTGGGCGCGGGCCTTCAAGGCCCTGGCGGCGCAGCGTCCGGCGGCGGTGGCGGTGGACGTGGTGTTCGACCAGCCCGGGCCGCGCGACGCGCTGGAGCTGGGCGAGGACGTGCTGGCGGCGCTGCGGGAATCGGGGCTCGCCGGGCAGCCCGCGGGCGCGGCGCTGGTGGCGGACCTGGAGGACCGGCTGCGCGAGCAGGACGGCGACGCGCGACTGGCGGAGGCGCTCGGGGAGAACGGCGCCGTCATCCTGGGCGCCGCGGCGTTGATGGACGAGGTCTCGATGATGGCGCCGCTCGAGGACACCGCGGCCGCCGATTCGGTGTCGATGCCCGTGGACCGGCTGCGGCTCCAGGCCCGGAGCGTCGCGGGCAGCATCGCCCCGCTGCGGATGGCGGCGCACGGCAGCGGCACCTTGAACATGCTGGTGGACGCGGATGGCGTCATCCGGCGCTACCCGTTCGCCGTCGACGTGGACGGCCGGAGGTGGCCCTCGCTGGCGCTGGCGACGGCGCTCAAGCTGATGCCGGAGCAGTCGGAGTCCCTGCTGCGCCGGGCGAGCGTGGACCAGGGCGCCCCGCTGATGCGGCTGCCTTCACCCGACTGGCTGCCGAGGGTGAGCCTGGCGGACGTGCTCCAGGCGGACCCGCGCTCGGTGGGGCTGGACCTGGCGCTGCGGGGCAAGACGCTCTTCGTCGGCGTCACCGCGACGGGGCTGCACGGCCAGAGCACGCTGCCAGGCCAGGTGGCGGTGCCGGGAGTGGAGATCCACGCCTTCGCGCTGGACAACCTCCGCGCGGACCGGCTGATGCGCTCGTCGGGCGGGGTGGCGCTCATGGGCCTGCTGGAGACCGTGGCCCTGCTGTGGCTCTTCGGCTGGCGCTGTCGCCGCGTGCGGACGCTGGGGGCCGTGGGGAGCACGGCGCTGGTGCTCGGCATGCTGCACGTGGCGCTGGTGGGGTGGCTGGCGGCGGACCTGGGCTGGGTGTTGCCGCTGGTGCCCGGGTGCCTGGGGTTGGGGCTGATGCTGCTGGTGGACTCGGCGCTCCGGGCGGAGGAGCTGGGCCGTCAGCGTGGCGCCCTGCGTCGACTCTTCGTGCGCTATCCCCAGTCCGCGCCGGGGACGTCGGCCCCGCCGGGCGAGGGCCGGTAGCGGCCGGGCGGGCAGCGTTGCCCGAACAACCTCGCGCGGTGGCGACCATCACCGGCGCGGGCCCATCCGTGGCAGCATCGGAGAGACATGGCCCGCTACGCCCTCATCGCCGAGCCCGACCCGCACCGCGCCGCCAGCCTGCTCACCCTCGTCGCGGGGGAAGGGCTCGAGGGCATCCTGGCCCGGGATGGCGCGGAGGCCCAGGAGGTGGTCCGCCAGCGCAGCGCCCCGGCCCTGTTGCTCACGGACCTGGCCTTGCCGCGCGTGGATGGCTTCACGCTGCTGTCGTGGCTGCGCGAGCGACAGGACGCGGGCGGCACGCAGGTGGTGGTGGTGACGGCGTTCGACGAGCTGCGGGTGCGCGCGTGGCAGCTCAAGGAGGCGCTCGGCATCCACTCGCTGCTCAGCCGACGCGCGCCGACGGAGACGGTGCGGGACACCGTGCGCCGGGTCCTCGCGGGACAGCGTCCCCTGCCCGCCACGCCCACGGAGAGCGGCCCCGACGACGAGCACCAGCGCCTGGCGCACATCGACGCGCTGCACCTGGTGGACGACGGCCCTCCGGAGGCGGAGCTGCAGGAGCTCGTCACGGAGGTGGCGCAGGCCTTCGGTGTGCCGGTGGCGTTGCTGACCTTGGTGCTGGGCGACAGGCAGTGGTTCAAGGCGCACGTGGGGCTGCCGCACGCGCTGGCGCGAGACAGGGGCACGCCCCGGGACTGGGCCTTCTGTCACCACGTGGTGATGGGGCGCGAGTCGCTGGTCGTCCCGGACGCCACGCGGCACCCGGTGTTCAAGGACAACCCGCTGGTGCGCGACGGCATCGTCGGCAGCTACGCGGGCGCGCCGCTGGTGACGCCGAGCGGTGAGGTGCTGGGCACGCTGTGTGTCATCGACACGCGGCCCCTGGTGCTCGGCACCGAGGACATGGCGGCGCTGCGGGAGCTGGCCCGGCGCGTGGCCGGGGACCTGGAGCTGAAGTCCCGGGCGAGGACGGAGGCGAGGGACTGGAGCCGCTCGCGGCAGGAGCCCTCGCGCTCGGAGCTGGCCGCGCTGACGCAGGTGCGGGACGCGATTCAAGCGCTCGACGTGGCGACGCTGCTGGTGGCTCCGGGCCGGCAGCCCTTCGCGGGCAACGCCGCGCTGGCGGAGCTGCTGGGGCTGCCGTTGGAGGGGATTGCGAAGCTGACCTTCGACACCTTCCGTCAGCACGTCGCCAGCCTGACGGCGGACCCGACGGGGCACTCGCCGTTGCTCGACCTGGCGTCGGACACGTCGCGGGGGCTGCACCTGTCGCTGACGCTGGAGCACCCACGTCCCCGTCGCATCCGGTGGGTGGCGCGGCCGTTCGCCATCCCGGGCGGCATGGCGCAGCTGCTGACGCTCTCGGAGCCGGGGGGCGTGTCTCCGCGCGACGAGCGTGAGCGGATGCTGCGGGTGGATGCGCTGACGGGACTGGCCACGCGACGCGCGGGTGAAGAGCGCCTGCTGCGTGAGATTGGCCGATGCCGGAGGGACGGCGTGCCCTGCGGCGTGTTGCTGGTGGACCTGGTGGGGCTCGGTCGGCTCAACCTGCGGCACGGGTTCGACGCGGGCGACACGGCGCTGCGGGATGTGGCACGGCATCTGGAGCCGGTGGGGGCGCCCACGGGCTTCGCGGTGCGCTGGGAGGGCGGCACGCTGCTGGTGGCGCTGCCAGGGCTGGACGCGGGCGCGACCGAGGCGCTGCGGGAGCACCTGCTCTCCGAGCTGGAGACGTTCGAGGTCCACACCGTCGCCGTGGCGGTGGAGGGCGAGGAGGACCCGGGGCAGACGCTCGCCCGGGCCCATGCGGCGCTCGCGCGGGTGAAGGCGGAGCACCGCGGGTTGAGGGACCGGGGAACGGTGTAGAACAGGGGCTCATGGCCCCGCCCTCCGTGCCCGACCGGCTGCGATTGCCTCTTCGCTTCGACGTGAGCCGTCTCCAGGAGGAGCTGGCGCGGGTGCCCTCGGAGGCGTGGGTGCCGCACTTCAACACCCGCTTCTACGAGGGCGAGTGGAGCGGCGTCCCGCTGCGCTCGGTGGGAGGGATGGAGGGGCGCATCTACCCCGACCCCACCGCGCGACAGGAGTACGCGGACACGCCGCTGCTCGGGCGTCACCCCGCGTTCCGGGAGGCGCTCGCGATGTTCCGGTGTCCCATCGGCTCGGCGCGGCTGTTGAAGCTCGCGGCCCGCGCGAACATCCGCGAGCACACGGACTACAACCTGGCGTTCGAGGATGGCGAGGTGCGCATCCACGTCCCCATCGTCACGCATCCGGAGGTGAGCTTCGTGCTCTCGGGCCAGCGCGTGGACATGAGGCCCGGGGAGTGCTGGTACCTGAACTTCAACCTGCCCCACCGCGTGGACAACTCCGGGGACACGGACCGCGTGCACCTGGTGCTCGACTGCGTGGTGGATGACTGGCTGCGGGACGTCTTCGCGAGGGCCGCGACGGAGGAAGGCGGCGCTCGTGTCGCTTGAGGACTTCGAGCGCTTCCGCGTGCGGGTGCTGGAGGACGGGGTGCTCCAGGAGGCGCTGCGCGGGCCGAAGGATGTGCCTGGGTTCATCGCGCTCGCCATCCGGTTGGGGGCGGAGCGGGGCTGTCACTTCACGGAGGCGGAGCTTCGCGAGCTGATGCGCGAGGAGCGCAAGCGGTGGCTGGGGACGTGGGTATGAGCTCGCGGCTGGACGGGTGGATACCAGCACGACTGCAGGTCGAGGGTGAGCAGCCCTGGGTCGACTGGTGTCACCTGGGGAGCCAGCGCTTCACGGACCCGTTCTTCGACGAGACGCTGGAGCGCCGGCTGCGGCATCCGTTCCCCCTGCTCTTCCGACATCGGACGTCGATGGAGACGCTGGTGGAGAGACAGACGTCGCACCCGGGGTTGCCGGTGCGAGGGCTCGTGTTCCACATGTCCCGCTGCGGCTCCACGCTGCTCGCGCAACTGCTGGCGTCGCTGCCCCGCCACATCGTCCTGTCCGAGGCAGCCCCCGTGGACACGGTGCTGCGCATCCATTCGCGGCTCCCGTGGGTGGATGAGGCGCGGCGAATCGAGTGGCTGCGCGCGGTGGTGGCCGGGCTGGGGCAGAAGCGGAACCCCGAGGAGCAGGCGGTGTTCCTCAAGCTGGATGCGTGGCACGTGTTGGAGCTGCCGTTGCTCGAGCGGGCGTTTCCCGGGGTGCCGTGGCTGTTCATGTATCGGGACCCGGTGGAGGTCATGGCCTCACATCAGAAGCACCGGGGCGCGCACATGCTGCCGGGGGTGCTGGAGCCCGCACGCGTGGGGCTCGGCACGGCGCAGTTGTCCGAGCTGTCGCTGGAGGAGTACGGCGCACGGGTCCTCGCGCGACTATGCCAGGCGGGGCTGGAAGGCTATCGCGCGCGGAAGTCACCGGCGTTGCTGCTGAACCACCGGGGGCTCCAGGACACCGCCGTGTCCCGGCTCGTGGAGCTGTTCGGGTTGGAGCCTGATGCCCTCGAGCTGGAGTTGCTGACCCAGGCCGCGTCCCGTGACGCGAAGAACCCCGTGCTCCCGTTCGAGGACGACACGAGGCAGAAGGCCGAAGCGGTCAGCGAAGCCTCACGGAAGGCGGCCGAGAACTGGGTGCGCCCCGTGTACGAGGCGCTGGAAGCGGAGCAACCGCGGGCCGAGCCTCAGTAGAGCGACGACACGAACTGTTCGAGCGGCTTCGGCAGCAGGGCCTCCGGGCGGCTGCTCATGTGCGACATGCTCTCGCTCGTCGCCTTCAAGCGGGTGCTGTTCACGACCTTTCCCGTGGCAACGTCGATCAACTCGAGCTTCACGTCGATCTGATCAGGCTTCCCTGACCACTGGGTGGCGCGGTCCTCCCAGTGCACGAGGGTCGGCCGGACCAGGTACTTGCTCTGGGCCGCACGCGCGGCCTTCATCCCCTCCTCGAAGCTCTCCGTCAGGTTCCCGAGCTTCACATGCTGGGTGCGTTTGTAGAAAGCGACGAACACGGCCTTGGAGGTCGCCAGGGCCGAGCCAGCAAACCGCTTGCTTTCATAGACACCGTCCGCGGGAACGAACATGAAGGTCGCCGACCCACGCTTGTTCGAAGAGCTGTCCCAGGCCCCCGGGTTCATCTGCATCCGAGCCCGTCGAGCGGCCTGAGCCAGAGACCCGCGACGGGCGCTGGCGCCTCCGTCACCACCGGGCCGACTCGCCCGACAGCGCCGACATGGCCAGACGCGCCATGAAGGACTCCACCTGCTCGCGGTTCGGCAGCCCCGACAGCGCCCCCAGCCGCATCGTGGCCAGGGCCGACGTGGCGTGCGCGAAGCGGGCCGCGTCGGATAGAGAGCGCCGCTCACCCAATGCCACACATAGGGCCGCGGAGAAGGCATCTCCCGCCCCCGTGGTATCCACCCAGTCCACGGGGAGGTTGGGCAACCACAGCTCAGCCTCGGACCCGAGGAGCAGGTTGCCCTGCGGCGCGGCGACCACCGCGGAGCCGACGCCCCGACGCAACAGGTTCTCCGCCGCCTGACGGGCGGACTCGCGGTCCACCACCTCGACGCCCGTCAGCACCTCCGCCTCCAGGTCATTGAGCCGGATGACATGGACCGCCTCGAGCAGCTCCTCGGGCAGCGCCGTGGGCGGCGCCGGGTCCAACACCACATGCGTCCCCGCGGCCCGCGCGACATGGACCGCCGCGACGACGACCTCGAGCGGGACCTCCAGCTGCACCAGCAGGACATCCGCGCGGGAGATTCGCTCCTCGGCGGCGAGCACGTCGGGGACTCGCATCCGTCGGTTGGCCCCTTCCGCGGACAGGCTCTGCCGGTGCCCTGACTCATCCACCATCTCGAGCACGACGCCCGTGCTCGCGCCCGGGTCCCTCGTCACGGCGAGCGTGTCCACGCCCTCGCCCTCCAGTTGCTCCAAGAGCCCGAGTCCCCGGGCATCCGCGCCCACCCGCCCCACCAGCGTCGCCCGGGCCCCCAGGCGCGCGGCGGCCACCGAGGCGTTGGCGCCCTTTCCTCCCAGGCTCTCCAGGAACAGGTGCCCCTCCACGTTCTGCCCCTGCCTCGGGAGCCGAGGCCCCTGGACCAGGAAGTCCGTGCTGATTCCACCGACCACCAGGATGTCCGCCTGTCGACGCGCAGCCATGACCGTCATCCCCCTCCCCACCCCACCGTCCGATGCCACGACGCGCGCGGGAGCACCCCGAGCGCGAAGCCTCATCAAGCTAGGCATCACCGGGACACGGCACGGCGGACGGCCAGTCGTGCCACCGCCGCGCCGGCATCCCGAATGGACGGCGGCGTCGCACTCCCCGCATCGGCTCCGAACAGGGATTCAGGACCCGGGACGCACCTCGCGTCCGCTCAACAACCTCGGCCGTACGCGAGCAGGAACACGTCGTGATCCACCTGATTCACCACGCCGTTCCCGTCGATGTCCGCCCACAGGGAACCACTGCCCCAGTACGCCATGAAGGCAGCGGCATCCATCACGTCGACCACGCCGTTCGCGTCGAAGTCCGACGAGCAATACAGCAGCAGGTCCATGCTCCACGCCCCCGACACGCCCCCCGACGCGGGCCCTCTCGCATCCACCGAGGCCGAGACATCGCCCTGCAAGGTGTACGGCCCGGCCGGCAGCCAGCCCGCGAGCTCTTCCGTGTCGCTCTCCGAAGGAGACACATCGAAGGACAGGACCGGCACCCCGCTCTCCAGATTGGCCAGATGCAACAACGTCGAGACACCACCGAAGGACTGCCCCCCGTTGCTCGCGTTCGACCAGGCCGACACCGTCACGAACGCCCTGTAGCGCGCGCGGCGGTTCAACTCGAACGTGAGGTACATGTCCGCGTTGCTGGTGCCCTGCCCCCGCGCGGAGGCATCCACCGCGGTGCCAGAGGCCCAGGCACTCAGCGAGGCCCGGATGCGTCGCTCCGACATCTCCGACGACTGGCTCCCACCCGCCGTCGCGTCCAGTCGCGGATTCGGAGCCTGGGGCGGCGACGCCGACAACGCGAGGGACGCGTTGAACGACTCGAACCCCTCCGTCTCCACGAAGTCCGAGTCCTCCGACTGGCCCGCCGCGTCCACCGTCAGGAAGCTCGCGGAGACGGAACGGCGGCCTTCAACCGGGGTGATTCGCTGGGCGTACGCCGACGTCGACAACAGCAAGGAAACCGCACCGGCCCACAACACGCTCGGACGCATGCCGACCTCCACGGGTGTGACGAGGGAAGCCCACCACGTTAGGCCGCTCGCTCTCCGCAACCCGAATACCCCGCGCGCAATCCCCTCCCCGAAGTCCCAGCGCTTCCCCAACCCACTGAAACTCCTATGCGGAGCCCACAATCCCCGACCCACGAGCGCGTTGACACCTCGCGTCGACCGGTGCTACCTACCGGTCGGTAGGTCGTGGCTTTTGAAAACTTTACAGTCCACCGTGACGAGGCACACGTGACGCATAGCGGACGGAAGCCGGATGAAGGCGAGCGCTACAAGGCCATCCTGGAGACGGCGGCGCGGCTCATCTGCGAGCGCGGCTACGAAGGCACCTCGATGCAGGAGATCGCCGCCGCGTGCCGGATGACGAAGGCGGGGCTCTACCACCACATCCAGAACAAGGAGCAGCTGCTCTTCGCCATCATGAACTACGGGATGGACCTGTTCGAGGAGCAGGTCCTGTCGCGCGTGCAGGACATCGCGGACCCGGTGGAGCGGCTGCGCGCGTGCATGCGCCACAACATCCTCTTGGTGACGCGCGGGTGGAGCAAGGAGGTCATCATCATCCTCCACGAGCACGCCACGCTCACCGGTGAGGCGCGCGCGTTCATCGACAGCCGCAAGAAGCGCTACGTCGACTTCCTGGAGGAGGCCTTCTCGCAGGCCGCGCAGCAGGGGCGCATCCGTCCCGTGGACCCGACCATCGGCGCGTTCTCGTTCCTGGGCATGGTGCTGTGGGTCTACAAGTGGTTCAAGCCCGACGGCCGCCTCTCGGATGAGCAGATCGCCGACGGCATGGTGGAGCTGCTCTTCCCGCCCATCGTCGCCGCCGCCGTGGATGGCCAGCCCGGGGTGTCCTCGCTGCGCATGGTGTCTCGCTCCGGAACGGAGGGGACGTGAAGACCGCGCGCTGGTGCTCGCTGGAAGACGCCGTCGCGTCCATCCCCGACGGCGCGTCGCTGGCCACGGGCGGCTTCATGCTCGGCCGCGCGCCCATGGCGCTGGTGATGGAGCTCATCGCCCAGGAGCGCCGCGGCCTTCGCCTCATCTCGCTGCCCAACCCGCTGCCCGCCGAGCTGCTCGTCGCGGGCGGGTGTCTGGCCCACCTGGACATCGCCTTCGGCGCGCTGAGCCTGGAGGGCCGCGTGCGCCCCATGCCCTGTATCAAGCGGGGAATCGAACAGGGCACCCTGTCGTGGCGCGAGCATGACGGCTACCGCGTCGTCCAGCGCCTGCGCGCCGCCTCCATGGGCCTGCCCTTCATCCCCGCGCCGGACGCCGATGTGTCGGGGCTGGCGCAAGCCGAGCCGCCACGCACCGTGGTGGACCCGTTCACCGGTGAGAGCGTCCCGGTGGAGCCCGCGTACTTCCCGGACGTGGCGCTCATCCACGCGCGCGCCGCGGACGAGCGCGGCAACCTGTACATGGAGGACCCCACCACGGACCTGCTCGTGGCGGGCGCCGCGCGCCGCGTGATTGCCACGGTGGAGGAGCGCGTGACGAAGCTGCCTCGCGCCACCATCCCCGGCTTCCAGGTGGACCGCATCGTCCTCGCGCCCGGCGGCGCGCTGCCCACCGGCTGCGCGGGGCTGTATCCCCACGACGACGCGATGCTCGCGCGCTACCTGTCGCTCGCCGAGACGGGCCAGGAGGCGGAGTTCCTCGCCTCGCTGAAGACGCGGAGGGCGGCATGAGCGCGGCCCTGGACATCACCCCCGCGGAGACCGTGGTCTCCCTGCTCGCGCGACAGATTGACGACGGCGCCGTGGTGGCCACGGGCGTCGCCTCGCCGCTGGCCATCCTCGCCATCGCCGTGGCCCGCGCCACGCACGCGCCGGGCCTGACGTACCTGGCCTGCGTGGGCTCGCTGGACCCGGACATCTCCTCGCTGCTCCCCTCCTCCGAGGACCTGGGCTACCTGGAGGGGCGCTCGGCGGAGATCACCATCCCCGACCTGTTCGACCACGCGCGCCGGGGCCGGGTGGACACCGTCTTCTTCGGCGCCGCCGAGGTCGATGCCACCGGCAGCACCAACATGACGGCGAGCGGCAGCCTGGCGCACCCGCGCACCAAGTTCCCCGGCGTGGCCGGCGCCGCGACGCTGCGCCAGTGGGTCCACCGCCCCGTGTTGCTGGTGCCGCGCCAGTCCCGCCGCAACCTGGTGCCCGAGGTTCAGGTGGCCACCACCCGGGACCCGCGCCGCGACGTGCGGCTCATCTCCGACCTGGGCGTCTTCGAGCTGGGCGCCTCCGGCGCAAGGCTGACGGCGCGCCACCCGTGGGCCTCGACCGAGGACATCGCCGAGCGCACGGGCTTCGACTTCACGGTGGACGACTCGCTCACCATCACCCCGCTGCCGGACGCGCGCACCGTCGCCGCCATCCGCGCGTTGGACCCTCGCGGCCTGCGAGACCAGCTCGTCGGTCGCTGAATCCAGACATCCCTGTTTCGACTTTTGTGTCTCGCGGAGGTACGAGATGAAGGCCATTGTTCTGCGCAGTTTTGGTGAAGCCGGCAACTTGAAGCTGGAGGACGTCCCCGTGCCCGCACCGGGCAAGGGTGAGGTCTTGCTGCGGGTTCACGCTTGCGGGGTTTGTTATCACGATGTCATCAACCGTCGCGGCAACCTGCCTCGCACCCACGTGCCAGCGATTCTCGGCCACGAGGCCGCGGGTGAAGTCGTCGCGGTGGGGCCTGAGACACCGGGGTGGAAGACAGGCGACCGGGCGGCGACGCTCCAGCGGATGTCCTGTGGCACCTGCGCGCTGTGCCGCAGCGGGCGTAACAGTCTGTGCAAGACGGACAACCGCTTCTTCGGCGAGGAGCTGCCGGGCGGGTATTCCCAGTTCATGGTGGCGCCCGTCGCGGGACTGGGCCGCGTGCCGTCGTCGCTCCCCTGGACGGAGGCCGCCACGGTGTGCTGCACCACGGGCACGGCGGTGCACACCCTGCGCACGCGCGGTCGCATCCGGGCGGGCGAAACAGTGCTCATCACCGGGGCCAGCGGCGGCGTGGGAATGTCCGCGGTGCAATTGGCCAAGCTGGACGGAGCGCGAGTCATCGCCGTGACGTCTGGCGAAGCCAAGGTGCAGCCCTTGCGGGCCGCCGGCGCGGATGAGGTCATCCTGTCTCGGGGGCTGGATTTCGCGGCGGAGGTGCGCAAGCGGACGCAGGGCCAAGGTGTCGACCTCGCGGTGGAGATCGTCGGCAGCGCCACCTTCGACCAGACGCTCAAGGCCATGGCTCCCGGCGGCCGGCTCGTCGTGGTGGGCAATCTGGAGTCGGGGCTCGTGCAAGTGAATCCCGGGCTCATTATCGTCAAGGAGCTGGAGATCATCGGTGCGTATGCCACGAATCAGGCCGAGCTCGATGAAGCACTCCGGCTGACGGCGACGGGCGGGGTGCGCCAATTCGTCACGGACACGGTTCCGCTGGCTGAAGCAGCGCGGGCGCATTTCCGACTGGAGAACCGCGAGGTGGCGGGCCGGTTGGTCTTGGTGCCGCCAGAGGCGTGAGCAGAAAAAGTCCTGCAACCCCAGACATCGACGCTCGAGTTGGAAATGAGGAAGCCCATGCAGAGAAAAGTTGGAATCGAGGCCCTGGCGGTCGCGGTGCCCTCCCGGTACGTGGACATCGAGGACCTGGCGCGCGCCCGGAACGTGGACCCGGCGAAGTTCACCTCGGGGCTCGGCGCTCGGGAGATGGCCGTCACGGACCCGGGTGAGGACACGGTGGCGCTGGCCGCCACGGCGGCGGCGAGGCTCATCCGGCAGCAGGGCGTGGACCCGTCGCGCGTGGGCATGCTCGTGGTGGGCACGGAGACGGGCATCGACCACTCCAAGCCTGTCGCGTCCCACGTCCAGGGTCTGCTGAAGCTGCCGCGGACGATGCGCACGTATGACACGCAGCACGCCTGTTACGGCGGCACCGCGGGGCTGATGGCCGCGACGGAGTGGATCGCCTCCGGCGCGGGTGCGGGCAAGGTCGCCATCGTGGTGTGCGCGGACATCGCCCGGTATGGCTTGAACACGGCGGGCGAGCCGACGCAGGGAGGCGGCGCGGTGGCGCTGCTGGTGTCCGAGCAGCCGGACCTGCTGGCTCTGGACGTGGGGCTCAACGGCACGTGCACCATGGATGTGTATGACTTCTGGCGGCCCATCGGCCGGCGGGAGGCCGTGGTGGACGGGCACTACTCCATCAACTGCTACCTGGAGGCGCTGTCCGGCGCGTACCGGGGCTGGCGCGAGAAGGCGCTGGCGGCGGGGCTGGTGCGCTGGTCCGGCTCGCTGCCGGGGGAGCAGTTGGCGCGCATCGCCTACCACGTGCCCTTCTGCAAGATGGCGCGCAAGGCGCATACGCAGCTGCGGCTGTGTGATCTGGAGGACGCGAAGGACTCGAAGGTTGGGACGCCGGAGGCTCGCGAGGAGCTGGCGAAGTCGGCCGCCAGCTATGACGCGCAGGTGGCCTCGTCGCTGGGGCTCAACGCGCGCATCGGCAATGTGTACACGGCGTCGCTGTACCTGGCGCTCGCGGGGCTGCTGCATGGCGAGGGCGCGAAGCTCGCGAACCAGCGCATCGGGCTCTTGTCCTACGGCAGCGGCTGCATGGCGGAGTTCTTCTCCGGCGTCGTCGGGGAGAAGGCCGCCGAGCGCATGGCGCGCGCGGACCTGGACACCGTCCTGGCCCGGCGCGAGCGCGTGCCCATCGAGGAGTACGAGCGGCTGATGAAGCTGGGCTCGGATGCGCCCGAGACGAAGGCTCCGCCCCCGGGCGCGTTCCGCCTCACGGAGATTCGCGACCACAAGCGCCTGTACACCGAGGGCGGCGCGGCCTGAGGCTCACGGCTCCGTCCCGCACTCAGCGGGACGGAGTGAGCCTGCGGACCCGCCACGGCTCCGCGCGGAGGACGAACGCGCGCGGGGCCACTTCACCCCGGGACGGAGGGCTGCGTCTCGCGCTCCATGGCAACGAGGGCGCGGGGAGCCCCTCCTGCTCAGGGCGTGAGTTCCTCCACACCGCCACTCACCCTCTTGCCCCGGTGCCACACGCCGACGATGCGGCGGGTGTCCAGGATGTCCGCCGCGGGGTGGCCCTCCACCAGCACGAAGTCCGCGCGCTTGCCGGCCGCCAGCGTCCCACGGTCATCGAGCTTCAAGAGCGCGGCCGCGTCCCGCGTACATCGCCTCGCGGTGCCGGGAAGTCCCTCGTGTGAAAACCAGCGCCGGGCCCCGCGCCACACGCTCGCGCCTTGACGGGCGGGGCCACGCCACGTCATCCACCTCCCCCGCCACCGAAGTCACAGGAGCCCGTATGACCCAGATGACCTACCGCCGCCTCGGCCGCTCCGGCCTCACCGTCTCCACGGTGGGCCTGGGCTGCAACAACTTCGGCCTGCGCATCGACGCGCAGGGCACGCGCGCCGTCGTGGACGCGGCGCTGGACGCCGGCATCACCTTGTTCGACACGTCGGACTCCTACGGCACGTCGGAGGAGCTGCTGGGCGAGGCGCTGGGCAAGCGCCGGGGCGACGTCATCCTCGCCACCAAGTTCGGCAGCGACCTGAAGGGAGACAACGGCGCGGACTGGGGCGCGCGCGGCTCGCGCCGCTACATCCGCCGCGCCATCGAGCGCTCCCTGCGGCGGCTGCGCACGGACTGGATCGACCTGCACCAGCTGCACTGGCCCGACCCGGCGACGCCGCTCGAGGAGACGCTGAGCGCGCTCACCGAGCTCGTGCGCGAGGGCAAGGTCCGCTACATCGGCTCGTCGAACCTCAAGGGCTGGCAGGTAACGGAAGCCGAGTGGCTCTCCCGCACGCGCGGGATGGAGCGCTTCATCAGCGCCCAGAACGAGTACAGCCTCATCGGCCGCGGCGTGGAGGAGGACCTGGTCCCCGCGCTGCAGGAGCACGGCATCGGCCTGCTCCCCTACTTCCCGCTCGCCAGCGGCCTGCTCACCGGCAAGTACCAGCGCGGCGCGAAGGCGGGCGAGAACACCCGCGTGAAGCAGTGGAACATGGGCGGCCTGCTCGCCGACAAGGTCTTCGACGCCATCGAGAAGCTGGAGACCTTCGCGAAGGAGCGCTCCCTCTCCCTGCTCGACGTGGCCATGGGGGGACTGGCGGCCCGGCCCACCGTGGCCTCCGTCATCGCCGGCGCCACCTCCGCCGAGCAGGTGCGCGCCAACGCCAAGGCCGGCCTGTGGACGCCCAAGCCCGAGGACGCCGCCGCGCTCGAGGCGCTCCTGCCCAAGGGCCGCGGCATCAGCGTCAACGACGTGCTGCGCGGCGAATAGCCGCCGCTACAGCTTGATGACCTCGGTGCCCCGGCGCGGCAGGCTCACCCGGAACTCGGTGTAGGGGCTGGAGCCCGACTCCACCTCCACCGCGCCGTGGTGGGCCTGGATGATCTGCTGGACGATGTAGAGCCCCAGCCCCAGGCCGCCGGTGCGCCCTCGTCGCTGGGCGCCGCCCCGGAACGGGTCGAACAGGTGCGGCTGGAGGTCCAGCGGGATGACGCCCAGGTTCCTCACCGAGAAGCGCACCGCGTCCACGTCCGTCCCGTCCAGCCGCAGCTGCACCGGCGCGCTCGCGTCGCCGTGCTGGAGCGCGTTGCCGATGAGGTTCGACGCCACCTGCGCGAGCCGGTCCGAGTCCCAGTCCCCCACCAGGTCTCCCTGCTGGGACACCTCGATGGTGGGCCGCGTCGACGCCGACTGGTGCTCCTGCACCATGCGCAGCACCAGCGCGCCGAAGTCCGTCTCCCCACGTCGGAGCGGGATGCCACCGGCGAGCCGCGCCCGCGCCAGGTCCAGCACGTCCTCGATCATGCGCCCCATGCGCTTGCCGCTCGACAGCATCCGGCCCGCGGTCTTCCGGACGTGCTCGTCCTCCGAGCGCCGCTGGAGCAGGTCCGCCGCCGTGAGCATGGCGCTCAAGGGGTTGCGCAAATCGTGGCCCAGCACCGCGGTGAACATCTCGTTGAGCCGCAGCGTCTCGGTCAGCTCGTCGAGCTGGCGGGCCAGCTGCTGCTTCTGCCGGTGGAGCTGGAAGAACACCTCCGCCTTGTTGCGCAGCACCAGCGGCTCCAGCGGTTTGTAGAGGAAGTCCACCGCGCCCGTGTCGTAGCCCTTGAAGAGGCGCCGCTTGTCGGTGGAGCCCGCCGTCACGAAGATGATGGGGATGTGCCGCGTGCGCGCCATGCCGCGCATCAGCTCCGCCAGCTCGAAGCCGTCCATCTCCGGCATCTGCACGTCGAGGAACGCCAGCGCCACGTCGTCGTGCTCCAGCAGCAGCTCCAGCGCCTCGGCGCCCGAGCGCGCCTGGAGGACCTCCACGTCGTCGCGCTTGAGCAGCGCGTCCAGCGCGATGAGGTTCTCCTCCAGGTCATCCACGAGCAGGCACTTCACCGCGGGCGACGACTCCTTGTTCTCCTTCCTGGGAGCAATCACCGGTCACCCCTTCTGGAAGATGCGGTCGTCCCGGGACACCACCGAGAACGCCGACTCGTGTTGGGAGAAGCGAATGGACTCGCGGGCACCCAGGCCCAGGAAGCCCTTGCGGCACAGGGAGTCCTTGAACAGCCCCAGCGCGCGCTCCTGCAGCTCGCGGTCGAAGTAGATGAGCACATTGCGACACGACAGGAACTGGACCTCGGCGAACACGCTGTCGGTCGCGAGGCTGTGGTCCGAGAAGACGACATGCTTCTTGAGCGAGCGGTCGAACACGGCGTTGCCGTACGCCGCCGTGTAGTAGTCCGACAGGGAGCTTCGCGCGCCGGACGCCACGTGGTTCTGGGTGAAGGTGGCGATGCGGTCCACCGGATACACCCCCGCCTCCGCCTTCTGGAGCGCGCCGGGGTTGATGTCCGTCGCGTAGATGAGCGTGCGCTCCAACAGGCCCTCCTCCTTCAGCAGGATGGCCAGCGAGTAGACCTCCTCGCCGGTGGAGCAGCCCGCGACCCACAGCTTCAGCGACGGATAGGTCCGCAGCATCGGCACCACGGACTCGCGCACCGCGCGGAAGTACGAGGGGTCGCGGAACATCTCGCTCACCTGCACGGTGAGGTAGTCCAGCAGCGCCGGGAAGACGAGCGGCTCGTGCAGCAGCCGGTCCTGGAGCTGGGAGAGCGTCTTGCAGCCGAAGTTCTCCGCCGCCAGCACCAGCCGCCGCTGCAGCGACACGGTGGCGTAGCGACGGAAGTCGTAGTGGTACTTCAGATAGATGGCATCGAGCAGGAGCCTCAGCTCGATGTCCTGGGCCATGGAGTCCATGCGCGGAAGCAGGCCCGGCCTAGGCCTTGGGCATCCAGACGCGGATGAGCGACAGCAGCTTCTCCACGTCCAGCGGCTTGGCGATGTAGTCGTTCGCGCCCGCCGCCAGGCACTTCTCCTGGTCGTCGCGCATGGCCTTCGCCGTGAGCGCGATGATGGGCAGCTTCTGCCACTCGGCGCGCTTGCGGATCTCGCGCATCGCGGTGATGCCATCCATCTCCGGCATCATGATGTCCATCAGCACCAGGTCCACGCCCTGCGTCGTCTGCGCCAGGCTGTCCGCCAGCCGCTCCAGGGCCTCGCGGCCGTTGCGGGCGATCTCCACCTTCGCGCCCCGGGGCTCCAGCACGCTGGAGAGCGCGAAGATGTTCCGCACGTCGTCCTCCACCACCAGGATGCGCCGTCCGTCCAGCGCCGCCTCCCTGTCGCGGGCGACCTGGAGCATCCGCTGCCGGTCCGGCGGCAGCTTCGACTCCACCTGGTGCAGGAACAGCGTCACCTCGTCCACCAGCCGCTCGGGCGAGCGCGCACCCTTGATGATGATGGACTTGGAGTAGCGGCGCAGGCGCTGCTCCTCCTCGCGGGTGAGCGAGCGGCCCGTGTAGACGATGACGGGCGGGAACGACACGGTCTCCAGCTCCGCCATCTGCTCGAGCAGCTCGTAGCCGCTCAGGTCCGGCAGGTTCAGGTCCATCACCATGCAGCCGAAGGTGTTCTGCTGGAGCCGCTCCAGCGCCTCCGCCGCGGTGGCGACGCTGTCGATGCGCACGTCCTCGCTCTCCAGCAGCTTCTCGATGCTCTCGCGCTGGCGGGCGTCGTCCTCCACCACCAGCACGCGCTGCACGCCCGGCGACAGGCGCGTCTCCAGCTTGCGCACCGCCGCCATGAGCTGCTCGCGCTTGACGGGCTTGAGCGCGTAGCCCACCGCGCCGCGCTCCAGCGCCTCGCGCGAGGCGTCCGTGACGGAGATGACGTGCACGGGGATGTGCCGCGTCCTCGGGTCGCGCTTGAGGTGGTCCAGCACCATCAACCCGGACTGGTCCGGCAGGTTCATGTCCAGGAGGATGGCGCTCGGCTGGTATGCGACGGCCGCGTCGAAGGCCGCCCCGCCCCGGTCCGTGGCGACGCACAGGAAGCCCAGCTCCCGGGACAGGTCCCTCAGAATCTCCGCGAAGCGCACGTCGTCCTCGACCACCAGGATGAGGCGCGCGCCGGGCGTGTGCCGCTCGCGGTCATCCTCGATGGACGCGCTCAGCCCCGAGACGCCGTCCGTCTCCGACGGCGCCGGCAGCTGGGCCACCGCGTTGGCCACCCACTGCGTGGACGAGGGCTCGGCAGAAGCCTCGGGCCTGGCGCCCGTGCCCGACGTGGCGAGCACCACCGGCACCGTGACGGTGAAGGTGCTCCCCCGCCCCGCCTCGCTCACCACCGTGACGTCGCCGCCCAACAGCCGCGCCAGGTCCCTGGAGATGGACAGCCCCAGCCCCGAGCCGCCGTACTTGCGGTGCGTGCTGCCGTCAGCCTGTCGGAAGGCCTCGAAGATGAGGCCCTGCAGGTGCGCGGGGATGCCGATGCCGGTGTCGCTCACCGCGAACGACACCTGCCCCGGCCCCGCTGGCGACACGCGCAGCGACACCTCGCCCCGCTCGGTGAACTTCAGCGCGTTGGCGAGCAGGTTGCGCACCACCTGCCCCAGCCGCTGCGGGTCCGTCTCCAGCGACTCGGCGCACCCGGGGTCCACGCGCGTGGAGAAGCCAATCTTCTTCTCCTGGGCCAGCACCTGGAACGAGCGCCCCAGCCCCTCCACGAAGCGCGGCAGGCTGAAGACCTCGGGCACCACCTCCACCTTGCCCGCCTCGATTCTCGACAGGTCCAGGATGTCGTTGATGAGCGCGAGCAAATCATTGCCCGCGGAGCTGATGGTCTGCGCGAACTTCACCTGCTCCTCGGTGAGGTTGCCCGTCTTGTTGTCCGCCAGCAGCTTGGCCAGGATGAGCGAGCTGTTGAGCGGCGTGCGCAGCTCGTGGCTCATGTTCGCCAGGAACTCGGACTTGTAGCGGCTGGTGCGCTCCAGCTCCGTGGCCTTCTGCGTCAGCTCCGCCTGCGCCTTCGTGAGCGAGTCGCGCTGGCGCTCCAACAGGCGCGTCTGCGTCTCCAGCTGCACGTTGGTCTGCTCCAGCTCCGCCTGCTGCTGCTCCAGCCGGCCCTGCGAGTCGCGCAGCACGCGGCTCTGCTCCTCGATCTCCTCGTTGGACGCGCGCAGCTCCTCCTGCTGGGCCTGCAGCTCCTCGGACTGACGCCGCGTCTCCTCCAGCAGCTGCTCCAGGCGCGTGCGGTCATTGGCCGAGCGCACCGCCATGGCGATGGGCTCCGCCACCCGCTGGAGCAGCTCCAGGTCCGAGGGGTGCACCGCGTGCAGGAAGCCCAGCTCCACCACCGCGTTCACCTTGCCGTCCACCTGCGTGGGGAACACCACCAGGTGCCGCGGCCGCCCCTGCCCCAGGCTCGAGTTGATGGGCAGGTAGCCCTCCGGGACGTCCTTCACGTGGAAGGTGCGGTTCTCCTTCAGCGCCTGCCCCGCCAGGCCCTCGCCGGGGCGCAGCCGCGAGTCCCCTGCTGGGAAGGAGGCGGGCAGCGCGTAGCCCGCGAAGCGGTGGAAGTGGTCCAGCCCGTCCGCCAGGTAGATGGCGCCCACGTGCGCGTCCAGGTACGTGGCCAGGAACTGGAGCACCTGGTCGCCCAGCTGCTCCAGCCCCGGCCCCCCTTGCATCCGCGCGGCCAGCAGCGTCTGCCCCTGCTGCATCCAGCCCTGGATGGAGCGGGCGCGGTAGTCGCGGGACGTCATGTACGCGGAGATGCCCATCAGGGACAGCAGCACCGCGGCGCCCAGCCAGCTGATGACCAGCGACAGCGTCGCCGAGGCCTGGAACGCCGTCGTGCGGTCCGCGAGCAGCCGCCGCTCCTCGTTCTCCATCTGGTCCACGAGGACGCGGATGCGGTTCATCAGCTCGATGCCCTCGTTCGAGCGCACGCGCACGAGGGCTATCTCCCCCTGCCCACCCGTCTTCAAATCAATGGTGGCCTGCAGCTCGGCCAGCTTCGCCTCGACGAGCGGCCTCAAGGCGTCCACCCGCTGCACCTGCGCGGCGTTGTCGGACACGCTCTCGCGGATGCCCACGAGCTGCTCGGAGACGGCGCGGCTGGCGCTGGTGTAGGGCTCCAGGTACGTGCGGTCCCCCGTGAGCAGGAAGCCGCGCTGGCCCGTCTCCGCGTCCTTCAGCGTGGACAGGAGCGTCTTCATCCGCTCGACCACTTCCATCGTGTGGCGCACCAGCGCCGCCGCGTCCGCGTGGGACTCGAGCGAGCGGTACGACAGGATGGCGATGACGAAGATGGCGAGCGCCGCGACGATGAAGCCCGCCAGGGTGGCGGTGGGCAGCAGCGGGCCGAAGCGCGTGGCCCTCGAGCGCGAGCCGTCCGGGGCAGGCGGAGTCACGACTCACGCCCTCCACGCGAGGAGGACTGTCCCTCCTGGGAAACCATCCGACGGACCCGAGGTCCGCGCACACAGCACGGGAGAACACCTGTCATGGGAGAGCGCGTCCGGCAGCGGGGGACCACACGCGGAAGCCTCCCGTAACATGGCTCCGACGACGGCCCGCACCTCCGCCTCGCGCACGATGTCGGCTTTCGTACGTTGAGCGCGGACCTCGACCCGGAGTGCCGCCCTTTCGATGCTCGCGGTCCCGGTCCGCATCAGGGATCTCCCGCATCCGGACGGCTGGAATAGGCTGCGGGCATGCCGACGGACCTCACCCGCCTCCGAGTCTCGGGCTTCCGCTCCCTGCGGGAGGTCGAGCTGCGCCCAGGCGCCATCTGTGTCCTGGTGGACACCGAGGGGACGGCGACGCGCGACTTCGTCCACCTGTTCGAGCTGCTGCGGGCCCTGGCCGAGGGACAGCTCCAGCGGCACCTGAGGGAGGCAGGCGGCTCACCGGCCGCGCCCGGGGGGGAGTCCATCCGGTTGCAGCTGGGCCTGCGGACGGACGACTACGGCGTCGAGCTGCGGCGGACGGGCACGGACACGTGGCGGGTGTGCTGGGAGCTGGCGGACCTGCTCGTCGGGTTGTCCGCGCTGCTGGTGGACCCGGACCTGGACGCGCCTCGCGAGGAGTCCTCGCTGGCGGAGCTGGCCCCCCAGGAGCCGTCGAGAGATCCCCCCGCGGGCACGAGCACCGACGACCTGGAGCGCTGGTACGTGGGCAACGTCCTGGAGAGCGTGCTGTGGGAGATGCGGTGCTTCCTGCGGGGTGTGCGAGTGGAGGGCCGGACGCCCCAGGACGTGGGGACGCTGGTGCTCTTCCAGGCCCCCGACGCGGACCCGCCGCCCGCCGCCATCTGGGACACCGTCCAGCGCGTGCGAGAGACCTCGCGCCATGCCCAGGTGCTGCTGTGCACGGCGTCGGAGTCGCTGGCCGAGGCGTTCGACCCCCGGGAGGTCCTCCGCGTGACGACGCATGACGGGAGCTCGCGGCTCGAGCTCCCCCCGGACGCCTCGCTCAGGCCCCGGTGAGGCTCACGGCGCGAAGCGCCACACCCGCACGGCCACGTCACCACCGCCCGTGGCGATGAGGTCCTCCGCGGAGCGCCACGACACGGCGGCGACGCCCCTCTCGTGGAAGCCGATGACTTCGGCGGGGCTCTCGAACCGGGCCGTGTCCCAGACCAGGACCTGTCCAGCCAGGGTCCCTCCCACAAAGCGGCGCCCGTCCGGACTCCACGTGAGCGACAGCGGCCAGACGGAGGTGGTCGCCGACATGACGAGGCTGCCCGTGGCGACCTCGCGCACGAACAGGCCGACGTTGTTGCCCAACACGAGCCGCGTCCCATCCGGGCTCAGCGCCGCGGCGCGGAACAGGTCCGCGCCATGCGCCGGGACGGTCGACACCTCGCGGGTGGTGGGGTTCCAGATGGACCAGCCCACGTCCACGAAGGTGGCGACCAGCTGGCCCTGGGGCGTCCACTGCAGCGACAGGACTCGCCGCTCGCCCTCCGGGAAGCGGAACACCTCCGCGCCCGTGCCGACACGGAAGACGCGGATGACACCCCGCTCGATGGGCAGACCCGGCGAGCTCGCCGCCGTGGCCAGCAGGGTTCCATCCGGGCTCAGGCCGACGTGGTCGATGGCCAGCGTCGCCGGTGACTGGGTGATGGGGAGCTGCGCGAGCGTCCCGTCCGCCGCGTTCCAGAGATGCACGAGGCCGTCATCGCCTCCCGACGCCAGTCGCGTTCCATCCGCGCTCCAGGCGAGCGCCCGCACCCGCTTCCCGCCGGGGCGGGTGAGCGTCCGCAACCACTCACCGCCGGGCCCCCACAGCTGGACCTTTCCCTCGCCCCCGCTGGACGCGAGCATCGCGCCCGTCGGACTCCACGCCACATTCTCCACCGACAGGTCGTGCGCGAGCAGCTCGCTTCGGACCACCGTCGCCTTGTCCAGCTCCAGGGTGAAGACATCGAGGACCGACGTGGGCAGGTCATCCACCACCGCGAAGCGAGGCTCGGTGGGATGGAAGCTCAGCGCGTCGTAGCCCGTGGCGGTGCCCGTCGGCGGCGTCTGGCTGGCATCCACGAGCACGGCGCCCGTGGCCGCGTCCAGCACGAACAGCTTGCGCATCGGGTCGCCCACCGCGAGCCAGCGCCCGTTCGCGCTCCACTCCACCAGCGTCGCCCGGCTCCAGTCGCCCTTGTACGTGGACTCCAGGAGGTAGCCCGCGGTGAGGTAGACCCGGACCTCGCCCTCGAAGCCCACCGCGAAGCGCGTCCCGTCCGGACTCCACGCGAAGCCGCCGGGGATCTCCAAGAGCTCCTCGAGCGTCCGCGTCCCCACGCCGTGGAACTCCACCCACTGCGAGAAGGCGCCGCCCCACCGGCCCGCCTCCATCGCGAGCCGTGAGCCATCCGGGCTCCACGTCAGCGCACGCACGCGGTCCACCGCCGTCAGGGGCGCGCCCTCGCGCTCACCGGTGGCGGCGTCCCAGACATGGACCTCCTTGCTCGCGTTCGTCGCCGTGGCCAGGCGCGCGCCATCCGGGCTCCACGCGAGCGCCTCCACGGCCCCGCCCTGGACGGCCCACGTGCGCAGCGTGGCGCCCGTCACCGCGTCCAGCAGGACCACGCGGCCCGTCGACAGCCCCGCGGCCAGCGTGTTGCCCTCCGGCTTCCACGCGAGCCCGACGAAGCGCGCGTCGGCCGGCGCGAAGATCATCCGCGTCACCGCGCCGCTCCGCGCGTCCCAGATGCGCAGCGGCCCGCCGCTCGAGGTCCCCTCCAACGCGGTGAGCCGCGTCCCGTCGGGGCTCCACTGCGGCGACCCGGGCAGGCGCGCGCCCGAGCGCTGCCAGGACAGCGTCGCGTCGGTCTCCGGCGCGAAGAGCGCGGTCACGAAGCGGTCGCCGTCGATGACCACCTCGCAGCTTCGCGCCGCGCCCTGGCAGGGTTTCATCTCCAGCAGGCGCCACCCCTCGGCGGGCTCGGCCTCCACCGTCATGCGCGTCCCGGTGGCGAAGCGCGCGTCACACGCCTCCGAGCAGTCGATTCCCACCGGAGTGCTCGTCACGCGCCCCTTCCCCACGACGCGGACCCGCAGCTCCCAGGTGCCCGCCGGCGAGGCGTCCCGGACGGTCAGCGCCACCGCGGCAGACCACTCGCCCGCGGTGCCATGGGAGTCCACCGCGCGGCAGCGGACCTGGAACGTCCCTTCCCGCTCGAAGGTCGCGACCACGCCGGACGTCGTGCCGCTCGGGACCTCCGGAGAGGTGACCAGGCTCGTCGTACCGCCCCAGTCGAAGACATACGTCACGGCGTCGCCATCCGGGTCGGACGCGGTGCAGTGCATGGGCGTCGGCGCGCCGGGCTCCACCACCACCGTGTCGAGCTGGAGCCGGGCCACCCCGGGGGCACGGGAGGGATTGGGGGGGGGCGGCTGTCCACCGGAGGAACAGGCGCCGAGCCACGAGACCAGCAGCAGCACGACGCACAGGGACACGGGACGAGAAGTCATGGGCTCTCACTCGCGCGTCCCGGCCCCCCAGATGCGCGTTGCGCCCATCCCTAATCCCAGACCCCGCCCTTGTCAAAGCCTGTCGTCCCGGCGGCGGGGACTGGATTGCCCCCCGCGGCTACGTTTGCGCGGCCTTGCGCTCCGAATAGAGGGCCCACTCCTCCTTCACCGCCCTGGCGAAGTTCGGGCGCTCGCGCAGCCTCGCCACGTAGGCGCTCAGCGCGGGCCACCTCTTCAGGTCCAGCGTCGTGGCGCCACACCAGTTGAGGACGACGAAGAGATAGGCATCCGCCACGCTGAAGGCGTCGAGGAGGAACTCGCGACCCGACAGGTGCTGCTCCACGACGTCGAGCCTCGCGGGCGCCTTCGCCAGCGCATACTCCTTCACGGCGTTCGGTGAGTGCAGGTCGAACACGGGCGCGAACACCACCTTGTGCAGCTCCGTGGCGATGAAGGACAGCCAGCGGTGGAGCTGCTCCCGGCCCTGCGGGTCCACCGGGGCCAGCTTCGCCTCCGGCCAGCGGTGGGCGATGTACTGGAGGATGGCGGTGCTCTCGAAGAGCAGCGCCCCATCCTCCTTGCGCAGCGCCGGGACGAGCGCCAGCGGATGGACCTCGCGATAGTCCTGTCCCTCCGCGGTCTGCTTCGTCTTGCGGTCCACCGGGATGAAGCGGACGTCCGCGCCGGCCTCGTAGAGGGAGATCCGGGTCGCGAGCGAGCAGGACATCGGCAGGAAATACAGCTGCATGGGCATACCTCCACGAGGCGGGGCTGGATGCCCCTCGGGAACGCCCGTGACTCTGCCCCTCCCCACCCTATGCGTCCAACGCATCCTTGGCATAGGCTCGATGCATGGATGACATCGCTCCGCCTCCGAGCACCCGCCTGGACATCAAGGACCTGCGGGTGGTGATGGCGCTGGCCTCGGCCGGCACGACGGCGCAGGCCGCGTCCCTGCTCCACCTCACCCAGCCCGCCGTCAGCCGCGCCCTGCTCTCCGCGGAGGACAAGCTGGGGGCCTCCCTGTTCGACCGCACGCCGCGCGGGCTCGTGCTCACGGACGCGGGGCGCCGGCTCGTCGCCGGGGCCGGCAAGCTGCTGGTCGAGCTGGGAGAGCTGGAGCGCGAGGTGCGCACCCCCGCCACGCCGCCCGTCCGCCTGCGGCTGGTGTGCGAGTGCTACACGGCCTATCACTGGCTGCCGTCCCTGCTGATGGAGCTGCGCCGCTCCATCCCCCGGCTCACGGTGGACCTGGCGGTGGAGCACACGCTGTCCCCGCTCCCCGCGCTCGAGGCGGGCGACATCGACGTGGCGCTGCTCACCAACTCCCCGCTGCGCCGCTCCTCCACCTTCGAGGTGCGCCCGCTCTTCCACGACGAGCTGGTCTTCGTGGTCGCTCCGTCCCATCCCCTGGCGGCGCGAAAGACGTTCACCGCCGAGGACCTCAAGGCCCACACCCTGCTGACGTCGCACACCCCCAGGGCGCAGGACGTCTGGTTCGTGAACCAGATCTTCGGCCGGGAGCGCCCGCGCCTGCGCGTCGAGCGCATCCCGCTCACGGAGGCCCTGCTGGACCTGGCGCGGGCGGGGCTCGGTGTCGCGGTGCTGTCGGAGTGGATCGTCGCGCCCCACCTCGCGCGCGGCGACCTAGTCCTGCGGCGGCTGGACACCGGGCCACTGGAGCGGCCGTGGCGCATCGCCTGGCGGAGGGAGGCGGGGGACGCCGCCGCGCGCCTCGGCAAGGCGCTGCTCGGGCTGGCCCCCCAGCGGGTCGCGGAGCTGGACGTGTCACTCCAGCGTGGGTGACGGCGCGTTCACCGGCTCGGGCGGCGTGAAGGCCGGACGGGTGATGAGCTGGTCGATGGACGGCCGCTCGCGGCGCTCGAAGGGCGGCAGCTTCACCGCGCGCCCCGTGCGCGCCGACTCCTGGAGCGCGACGACCACCCGCACGTCCGCCAGCCCCTCCCAGCCCGACGGCTCCGGCTCGCGCCCCTCCAGGATGCACCGCGAGAAGTAGAGCAGCTCCGGCGCGAACTGGTCCTGGTCCGCGAAGCTCCGCTCCTTTGTCTTCCCATCCACGGTGAGGAAGTGCTTGCGCTCGGTGCCGTAGCCGAAGCCCGGCTCCACGCGCAGATCCCCCTTGGAGCCGACCACGCGGTAGGTGGAGACCTCCGACGCGGCGTGGCTGATGGCGAACTGCGCCAGCCGCCCGCCGGAGAAGCGCAGCAGCGCGAGCGCCGTGCCGTCCACGCCCTCGAAGCGCGCGTCCGGGTCCTCCTGCGTGAAGCAGACGACTTCCGTGGGCTCGGCGCCGAAGAGGTAGCGCGCGGCGTTGATGGGATAGGGCCCCTCGTCGAGCAGCGCCCCGCCGCCCACCTCCTGGCGCGTGCGGATGTCCCCCGGCCGCGCCTGCTGCGTCATCACCGCGGCGAAGAGCGACGGCTCGCCCAGCGTGCCCGCGCGCAGCAACTCGATGGCGCGCAGGTTCGCCTCCTCGAAGTGGAGCCGGTAGGCAATCATCAGCCGGACGTCGTGCTCGTCCGCGACGCGAATCATCGCCTCGCAGTCCTCCACCGTCGTCGCCATCGGCTTCTCGCACAGCACGTGCACGCCCACCCGCGCGGCGCGCTCGGTGAACTCGCGGTGCATCGTGTTGGGCAGGACGATGTAGGCGGCGTCCACGCGCGCGTCGCGGCACACCTGCTCGAAGTCCTCGTAGCCGGCGCACTCCACGCCGTACTGCTTCTTCAAGGCCGCGCGCTTCTCCCGGTCCGAGGAGAAGATGGCCACCAGCTCCGAGTTGTCCTTCGCGTTCTGGAACGCCGGGAGGATGGCCACCTGGGCCAGGTTGCCCGCTCCCACCACCGCATACCGGATTCGCCGCTCACCTTGTCGGGCCATGGACACACGTCCTCCTCTGCGCGTCACGCTGGGCGCCCGGGCCGTGCGTCACAACCCCCGCAGGCACGGCGGCGGGCCCGCACGCGTGCAGGGCGAGCGACAGGGTTCGAGGAAACGAACCGCGCTGCCCAGGTGCGCGCCTCCGCGTCTGGGAGAAGGAGGCACCCGGCGCATGCCTGGAGGCTCGTCCGTCCCGGCGGGCGGGCACGGGCGGGCCTGCCCGCGCTCCCTTCGAGGCACAGGGCAGGTTCCCCCGCCCTCCGGGCCATCCGTACCGTTGGCGGGTACCGAAAGCGACGGAGGACGAAGTCCATGAGCGAGCAAACCCAGGCCAGGGCCGCGGTCGTCTGGAAGAAGGGCGGTCCCTTCCAACTCGAGGACGTCACCATCGACGCGCCCCAGGCCGACGAGGTGCTCGTCCGCATGGTCGCCACCGGCATGTGTCACACGGACATGATCGTCCGGGACCAGTACTACCCGGTGCCCCTGCCCGCGGTGCTCGGACACGAGGGCGCGGGCATCGTCGAGCGCGTGGGCAGCCGGGTGACCAAGGTGGTGCCGGGCGACCACGTCGTCATGGCCTTCACCTTCTGCGGCAAGTGCGACCTGTGCCAGTCCGGGCACCCGGCCTACTGCCGCGAGTTCTTCGCGCGCAACATGGGCGGCGGGCGCATCGACGGCTCCACCGCCACGCAGAAGGAGGGCAAGCCGCTGCACGACCACTTCTTCGGTCAGTCCTCCTTCGGCACGCTGGCCATCGCCACCGAGCGCAACATCGTCAAGGTGCGCAAGGACGTGCCGCTGGAGCTGCTCGGACCGCTCGGCTGCGGCATCTCCACCGGCGCGGGCGCGGTGCTCAACTCGATGAAGGTCACCGCGGGACGTTCGTTCGCGGCGTTCGGCTCCGGCGCGGTGGGCCTCTCCGCCATCATGGCCGCGAGGCTCGCGGGCGCCACCACCCTCATCGCCGTGGACACCAGGCCCCACCGGCTCAAGCTCGCGCTGGAGCTGGGCGCCACGCACGCGGTGAACGGCCAGGACGAGGACGCGGTGGAGTTCATCCGCCGCGTCACCGGCGGCAAGGGCGTGGACTTCACGCTCGAGTCCACCGGCCACCCCAAGGTGCTGCGGCAGGCCGTGGACGCGCTCGACATCCTGGGCACGTGCGGCGTCGTGGGCGCGCCCCCCATGGGCACCACCGCGAGCTTCGACGTGAATGACCTGATGGTGCCCGGCAAGAGCATCCGGGGCATCGTCGAGGGCGACAGCGTGCCGGACGTCTTCATCCCCCAGCTCATCGACCTCTACTCGCAGGGCAGGTTCCCGTTCGACAAGCTGGTGAAGTTCTACCCGCTGACGCAGATCAACGAGGCGGCCAAGGACTCCGAGAAGGGCGACACGCTCAAGCCCGTCATCCGGATGACGCAGTCGAACTGAGACCCCGAAGGAGAGTCCATGGCGGAGCCATCGATTGCCGTCACCGGTTGCACGGGCAAGCTGGGCGGGCGCGTCGCGCGACAGCTCGCCGAGAAGGGCGTCCCCCAGCGGCTCATCGTCCGCGACGAGAAGCGCGCCCCCCACCTGCCCGGCGCCGAGGTGCGCGTCGCGACGTATCAGGACCGGGCCGCGCTCTCCCGGGCGCTGGAGGGCATCAAGACGGTGCTCTTCGTGTCCGCGAAGGAGGCCCCCACGCGGCTCGATGAGCACTTCGCCTTCATCGAGACCGCGGCCTCGGTGGGCGTCCAGACGCTCGTCTACACGTCGTTCCAGGGCGCGGCCCCCCACGCGACGTTCACCTTCGCCAGGGACCACTGGGCCACCGAGAAGAAGCTTCGCGAGCAGCGCTTCGCGTCGGTGGTCCTGCGCGACAGCCTCTACCTGGACTTCCTGCCGATGCTGGCCGGTGAGGACGGCATCATCCGGGGACCCGCGGGCAACGGGCGCGTCGCCGCCGTCGCCCAGTCGGACATCGCCGACGTCGCCACCGCCGTGCTGCTCCATCCGGAGCCGCATCGGGGACAGACGCTCACGCTGACGGGCCCCGCGGCGCTGGGCTTCGACGACATCGCCCAGGTGCTCACGCGGAGGCTCGGCAGGCCCATCCGCTACTACGCCGAGAGCATCGACGAGGCCTACCGCTCGCGCGCCCACTACGGCGCGCCCCAGTGGCAGGTGGACGCGTGGGTCAGCACCTATACGGCCATCGCCTCCGGGGAGATGTCCACCGTCACCTCCGACGTCGAGCGTGTCACGGGCCACCCTCCCCTGGGGCTCGAGGACCTGCCGCTGTCGCCCCCGTGAGCGTGCGTCGGGACGCACCGCGGCACGGAGGGAGGCGGTCGCGACCCACGCGGGAAAAGTGACGAAGGCCCGTAGGATGGCCGCATGAACGCATGGCTTCGTCGCGCGGCGGTTCCGGGTGTCGTCACGCTCCTGCTTACCACGGCCTGTGGAGATCCTCGGGAGGCCCGGGGGGAATGTCGAGGAACCCTCCAGGGAGAACAGGTGGACTGGCCCATCGACGGCGAGTACTCGCGCCTGACGCGAGACCGCTTCGGGGTCATCGACCCGTTGTTGTTCATCAGCTACCTGCCCGACGGGCAGGCGACGCTCTCCGACTTCGGCGTGGACATCGAGCTCGTGGATGGCGCGGCGTTCGACAGGGGCGACGCCCCTCGCACCGCGCAGCTCGTCAACACCGGCGCTGCCCTGGCCCCCGAGGAGGGCTCCGGGGTGAAGCGCTGGCGCCCCACGCGCTCGGACTCGGGGGGCAGCGGCACGGGCTACCCGGAGCGCTCGGGGGTCCCCGCGAGCGGCACGTTGACGGTGGAGGTGCTGGCGGATGATCACGCCGAGGGCCACTTCGTCTATCGCTATGCGAGTGGAGACGAGCTGAAGTGCACCTTCGACATCCCCACGCCCGCGGCCGCCGGGAGCGTCTGGGATGGCGCGGGCGACGGCGATGACGATGACGACGACTGAGCCACCGTGAAGCTCAGCCCGCGGGGAACCACCACGACAGCTTGAGCGCGAAGGTGTGTCCCCCCGGGCTCAGCAGCGCGTCGCCCAGCGCCTTGGGCGCCAGCGCGTTGCCCCCGAGCGAATCCGCGGAGCGGTCCTGCTGCCACACCGCGTAGAGCGTGCTGCCCGGGCGCCACTCCCAGCGCAGCACCACGTTGCTGCGGAAGGAGCGGACGTTGAAGTCCTGGTTGGCTAATTGGAAGCCGCTCGCGCCGTCCGTCACGTCCCAGTCCCCGCCCTCGCCTCGAGACAGCGACGTGCCGTCCTGGCCGTACCTGCGCAGCTGACGTCCGCGCGCGCGGGCCAGCTCGCCGGGCGCGCTGAAGACGCCGCTGGACGCGAACGGCTCCGCGTAGGCCTCCAGGCTCAGGTCCGGGGTGATGAAGAGGTTGGCGCGAAAGCGCAGCGCCAGCTCGCGGCGTCGCACCGCGCCGAAGACGTAGCGCCGCGCATACGTCTCCTCGCGGCCGCCGTCCAGCGTGGCCATGTACTGACGGGCCTCCGTGTACAGCGAGCCCACGGGCTCCACCGACAGGCGCAGGTTGCGCAGGGGCTGCACGGTGACGGTGCCCGTCAACGTGCCACCACCGCTGCCGTCCTCGTATGTCCACGCCAGCGCGTCCACCTCCCACAGGTTCGTCCCGGAGGCGTTGTTGTTCAGGAGCAGGTTCGCCTCCAGTCCCTGGGGCGTCTGCATCAGCGGACCGCCGCGCGTGAGCTGGTCCGAGAACGCGCGGGGGTAGTAGGTGACGAGCAGGCTGGCCTCCCAGAAGTTGGGGAAGGTCACCTCGCCGTTGAGCATGAACTGGTTCACGGTGCGCGTGCCGCCGTGGTTCCAGTTTCCGTACGTCAGGAGGCCCACCTTGTAGCCGCGCAGGAACGTGCCGGGGTTCGTCTCGCGGTAGTACAGCCCCAGGTTCAGGTCCACGTCGTCCGTGGTGCTCAGCCGGCCCAGCTCGTTGAGCTCGAAGCCCGGGGACTCCACGCCCACGCTGCCGTTCCACAGCCAGTGCTCGCCACTCTGGCGCACCACCTTCGCGCCCACGGTGTAGCCCGACATCGAGCGCGCCTCCGGATCCAACCGGACGTAGGTCTGGTCCGGCCGCTGGAAGTAGCGCGCGCTGGAGCGCTGCAGCCGGCTGATGGCCGCCGGGTCGCCTCGCACCAGGCTGCCGCCCGCGAAGCCGGAGACGATGTACTCGCCGTCGCGCAGCCGCAGCCGGAAGTCCGCGCCGCCCGTGTACGCCTCGCGCGCCAGCTCCCCCGTGCGCCCCTCGCCCTCGCCGATGTCTCGGTGGACGGTGGTGAGCGTGGCGCCCACCGTCGAGCCCCTGCCCAGCTCCTGCTGCGCGCGCAGCACGCCGAAGCCCGTGCGCGAGTCCACCTTCACGCGCCCCTGCTCCTGGGTCGCGAAGTCGTACGTGTCCGCGTAGCCCTCGCCCGTGAGGGCTCCCAGCACGCCCAGCGACAGCCCCGACGACAGGCGCCCGGTGAGCTTCGCCGCGCCCCAGATGGGCGTCGCCCGCGAGGGCTCCACGTAGTCCGCGCTGGCGCGCAGCCGCGGCGCCGCGCCGATGCGCCGCGAGTAGAAGTACGCGGGCCCGTTGTTGTTCGTGTTGTTGTTGTTGAACAGCTGGCTGCCCTCGGTGAAGAAGGGCCGCCGCTCGTCGACCACCACCTCGAAGTCCGTGAGGTTGACCTGGGCCGGGTCCGCGTCGATCTGCCCGAAGTCCGGGTTCACCGTCACGTCCAGGTTCAGGTTGGGCCCCAGCCCCACCTTGCCGTCCACGCCCACGCGCGCCGAGTACGCGCGCCGGTCCTCGAAGGGCGTGCCCTCGCGCGGGTTGGCGCCCGAGTCCAGGCGCCAGTCCCCCGTCACGTACGGCAGCAGCTCGACGCGACGCGAGGGCGCCACGCCGCGCAGGCCCGACAGCTCGCCGAAGCGCGAGGACCAGCCGGTGATGTCGCGCGGCACCACCACCCAGAAGTCGTCCTCGTTGCGACGCGGGATGACGCGCTGGATGTTGAGGCCCCACACCTGCTCGTCGGCCGCGTCGAAGCGCAGCTGCGAGAAGGGGATGCGCAGCTCCGCCACCCACCCGTCCGCCGTCCGCGTGGTGCGCGCCTCCCACACCGGGTTGAAGGACAGGTCGACGACGTACTCGTGGTCATCCGGGTGGTACCAGTCCACCCGCACCCCGGCCGCGGTGACGGCGAAGCTGTAGGCCGTGCGCCTGTCGCGGTACGTGTCCAGGGAGATGATGAGCCGCTCGGCCGAGCCGCTCTCGTCCCGCCGGGTCATCACCGTCTCGATGTCCTCCGGGCCCAGGCTGGACATGCGCGCGCCCACGTAGAGCGCGTCCGCGTCGTACACGAAGGCGACCTCGGTCTTCACCGAGGCGGGCATGCCCTGCACGGGCTCCTTCTGGAGGAAGTCGCTGGTGAAGGCGGCGCTGCTCCACGCGTCGTCATCCAGCACGCCGTCCAGCGAGGGCCCCTTGTCCACCCGGCTCGCCTGGAGGCGGCGCCCCTCCACCTCCACCGTGGGCACCTGCGCGAGGACGGACGGCCCCCACGCCAGCAGCAGGAGGACGAGCCAGCCTGGTGCCCGGCCCACGCGTGCACCGCGCCTGTCGACGAGGGCCTCCACGCGTCCGCTCACTCCACGCTGACGGCCGCGCGAGGGGGCTCCACCCGGGGAGCGGCGCGCAGCGCGGTGACGGCCCGGGCCAGTCGGGTGCCCGCCACCAGCGCCGCCACCATCAGGATGACGCCCGCAAGCCCCGTGATCCGCCGCGTGTCCACCAGGTCGATGAGGTAGCCCGCGCTGCTGGCGCCCAGCAGCAGGCACGCGGTGCTCACGGAGCGGAAGACGCCCATCACCCGGCCCAGCAGCCCCAGCTCCACGTGCGTCTGCATCAGCGGCCCCAGGCCCACGTTGAGCAGCACGTTGCCCAGGCCGATGAACACCATGCCGCCCATCGCCACCGCGAGCGTCGGCGCCACCGCCATCAGCAGCACGCCCAGGCCACACACGCCCAGCCCCAGCCCCGGCAGCCACTCCAGCCGGAGCCGCCGGTGAAGGCTCCCCGCCACGGCGAAGCCCGCGAACATGGACACGCCCAAGGTCGTGCCCAGCCACGCCAGCCGCTCCTCGGGCAGCCCCAGCTCCCGCGTCACCAGGTAGAGCTGCACCACCTCGATGAGCCCCGAGGCCGCCATCGCCAGCGCGCCCAGCCCCAGCAGGCTGCGCACGAACACGCTGCCCCGGACGTACGCGAGCCCCTCCTTCGCCTCGCGCAGCACGGACGTGCCTTGCGCGGACGGCACGCTCACGCAGCGCGCGCGGATGGCCAGGTTGATGCACATGGCCACCAGGAAGGACGCCGAGTCGAGCGCGAAGCTCACCCACGGCCCCAGCACGAAGTAGATGCCCGTGCCCAGCGCCATGCCGAGAATCATGATGGCGCTCGTCGTGGCCTGCCTGAGCGAGCTGGCCGCCACCAGGTCCTCGCGTGGCACCGTGGAGCGGATCAACGCCACCCGCGCCGGGTCATACAGCTGCTCCACCGCGCTGGAGCAGAAGGCCACCGCGTACGCCAGCGGCAGGCTCTGCTTCGCCACCGCCACCAGCTGCAACAGGCTCAGCACGCACCGTGCGGCGTCACAGAACACCATGACGCTGCGCCGCTCCCACCGGTCCGCCAGCGTCCCCGCCGTCAGCCCCAAGAGGAGCGCGGGCGCCGTCGTCGCCACGGTGATGGCCGCCGTGGCCACGGGGGACTCGCCCCCCGTGACGGAGAAGACCCAGAACAAAAGCGCCATGTTGCGCAGCCAGTCCCCGAGCCCGGAGACCAGCTGGCCACACCAGATGAGCGCGAAGTCACGATGTCTCAGGACCGCGAAGATGGGAGCCCCCTGCCGCTCAGCTGTCGCGCTCGGAGCGCATCTCGCCCATCGCCACCACCACCCGACGCGCCCCCGCGAAGGGCGTCCGGCCATGGGTCACGAGCATGTTGTCCAGCAGCATCACGTCCCCCGCCTGCCAGGGGAACGCGAACGTCGTCTTCAGGAACGCCTCGCGCACCTCCTCCAGGTCCGCATCGCGGATGGGCGTGCCATCCCCGTACAGGCTGTTGCGCGGCAGGTCCTCCTCCTTGAAGACCATCCGCATCGCCGCGCTCACCTTCGGCCCCAGATTGGATACGTGGAAAAGATGCGCCTGGTTGAACCAGACATCCTCTCCGGTGAGGGGGTGCTTCATGACCGCAGGACGCACCGAGCGGGTCCGCAAGCGGTTTCCGCCCAACCACTCCGCCTGCATTCCCACACGCTCACAGTACGCGTCCACCTGGGCCCGGTCCTCGGTCTGAAAGACTTTCTGCCAGGGGAGGTCAACGCCCGTGCCGTAATTTCTCACATACATCACCCGATTCCGGGTGAAGCGCTCACGCACTTCGGGTGAGAGGCATTCCAGGACGGCCCGGCTGTCTGCGATGGGTGTGGCGCCACCCTCCAGAGAAGGTTGTACGCAGTGAAAGAACAACTTCATCGGCCAGGCCGACGCGTACGACATTTCATTGTGTTGCGGAATGGTTTCGTTCGCGGGGTACTCGGTGGATGTGTACACCTTGCCACTGACTTCCGTACGTGGCGTGGAACGCTCCTGATACTCGGCCAGGGACGGCTGGATACACTCCGCGAAGCGCTCGAACGCCTCCACGCCCGGCACACGAAAGCCGCGAAAGAGCATGGCCGGCCGTTGTGAGAGCAGGTGCCTCAGCGCCTCTGCGTGAGCCCGTCCCCACTCGACCAGGTCCACGCCCTCCCGCTCGGGGCCGAGCGCCAGCAGACACGGCGGTGCCCCTGGCAGCGCACGCTGCGACACGTCCGACAGTACTCGCAGATCCAACGGCTTCTCCTACTCCACCAGAGCCCTCGGCTCCGCGCGGACATGGACCCTGTGTGACACACCCTCATGCCGGGCGTGCTTCACGGACCCCTCTTGACTTCCACGCATTACCACTTAAAAGATTTGAATTCGATAAGCAACAGTCACCGGGATTGAGATGGACAGACAACGAGTCGAGCCGCGCGTGCGCCGTTGTGGGTCCCCACTCCGCGAATAAATCAGACAGGGGCATTCGCTTGCCTTCCGCCAGCAATCAGCACCGGTCCCCCTCGGGCCGGCCTCATTCCCGTTGTGTCACATCCGGCCAGCGGCGCTTCTGGTTCCTGGACCAGTTGGAGCGCCACAATCCCTTCCACAATCAGCTGGTCTCGCTGGAACTTCACGGGGTGGTTGAACCGTCCGAGCTGGCGCGACGTCTCACGGCCTTGACCCTGCGACACGACATCCTGCGCGCGCGATTCACGGCGCACGAAGGACAGCCGTTGCAACAGATACAGCTGGAGCAGCCTCCGGCGTTCCGCCAGGTGGACCTCCAGGGTCTCCCGCCCGCGGAGCGCGAGGCCCGGGAGGCGGCGCTCGCGAGCGAGGAGGCGCTGCATCCGTTCGACCTGGAGACCGGGCCGCTGCTCCGCGCGACGCTGGTGAAGCGGGACGCGGCGGCGCACCTGTTGCTTTTGTCATTCCATCAGATGGTCTGCGACGCGGGCTCGGTGCCGGTGCTGGTGGAGTCGCTGGCGGCGGTGCTCAGCGGGCGCGACGACGTGGCGGGGCCATACGTGGAGGTCGCCGAGCGGCAGCAGCAGTGGCTGCGCTCGGCGGAGGCGAAGGAGCAGGTGGAGGCGTGGCGCGTGGCGCTGGACGGCGCGCCCCAGGTGCTCTCGCTCCCCACGGACCAGGCGCGGCCGACGGTGCAGACGTACAACAGCGCGACCGGGCGCCAGGGCGTGCCGCTGGAGCTGACGCGCCGGCTGGAGGCGCTCGCCCGGGCGGAGGGCGCGGACCTCTTCGACGTACTGCTCGCGGCGCTCCAGGCGGTGCTGTATCGCTACACCGGGCAGGAGGACCTGTGCATCGGCACACCGTCGAGCCTGCGTGAGCCGTCCGAGCGCGGCGTGCTGGGCTGGTTCGGGAACATGCTCGTGCTGCGCGGTCACCCGCGGGCCGCCACGTCGTTCCGCGAGCAGGTGTCCCAGGCGCGCCGGACGCACCAGTGGGCGCTCGCGCACGCGGCCGTGCCGTTCGAGCACCTGGTGGAGACGCTCCAGGTGGAGCGCAGCCTGGTCTACACGCCCTACTTCCAGGTGACCCTGGAGCTGGAGTCCACCCCGCCCCCGTCGTTCGAGACGCCGGGCGTGAGCGTGCGGCAGCTCCCGCTGGAGAACCGCTTCGCGCGGTATGACCTGTCGCTGACGGTGACGCCTGGACCGGCGGGGCTGGAGCTGGCCTTCACCTACAACGCGGACCTGTTCCACGCGGACACCGTGCGCGGACTGCAGGGCCACCTGCTCAACGTGCTGCGACACGCGGTGGAGGCGCCGGAGACCCGGCTGGGCGAGCTGTCGCTGTTGTCCGCGGAGGAGCTGGAGCGGACGCTCCGGACGTGGAACGAGACGACGGCGGCCTACCCGCGCGAGCGGCTCATCCACGAGCTCATCGCCGAGCAGGCCCGCCTGCGGCCCGACGCGGTGGCCGTCACGCATGGCGAGGGGCGCCTCACGTATGGCGAGCTGGAGCGCCGCTCGAACCAGATGGCCCACGCGCTGAGGGCGCGGGGCCTGGGGCCGGGGCGGCTCGCGGGCATCTGCGTGGAGCGCTCGCTGGAGATGCTCGTCGGGCTGCTCGGCATCCTGAAGGCAGGCGGCGCGTACCTGCCGCTGGACCCGACGTATCCCCGGGAGCGGCTGCGCTACATGCTGCGCGACTCGGGCGCCGCGCTGCTGGTGACGCAGGAGCGGCTCGTGGAGCGGCTGCCGTCCCAGGACGTGCCCGTGCTGGTGCTGGAGCAGCAGGCCCTGGACGCGCTCAGCGCCGAGCCGCCCCTGGTGCGCATGACGTCCGAGCAGCCGGCGTACGTCATCTACACCTCCGGCTCGACGGGCAAGCCCAAGGGCGTGCTGCTGTCGCACCGGGGGCTGGTCAACCACGTCACCTCGCTCCAGGGGACGTACCAGCTCACCGCGGAGGACCGCATCCTCCAGTGCACGTCCATCAGCTTCGACATCTCGCTGGAGGAGATCTTCCCCACGCTGGCCACGGGCGCCACGCTGGTGCTGCTGCCCTTCGAGCGCCTGCCGTCCGTCGCCGAGTTCCTGCGCATGGTGGAGCACGAGCGTCTGACCGTGCTGAACGTGCCCACGGCGTACTGGCACGAGTGGGTCACCGACGCGACGCTCCGACAGGCCCAGCCTCCGCCGGACGTGCGGCTGGTCATCGTGGGCGGAGAGCGCGCGGCGCCGGAGCAGCTCGCCGCGTGGCGCGCGCTCACGGGGGAGCGGCTCGGGTGGTTCAACGCCTATGGCCCCACCGAGGCCACCATCACCTCCACGCTCTTCGCGCTGCCGCCCGGCGCCCCCACGCCCGGCGCGCACCTGGGCATCCCCATCGGCCGGCCCATCGCCAACACGCGGGTGTACCTGCTGGACGCGAACGGACGCCCCGTGCCCGTGGGCGTGCCGGGTGAGCTCTACATCGGCGGCGATGGCCTGGCGCACGGCTACCTGGGCCGACCGGAGCTGACCGCCGAGCGCTTCGTGCCGGACGCGTTCAGCGGCGAGCCGGGCGCGCGCCTGTACCGCACCGGTGACCTGGCCAGCCAGTCGCCGGACGGGCAGCTGCGCTTCCTCGGGCGCGTGGACCACCAGGTGAAGGTGCGCGGCTTCCGCATCGAGCTGGGGGAGCTGGAGGCGCACCTGATGGAGCACCCCGCGGTGCGCGACGCGGTGGCGGTGGCGCGCGAGGACTCGCCGGGGCAGCCCCGGCTGGTGGCCTACGTGGTGCCCTCGCCCCCGGGCGAGGCGTGGGGTGACGCCATCGACGAGCAGGAGCTCAACGACGAGCAGATCTCCCAGTGGCAGACGCTCTACGACGACGCCTACCACCGCGCCGCCGACGAGGAGGACGGCGAGTTCAACACCGCGAGCTGGAACAGCAGCTACACGGGCCAGCCCATCACGGCCGAGGAGATGCGCGAGTTCGTGGACCACTCGGTCCAGCGCATCCTGGACCTGAAGCCCCGGCGGGTGCTGGAGATTGGCTGCGGCACGGGCCTGTTGCTGGTGCGAATCGCGCCGCACTGCGAGCACTTCACCGGCGCGGACTTCGCGCAGGGCGCGCTCAAGGGCCTGCAGCGCTTCGTGGACAAGATGTCGCCGAAGCTCGGCTCGGTGGCGCTCCTGCACCGGGGCGCCGAGGACTTCACGGGCATCGAGCCCGGCTCACACGACACGGTGGTCATCAACTCCGTGCTCCAGCACTTCCCCACGGTGGACTACCTGGTGAAGGTGCTCGAGGGCGCGGTGGCCACGGTGGGCGAGCGGGGCCGCGTCTTCGTGGGCGACGTGCGCAGCCTGTCGCTGCTGGAGTCCTTCGCGCTCTCCGTGGAGCTGTTCCGGGCGCGGGACACGCTGCCGCTGGAGCAGCTGTCCCAGGCCGTCCGGCGGCGCGTGTCGCTGGACAACGAGCTGGTGGTGGACCCGGCGTTCTTCCTCGCGCTGCGCGCCCACCTGCCCCGCATCCAGCGGGTGGACCTGTGGCCCAAGCGCGGCCAGCACCACAACGAGCTGACGTGCTTCCGCTATGACGTCGTGCTGCACGTCGGCGACGCGGCCGAGGCCGTGGACCCGTACGCGGGCACGGTGCTCGACTGGAAGCGCGACGGGCTCAGCATGGCGAAGCTGCGTCGGAGGCTCGAGACGGAGCGGCCCGAGCAGCTCGCGGTGACGCGCATCCCCAACGCGCGCCTCACGGAGGTGCGGCGGGCCCGCGAAATCCTGGAGCGCGACGAGCGGCCCTCGACGGTGGGAGAGCTGCGCGCCGAACTGCGCAGCCAGCCCGAGCCCGACTGCGTCAACCCGGAGGAGCTCTGGGCCCTGGAGGCGGAGCTCCCCTACGCCGTCAGCCTGCACTGGTCCGGCGGCGAGGAGGACGGCGCCTTCGAGCTGCGGCTCCTGCGGAGGGGCGCGGTGGCGCCGCCGCTCACGCCGTCCACCGAGCGGGCCTTCGTGGCGAAGCCGTGGCGCGCGTACACGAACCAGCCGCTGCAGGCGGCGCTGACGCGGCAGCTGGTGCCGCTGCTCCAGGAGCACCTCAAGCAGCGGGTGCCCGAGTACATGGTCCCCTCGGCCATCCTCAGCCTGGATGTCCTGCCGCGCACGCCCAACGGCAAGGTGGACCGCAAGGCGCTCCCCGCCCCCAGCCAGGCGACCCTCGCGCGGCAGGTCGAAGCGGAGGCGGCGCGGACGCCGGTGGAGGAGCTGCTGGCCGGCATCTGGGCGGAGGTGCTCGGAGGCAACGCCTTCGGACTCCACGACAACTTCTTCGAGCTGGGTGGCCACTCGCTGCTCGCCACGCAGGTCATCTCGCGCGTGGGCCGGGCCTTCGGGGTGGAGCTGCCCCTGCACGCGCTGTTCGAGACGCCCACGCTTCGCGGGCTCGCGGAGAAGGTCACCCAGGAGCTGAGGACCCGGCGGGGCGTGAGCATCCCCCCCGTTCGCGCGGCGGCCCGGGGCGACACCGTCCCCGCGTCCTCCGCGCAAGCACGGCTGTGGTTCACGCAGCGGATGGACCCGACGGGGGTCTCCTACAACACGCCGTTCGCCCTGGAGCTGAAGGGGCGGCTGGACGTCCCCGCGCTGGAGAAGAGCCTCCAGGCGCTGGCGCGACGCCACGAGGCGCTGCGCACCACCTTCCGTGAGGTCGACGAGGCGCTGGTCCAGGTCATCCACGCGTTCGAGCCTCGGCCCCTGCCCGTGGTGGACCTGGGCGGGCTGCCCGAGTCCGAGCAGGAGCAGCGGCGCCAGGAGACGCTGGACGCGAACATCCGGACGCCGTTCGACCTGGAGCACGGCCCGCTGCTGCGTCAGGTGCTCATCCGCATGGGCGAGGAGGACCACCTGCTGCTGCTGACCCTGCACCACATCGTCTCCGACGGTTGGTCCATGGGCGTGGTCGTCCAGGAGCTGGGCCGGCTGTACGCGGCCTTCCGGGATGGGCTGGAGTCACCACTGGAGGAGCTGACGCTCCAGTACGCGGACTATGCCCTGTGGCAGCGGCAGTGGCTCCAGGGAGAGACGCTGGAGCGGGGGCTGACGTACTGGAAGCAGCAGCTCGGCTCGTCGTCGGGCGAGCTGGTGATGCCCACGGACCGCCCGCGTGCCTCGGCGACGCACCACCGCTCCGCCATCCAGCGGGCCCGGGTGAGCGCGGCGCTGGTCGCACAGCTCGACGCCCTGTGCCGTCGTGAGGGCGTCACCCTGTTCATGACGCTGCTGGCCACCTGGAACATCCTGCTGAGGCGCTACAGCGGACAGGTGGACATCAACGTCGGCACGCCCATCGCGAACCGGCACCGCGCGGAGATCGAGGGGCTGGTCGGCTTCTTCGTCAACTCGCTCGTCCTGCGCACGGACATGTCGGACGCGCCCTCGTTCCGCGCGCTGATGCACCGGGTGCGAGACGCCGCGCTGGAGGCCTACGCGCACCAGGACATCCCCTTCGAGCGCATCGTCGAGGCGGTGAGCCCCGAGCGCCGGTTGGACCAGCATCCGCTGTTCCAGGTGATGTTCGCGCTGCACAACGCGCCGCTCCAGCCGCCGACGTTCGACGAGCTGAGCATGTCGTTCGAGGAGCTGGGCACGGGCACGGCCAAGTTCGAGCTCATCCTCACGACCGAGCAGGACGGGTCGGAGCTGGACCTGGCGCTGGAGTACGACACAGACCTGTACGACGCGGCCACCATCGAGCGCATGCTGGGCCACTACCAGGCCCTGCTCGCCTCCGCCGTCCGCGCGCCCGACACCTCCATCACCACGCTCCCGCTCCTCACCGACGCCGAGCGCCAGCAGCTCCTCGTCGACTGGAACGCCACCTCCACCGACTTCCCCCGGCACCAGTCCATCCACCAGCTCTTCTCCGAGCAGGCCCGGGCCACGCCGGAGGCCATCGCGCTCCACTTCGGTGAAGAGGTCCTCACCTACGCCCAGCTGGAGGCGCGCGCCAACCAGCTCGCCTGGCACCTCCAGTCCTTCGGCGTCCGTCCGGACACGCTCGTCGGCCTCTACCTGGAGCGCTCCCCCACGCTCATCACCGCGATGCTCGCGTGCCTCAAGGCGGGAAGTGCCTATCTGCCGCTGGACACGTCCTATCCCCCTGAGCGCCTGGCCTTCATGCTCCAGGACGCACGGGCGCCGCTCCTCGTCACCACCGAGGCCCTCTCCGCCAACCTCCCCGTCCCGAGCGGCGTGCACGTCATCGAGCTCGACTCGGATGAGCGCGCCATCTCGCGGCAGCCCACGCGGGCCCCCGCGACGGAGACGGCCCCGTCGAACCTCGCGTACGCCATCTACACGTCGGGTTCGACGGGTCAGCCCAAGGGCATCGTCGTCCCCCACCTCGGCGTCGTGCGCCTCGTGCGCGACTCCAACTTCGTCCAGCTCTCCGCGGCCGACCGCATCGCGCAGATCTCCAACGCCTCCTTCGACGCCGCCACCTTTGAAATCTGGGGTGCGTTGCTCAACGGCGGCGCGCTCATCGGTGTCCCTCGCGACGTCTCGCTCTCACCTTCGCTCTTCGCCGAGTACCTGCGTCGCGAGCGCATCTCCGCCCTCTTCATCACCAGCGCCCTCTTCACGCAGATCGTCCACCAGGTCCCCGACGCCTTCGCCACGGTGTCCACCGTCCTCTTCGGCGGGGAGATCGCGGACACGGGGGCCGTGCGCTCCGCCCTCCTCGGCGGACCTCCCCAGCGGCTCATCAACGCCTACGGCCCCACGGAGAACACCACCTTCAGCACGTGGCACCTCATCTCGCGGGCACCTCCGCCGGGCCACGCGGTGCCCATCGGCATCCCGCTCTCCAACTCCACCGTCTACGTGCTCGACGAGGCGCTCCAGCCCGTGCCCATCGGTGTCCCGGGTGAGCTGTACCTGGGCGGCGAGGGCCTGGCGCGCGGCTACCTCCACCAGCCCGCGCTCACCGCGGAGCGCTTCGTCGCCCATCCCTTCGAGCCCCAGGCCCGGCTCTACAAGTCGGGCGACATCGTGCGCTGGCTGCCGGACGGCCACCTGGAGTTCGTCGGCCGACGCGACCACCAGGTGAAGATTCGCGGCTTCCGCATCGAGCTGGGCGAAATCGAGGCCGCGCTCACGCGGTCCCCGGACATCGACGAGTGCGTTGTCCTGGCGCGCGAGGACAGCCCCGGAGACCGGCGGCTCGTCGCCTACTTCACGTCGTCGCAGGCCCCGGCCGTCCCGGAGCTTCGCGAGCGGCTCAAGGGCTCGCTGCCGGAGTACATGGTCCCGTCCGCCTTCGTCCGCCTGCCGAGCCTGCCCCTCACGCTCAACGGCAAGGTCGACCGGAAGGCGCTCCCCTCACCCGACGGAGTCTCCGCGCCCACCGACAGCTACGTCGCGCCGCGCACGCCCATCGAGGAGCTGCTCGCCAACCTCTGGGCCCACCTGCTCTCGGTCCCCCGTGTCGGCGTCGAGGACAACTTCTTCGACCTGGGCGGGCACTCCCTGCTCGCCACGCAGCTGCTCTCCCGCATCCGCGCGAACTTCGGGAAGGAGCTGCCGCTTCGAGCCCTCTTCCAGAACGCCACGGTGGCGGGACTCGCGCAGCTCTTGTCCTCGCCCATGGAGGACACGGAGACGGGCCCACTGGTGCCCATCTCGCGCGACCAGGAGCTGGAGGCCTCGTTCGCGCAGCAGCGCCTGTGGCTCGTCGACCAGCTCGAGCCGGGCAGCTCGTTCTACAACGTCCCCATGGTGCTCCGCGTGAAGGGGCCGCTGCAGCCGCGAGTGCTGGAGCAGGGCCTGGATGCGCTCGTGCGCCGCCATGAAGCGCTGCGCTCCACGTTCGAGCACCGGGGTGGACGGCTCCTGGTCCAGGTGGCCGAGGACGCCCCCGGGCACACCCTCCCCCTCGTCGACCTGACCCACGTCCCGGCCGAGGAGCGGGAAGCGCGGGCACGACAGCTCATCGAGACCGAGGGCCAGCGCCCGTTCGACCTCGCCCGCGGCCCGCTGCTGCGCACCCTGCTCGTCCGCCTGGGCGAGACCGAGCACCTGCTGCTGCTGACGGTGCACCACATCATCTCGGATGGATGGTCGCTGACGGTCCTCTTCCAGGAGCTCGGGACCTGCTACGAGGCCTTCGCCGCCCACGAGACGCCGAACCTCCCGCCGCTGACCATCCAGTACGCGGACTTCGCGCACTGGCAGCGCAAGTGGCTGCAGGGCTCGGTCCAGCAGACGCAACTCGACTACTGGAAGAAGCAGCTGGCCGGAGCGCCCTCGCTGCTGGAGCTGCCCACGGACCGTCCTCGCCCCGCCACCCAGCGGCACCGGGGCGCCACGCGGTGGTTCAACCTGGAGGCCCCGCTGGTCGAGGCGCTGCGCAAGCTGAGCCGCCAGGAGGGAACCACGCTGTTCATGACGCTGCTCGCGGCGTGGCAGACCCTGCTGTCCCGCTACAGCGGGCAGGTGGACATCAGCGTCGGTACCCCCTTCGCCAGCCGCAATCGCGCGGAGCTGGAGGGGCTCATCGGCTACTGCATCAACTCGCTGGTCATGCGCACGGACCTGTCTGGTGCGCCGTCGTTCAAGGAGCTGCTGCGCCGCGTGCGCGAGGTCGCGCTGGATGCGTACGCGCACCCGGATGTCCCCTTCGAGCAGGTCGTCGAGGCGCTCCAGCCCCAGCGGGACCCGCGCCACACGCCGCTCTTCCAGGTGATGTTCAACCTCCAGAGCATCTCCACGACCCCGCTGTCGATTCGCGGCTGCGAGGTCCACCCCGAGGAGGTCCAGACGGGCGCCGCCAAGTTCGACATGCTGATGGCGCTGGAGGAGACCTCCACCGGCATCGTCGGCGAGTTCGAGTACGACACGGACCTGTTCGACGCGACCACCATCGAGCGCATGCTGGGCCACTTCCAGACCCTGCTCGCCTCCGCCGTCCAACACCCGGGCGTCTCCATCACCGCGCTTCCGCTCCTCACCGACGCCGAGCGCCAGCAGCTCCTCGTCGACTGGAACGCCACCTCCACCGACTTCCCCCGGCACCAGTCCATCCACCAGCTCTTCTCCGAGCAGGCCCGGGCCACGCCGGAGGCCATCGCGCTCCACTTCGGTGAAGAGGTCCTCACCTACGCCCAGCTGGAGGCGCGCGCCAACCAGCTCGCCTGGCACCTCCAGTCCTTCGGCGTCCGTCCGGACACGCTCGTCGGCCTCTACCTGGAGCGCTCCCCCACGCTCATCACCGCGATGCTCGCGTGTCTCAAGGCGGGAAGTGCCTATCTGCCGCTGGACACGTCCTATCCCCCCGAGCGCCTGGCCTTCATGCTCCAGGACGCACGGGGGCCGCTGCTCGTCACCACCGAGGCGCTCTCCGGGAAGTTCCCGGTCCCCGATGGCCTGCACGTCATCGAGCTCGACTCCGACGAGCGCGCCATCTCCCGGCAGCCCACGACGGCGCCCACGACGAACACCGCGCCGTCGAACCTCGCGTACGCCATCTACACGTCGGGCTCGACGGGCCAGCCCAAGGGCATCGTCGTCCCCCACCTCGGCGTCGTGCGCCTCGTCCGCGGCTCCGAGTACATCCAGCTGTCCTCCCAGGACCGCGTCGCCCAGGTCTCCAACGCCTCCTTCGACGCCGCCACCTTTGAAATCTGGGGTGCGTTGCTCAACGGCGGCGCGCTCATCGGTGTCCCTCGCGACGTCTCGCTGTCCCCTCCGCTCTTCGTCGAGTACCTGCGCAACGAGAAGGTCTCCGTCCTCTTCATCACGACCGCGCTGTTCAACCAGCTCGCGAACCAGGTCCCGGGCGCCTTCTCCACGCTGTCCACCGTGCTCTTCGGTGGCGAGAACGTCGACGCCGGCGCGGTCCGCTCCGTCCTCCTCGGCGGTCCCCCCTCCCGCCTGCTCCACGTCTACGGGCCCACGGAGAACACCACCTTCAGCACGTGGCATCTCGTCCCCCGGGCCCCCCTGCCCGTGCACTCGGTGCCCATCGGCGTCCCGCTCTCCAACTCCACCGCCTTCGTGCTCGACGACGCGCTCCAGCCCGTGCCCGTCGGTGTCCCGGGTGAGCTGTACCTGGGTGGCGAAGGCCTGGCGCGCGGCTACCTCCGCCAGCCCGAGCTGACCGCGCAGCGCTTCATCCCGAACCCCTTCGCGACCGGGGGCCGGCTCTACAGGTCGGGCGACATCGTGCGCCGGTTGCCGGATGGCCATCTGGAGTTCGTCGGCCGACGCGACCACCAGGTGAAGCTCCGTGGCTTCCGCATCGAGCTGGGTGAAATCGAAGCCGCCCTGCTCACGCAGCCCTCGGTCGACGCGTGCGTCGTCATCGTCCGCGAGGACGTGCCGGGAGACCGGAGGCTCGTCGCCTACTTCACCTCCACGCAGCCGCCCTCCAGCACGGACCTGCGCGAGAGCCTCAAGCGCTCGCTGCCGGAGTACATGGTCCCGTCGGCCTTCGTCTGTCTCGCGGCCCTGCCGCTGTCCCCCAACGGCAAGGTCGACAAGAAGGCGCTCCCGTCGCCCGACGCGGAGGGCTCGCGGACCGATGACTTCGTCGAGCCCGGCTCTCCGGTGGAGAAGGTCGTGGCGGAGCTGATGGCGGAGATCCTCAACGTCTCACGCCTCGGCGCGCACGATGACTTCTTTACGCTGGGCGGCCACTCCCTGCTCGCCACGCGCTTCATCTCCCTGGTCCAGGAGATCCTCCAGGTCACCGTCCCGCTGCGAGTCCTCTTCGGGAATCCGACGGTCGCGACCTTCTCGGAGGCCCTCCTGAATCCCCCGGCGGACCGGGAGGAGCTGCTTCGCACCGCGGAGCTGGTCCTCTCGCTGTCGTCCCAGCCCGACGAAGCGGCCCTCGACTGAGCGCCGCGCCTCTCTTCGAAGAACGAGACCTTCATCCATGAGCAAGTTTTCGGACCGCATCCTGAACGCCAAGGCCCGGGCGTCGCTCGCCGCGCTCAAGAAGGACGCGCCCGCGCAGCAGGCCATCACGCCAAACACCTCGCGCGGCAATCAGGTCGCGCTGTCCTCCGCGCAGCGTCGGCTCTGGTTCCTCGACCGCCTGGAGCCGGGTCAGGCGCAGTACAACGTGCCGGTCTTCGTGCGCCTCCAGGGGCCGCTGGATGAACGCGCCCTGCGCGTGGCCCTGAACCAGCTGCTGCGCCGCCACGAGTCGCTGCGCACCTGCTTCACCGTCCAGAGGGACGAGCCCCTTCAGCTCATCGCGGAGGAGCTGTCCCTGGACCTCCAGGTCGTCGACCTCGGCGGCCTGTCCGAAGTGGAGCGCGAGCAGCGCCTCCGGGACCTCGCGACGGAGGAGTCTCGCAAGCCGTTCGACCTGAGCCAGGCCCCGCTCGTCCGAGCCACCCTGCTGCGCGTGGCCCCCGAGGACCACGTCCTGCTCCTGGCGATGCATCACATCGTCTCGGACGGCTGGTCGATGTCCGTCTTCTTCTTCGAGCTGGGGGCGCTCTACAGCGCCCTCCGGCTGGGCACCGAGCCCTCCCTTGCTCCCCTCAAGCTCCAGTACGCGGACTTCGCGCTCTGGCACAACGAGTGGCTCCGGAGTGACGCCGTCCGTGAGCAGCTCGAGTACTGGAAGAAGCAGCTCGCCGGAGCGCCGCCGCTGCTGACGCTGCCCACGGACCGCCCGCGCCTGCCAGTGAAGCGCCACCAGGGCCGGGCGGCGCGGTTCTCCATTCCGCTGGATGAGGTGAACGCGCTCAAGAAGCTGGGCCGCGAGGAGCGGACCACGCTCTTCATGACGGTGCTGAGCCTGTTCAACGTCCTGATGAGCCGCTACGCGGGCCAGACGGACGTCTGCGTGGGGACGCCCATCGCCAACCGCAACCGTCCGGAGCTCGAGGGGCTCATCGGCTTCTTCGTCAACACGCTCGTGCTCCGCACGGACCTGTCCGGCGCGCCGACCTTCCGACAGCTCGTCCAGCGCGTGCGCGAGGTCTCGCTCGGCGCCTACGGGCATCAGGACCTGCCCTTCGAGCACGTGGTCGAAGCGCTCCACCCCGAGCGCAACCTGGGCCAGAACCCGCTGTTCCAGGTGATGTTCTCGCTGCAGGAGTCCGCCACCGCGTCCGCGTCGCTCGATGGGCTCACGCTCACCACGCTGCCGGTGGAGACGGGCACGTCGAAGTTCGACCTGTTGATGGCGTTGGAGGAGACGCCGTCGGGTCTCACGGGAGAGCTGGAGTACGACACCGACCTGTTCGACGCGGCCACCATCGAGCGGATGCTGGGGCACTTCCGGACCCTGCTCAGCGCCGCCGCGACGCAGCCCGACACCGGCATCACCCAGCTGCCGATGCTCACGGAGGCGGAGCGGCAGCAGCTCGTGGTCGACTGGAACCACACGTCCACCGACTTCCCGCGCCAGCATTGCATCCATGAGCTGTTCTCCGCCCAGGCCTATGCCTCGCCGGATGCCATCGCGGTCCGCTTCGGAGACGAGTCGCTCACCTACGCGCAGTTGGAGGCCCAGGCCAATCAGCTCGCGTGGCACCTCCAGGGCCTCGGTGTCGTCCCCGATACGCTGGTCGGGCTCTACCTGGAGCGCTCGCCGTCGCTCATCGTCGCGATGCTCGCGTGCCTCAAGGCCGGCGGGGCATACCTGCCGCTGGACACGTCGTATCCGGCGGAGCGCCTCTCGCTCATGTTGCGGGACTCTCGCGCGCCCATCCTGCTGACCTCACGCGCGCTCGCGGGAGCGATTCAAGCGCCCGAGGGAGTCCGCGTGCTCGGCTTGGAGGAGCTCGCGCCGACGCTCGTGAAGCTGCCCACGCGCGCGCCCTCGACGCTCACGACGCCCTCGAATCTGGCGTACGCCATCTACACGTCGGGCTCGACGGGCCAGCCCAAGGGCATCGTCGTCCCCCACCTCGGCGTCGTCCGTCTCGTCCGCGACTCCGACTACATCCAGCTGTCTTCCCAGGACCGCGTCGCCCAGGTCTCCAACGCCTCCTTCGACGCCGCCACCTTTGAAATCTGGGGCGCCCTCCTCAA